>NZ_LSIC01000114.1 GCF_001556045.1 Bradyrhizobium sp. CCH5-F6
CGTCTGTCGACCGGCAAGAGCGTCAACTCGGCCCTGGACAATCCCACCAACTTCTTCACGGCCCAGTCGCTCGACAACCGCGCCAGCGACATCAACAATCTGCTCGACGGCATCGCCAACGGCGTGCAGGTGCTGCAGGCTGCCAACACCGGCATCACCTCGCTGCAGAAGCTGATCGACTCGGCAAAGTCGATCGCGAACCAGGCGCTGCAGACCACGGTCGGTTACTCCACCAAGTCGAACGTCTCCACGACGATCTCGGGTGCGACCGCCGCCGACCTGCGCGGCACGACGTCCTATGCCAGCAACACCGCCCTCAGCAACGTGCTGTATAGCGGCGCTGCCGGCGGCGCGACCGCTGCGACCGGCACGACGACGCTCGGCGCGACCCAGGGCACGTACTCGAACGCTGTGGCCGTGAACGCCGCCGACGGCACCACTGCCGTCACCGGCACGATGACCCTGATCGGCACCACCGCCGCCACGAAGATCGGCACGGCTCCGGCCGACGGCGACACGCTGACGGTGAACGGCAAGACCATCACCTTCCGCTCCGGTTCGGCTCCGGCGGCCACTGCGGTCCCGACCGGTTCGGGCGTCAGCGGCAACCTCGTGACCGACGGTAGCGGCAACACCACCGTCTATCTCGGCACCGCCGGCACCCCGGCTGCGACCGTCAACGACCTGCTGACCGCGATCGATCTCGCCAGCGGCGTGCAGACCACGACGATCACCAACGGCGCCGCGACGATCGGTGTCGCTTCCGGTGCGACGGCCTCGTCGATGGCCGCAGGCATCGTGACGCTGAAGAGCTCGGCGGGTGCGGACGTGTCCGTGACCGGCAAGGCCGACCTGCTCAAGGCTGTGGGTCTGACCACCGCGACGGGTGGCGGCAACGCCACGGTGACGGCGACCCGTACCACCAGCTCGACCTCGCTGGGCGCTCTGATCTCGGATGGTTCGACGCTGAACGTCAACGGCAAGGTCATCACCTTCAAGAACGCGCCGGTCCCCGGCTCGACCAACGCTCCGGCGATCCCGACCGGCTTCGGCAAGAGCGGCAACGTGATCACCGACGGCAACGGCAACTCGACGGTCTACCTCCAGGCCGGCAACGTCAACGACGTGCTCAACGCGATCGACCTTGCCACCGGCGTGCAGACCGCCACCATTGCCGCCAACGGCACCGCGACGCTTGCGGCCGCCTCGGGCCAGATCGCCTCGTCGATCAACGCCTCGGGCCAGCTCAAGCTCTCGACCGGCGTCAATGCCGACCTGTCGATCACGGGCACCGGCAACGCGCTGAATGCGCTCGGCCTCGCCGGCAACACCGGCACCGCCAGCGCGTTCTCGGCGGCCCGCACCTCCGGCATCGGCGGCATCAGCGGCAAGACCCTGACCTTCACCTCCTTCAACGGCGGCACCGCGGTTGACGTCACCTTCGGCGACGGCACCAACGGCACGGTCAAGACGCTGGACCAGCTCAACTCGAAGCTTCAGGCCAACAACCTGTCTGCGACGATTGACGCCAACGGCCTGCTGACGATCTCGACCACCAACGACTACGCGTCCTCGACCATCGGTTCGAGCGCCGCGGGCGGTGCGATCGGCGGCACGCTGACCTCGTCGCTGACCTTCTCGACGGCTTCCACCCCCGTCCAGGATACGGTTGCGCAAACCTCGCGTGCCAATCTGGTCAACCAGTACAACAACATCCTGAACCAGATCGACACGACGGCGCAGGACTCCTCGTTCAACGGTGTCAACCTCTTGAACGGCGACCAGCTCAAGCTGGTGTTCGACGAGACCGGCAAGTCGAACCTGAGCATCACCGGCGTGACCTACAACTCCAAGGGTCTGGGCCTTGCTGCGCTGACTAGCGGTGTCGACTTCATCGACAACGCGGCCACCAACAAGGTGCTCACCAACCTGAACGCTGCGTCGAGCACGCTGCGCTCGGAGGCGTCGAGCCTCGGTTCGAACCTCTCGGTGGTGCAGATCCGTCAGGACTTCAACAAGAACCTGATCAACGTGCTGCAGACCGGCTCGGCCAACCTCACGCTGGCCGACACCAACGTCGAAGCGGCCAACAGCCAGGCGCTCTCGACCCGTCAGTCGATCGCGGTCTCCGCGCTGTCGCTGGCCAACCAGTCGCAGCAGAGCGTGCTCCAGCTGCTCCGCTAA
>NZ_LSIC01000115.1 GCF_001556045.1 Bradyrhizobium sp. CCH5-F6
GGGCCGGGCGGCGCACCTCGTCGGCGAAGGATGGGCGCGCGGGCCGCGGCGGCGGCTCGGGCATATGCGGCTCGGGATGATCGAGCAGTTCCGGACGCGGCGCTTCGTCGGCCCAGCCGCCGGCATCGGGCATGGGGGCAAGACGCGGCGGTTCGGCGGCGTTCGGACGTTGCGGGAGCTGGTCGCGGCTGGGCGCGGCGCGAACGATATTGGGCTCGACGACGATGTCCGTTGGGCCGCCGATCATCAGCAGGTGCTCGACATTGTCGCGCCGGACCAGCACCAGCCGGCGCCGGCCGTCGACCGCGGCAGCGTCGATCACGGCGAGGCGGGGCATCCTGCCACGCTGGGTATTGGAGCCGATCCGGCTGCTGGCGAATCGGCGAACCAGCCAAGCAGCGACGCCGATCAACGCCAGAACGACGATGAACGCGACGATGAAGGTGATAGGGCTGCCTTGCATGCTTGTCCCCGACAAATGGCGCTTCTCTCGTGCCCGCGGTCAGATTCGCCAACCACCGGCATACGATGCCCCAAACTGCGATTTCTTAACGTTCCACGGCAAGTTTTGCCGTCCCCAACTCTTAATAACCTATGAATCGCCCGATCCAAAACGACTTCTTGCCCTGTGCACGCGCGGCCAAACGGTTGGGTTAATGCTGCTTTTCGCCGCGTAGAATCACGGGGGGCGAAATCATGTCCCGACCCGGGACATGCATGGCCGGCGTTCTTAACCAGCTGTTAACCATACAGGCGGCAAATTCTGCCTAGCTTCGGACGGTCAGGGTCCGCAAGAGGCGGAAGGAGCCGCGACGATGTCCATCAACGATATCCCGGAGCTTTCGGTGCTTCGGACCAAGATGCAGTGGCACCAGGAGCGCCAGCGCGTCCTGTCCGAGAACGTCTCCAATTCCGATACCCCCAAATTCCGGCCGCGCGACCTGGTCGAGCCGAAGTTCGACAAGAGCGGCGCGGTCACGGGCTCGATGGGGCCCCTGACGCTCACCCGCACCAGCGCCTCGCACATGACGCCATCCGGCGCGGCCTCCGCGTTCGACCAGAACAAGGACGCCGGTTTCGAGACCCGCCCCGCGGGCAATGCCGTCAATCTCGAGGAGGAGATGATGAAGGCCGCCAGCAACCAGATGGACTACGCAGCGGTCACCTCGCTCTATTCGAAGAGCCTGCGCCTGCTCAAGACCGCGATCGGCAAGGGCTAGGCGTGACCGGGGAACCAGGAGAGCCAGAGGTGCATCATGGCGAATGACAGCAGCGACTTTGCCCGCTCGATGGCGATCGCCACCTCCGGACTGCGCGCGCAGGCCGGGCGGATGCGGGTGATCTCGGAAAACATCGCGAATGCCGATTCGACGGCGCAGACTGCCGGCGGCGATCCCTACCGGCGCAAGGTTCCGACCTTCTCCTCCGCGCTCGACCGCACGCTCGACGCGCAGGTCGTCACCCTCGGCAGGATCAAGCCGGACCAGTCCAACTTCCGCGTCAGGTACGAGCCGAACAATCCGGCGGCGGATGCGAGCGGCAACGTCAAATATCCCAACGTGAATTCGGTGGTCGAGATGACCGACATGCGCGACGCGCAGCGGTCCTACGAGGCCAATCTCAACATCATCAGTGCGACGCGCCGGATGATCCAGCGCACGCTCGACATCCTCAAGAGCTGAACAGGACATTTGAGCCATGGCATCACCGACAATCGCCGCCAATGCTTACGCCAATCTCGCCCGCGTGCTGGAGAACAGCGGCGCCGGCAAGGGCAACGAGCCGAGCGGGCAATCCTTTGCTTCGCTGCTGAAGGACGCCGTCGGCAGCGTCATGGAGTCCGGCCGCAAATCCGATGCGCAGACGGTCGCGATGGCCGCCGGAAAGGCCAACGTGATGGACGTCGTGACGGCGGTCGCAGACACCGACGTCGCGGTGTCCACGCTGGTCTCGGTCCGCGACCGCGTGATCGCGGCGTATGAAGACATCATGAAGATGCCGATCTGATTCTTGGGCCGCTGGCGCTTGCCCCAAACGTCATTGCGAGCGCAGCGAAGCAATCCAGAATCTTTCCGCAGCGGCAGTCTGGATTGCTTCGTCGCAAGGGCTCCTCGCAATGGCGAGGAGGGACCGGACAATCCTCGCCGCGGTGGCGGGATGACAGTTGAACAAGGAATTCTGCAAATGACTGGACCCGAGACCCTCGACGTCGCGCGCGATGCGATCTGGACGATCGTGATCGTGTCATCGCCGCTGATGGTGGTCGGCCTGGTCGTCGGCGTCATCGTGTCGCTGTTCCAGGCGCTGACGCAGATCCAGGAGCAGACGCTGATCTACGTGCCGAAGATCCTGGCCATCTTCGCCACGATGCTATTGGCCTTGCCGTTCATGGCCGACTCGCTCCACGCCCACATGCTGCGGATCTCGTCGCGAATCATCGGTGGCTGAGGCACAATGCGTAAATGCGCATCGACGTCTCGCTGCTGCCGGCGCTCGCCGCTTCCTTCATGCTCGCCTTCGCCCGGGTGGGCGCGATGGTGATGCTGCTGCCTGGGCTCGGCGAGACCAACATTCCAACGCGGATCAAGCTGTCGATCGCGCTGCTGCTCACGCTGATCATCCTGCCCCTGCATCGAAACGCCTACCAGGTCGACATGGGCTCGCTCGCGCCGCTGCTGGTCCTGATGCTGCATGAGATCGCGATCGGCATCGTGCTGGGCGCGACCGCGCGCGTGACCTTGTCGGCGCTCCAGGTTGCGGGATCGGTGATCGCGCAGCAGATGGGGCTCGGCTTCGTCACCTCGGTCGATCCGACCCAGGGACAGCAGGGCGTGCTGGTCGGCAACTTCCTGACCATGCTGGGGGTGACGTTGCTGTTCGCCACCGACAGCCATCATCTGGTGATAGCAGCGCTGAACGACAGCTACACGATCTTCGCGCCGGGAGAGACCGTCTCGAGCGGCGACGTCGCCTCGCTGGCGACGCGCGCCTTCTCCGCAGCGTTCCGCCTCGGCTTGCAGCTTTCCGGGCCGTTTCTGGTGTTCGGCCTCGTCTTCAACATCGGGCTGGGTGTGCTGGCGCGGCTGATGCCGCAGATGCAGGTCTATTTCGTCGGCGTGCCGCTGTCGATCTTCGCGGGCTTCCTGGTGCTCGCCGTGGTGCTCACCGCGATGATGGGCACCTATCTCGATTACTTCATCGGTGTCATGCACCAGATGACGCCGCTCAAGTGACAGGGGTCGATCGATGGCGGAAGACAACGATCCCGAAAGTCAAACAGAAGACCCGACGCAAAAGCGCCTCGACGATGCGCTCGAACGCGGCGACGTCGCCAAGAGCCAGGAGATCAACACCTGGTTCATGATGGCGGGCGGCACGCTCGTGGTCTCGACCTTCTCGGGCTCGGTCGGCAGCGGCCTGCTGACGCCGATGCGCAACCTGCTCGCCAATTCCTGGATGATCAAGACCGACGGCAAGGCCCTGATCGCACTGATGCAGCAGATCGAATTCGCCGTTCTCGCGGCGATCGGCGTGCCCCTCTTCATGCTGATGCTGGCGGCCATCGCCGGCAACATGCTCCAGCACCGCCTGGTGTGGTCGGCCGAATCCCTGAAACCCAAGTTCAACAAGATATCGCCCGGCGCCGGCTTCAAGCGCATCTTCGGCAAGCAGGCCGCGGCCAATTTCCTCAAAGGCATCGGCAAGCTGGTCCTGCTCGGCGCGGTCATGACCATGATCCTGTGGCCGGAGCGGCATCGCATGGAGGCGATGGTCAGGCTCGATCCGGCCGCCATGCTCGGCGCCACGACCACCCTGACCATTCATCTGCTCGGCGCGGTGGTCGCAGCGCTCGCGATCGTCGCCATCGCCGATTATTTCTTCCAGTACCGAAGCTGGTTCCAGCGGCAGAAGATGTCGCTCCAGGAGATCAAGGAAGAGTACAAGCAGTCCGAAGGCGACCCGCACATCAAGGGGAAGATCCGCCAGTTGCGGCAGCAGCGCGCCAAGAAGCGCATGATGGCAGAGGTTCCCAAGGCCTCCGTGATCATCACCAACCCGACCCACTATTCCGTGGCGCTGTCCTATGAGCGCGGCATGACCGCGCCGATCTGCGTCGCCAAGGGCGTCGACAATCTCGCCTTCAAGATCCGGGAGATCGCGCGCGAGCACGACATCCCGATCGTGGAGAACGTTCCGCTGGCCCGCGCGCTCTATGCCACCGTCGACATCGACCAGGAAATCCCGACCGAGCACTATCATGCGGTCGCCGAGGTCATCGGCTACGTCATGCGGCTGAAGCGCGGATTCAGCGCCGGGCGGGGATAAAACTCCCGAAAGGTACCGGAAATGGCCGTATTCTGGGAATCAGCGTACCTTTCGCCCCTGCTGCCCTTGCACCTCAGGGTCCGATTGAGGCAGGGAGGACCCCATGCGCCCCGTAGCGCGTTGATTCTCTGCCGACAGGCTGCGCCAGCTTGATATGACCGTCGAAACCGACCACGACCTCACACGCGAGCCCGTTGCGGCGCACGAGCCGTCGCAGCGCTCGGGCAGCATCGCGCTGGTGCTGCTGGTGGCCGCCGGTCTCGTTGCGGTCGCCATCGGGCTGATGACGCTCGGGCGCGCGCAGGCGCAGCCCTACATCCTCGGCATCCTCGCCGTGCTGGCGATGGTCGGCCTGTTCAATCTGTTCGCCTTCGCCGCCGGCATCATCCGCTTCGCCGACCGCAATCTCGATGATCCGATCATTCGCCGTATCTCCGATCATTCGTTCGACGGGCTTGCAGTCACCGATGCGCGCGGCCACGTGGTTTATTCCAATGCCGCCTATCTGACCCTGACCGGCGCCACCAGCCCGCAGGACGTGCGCCCCGTGGAGCGCGTCTTCATCGGCAACCCCGACGTCTCCGAAGCGGTGTTCCGGCTGCTGAAGGCCGCCCGCGAAGGCAAGCGGCAGCAGGAAGAGGTGCGGATCTCCGGCCATGACGGCAGCCAGGGCCGCTGGTTGCGGATGCGGGTGCGCCCGCTCGGTACCGGCAAGCGCGAGGCGAAATATGCGGTGTGGTCGATCGCCGACATCACGCGCGACCGCGAGCGCCAGGAGGACGTGTTCCAGGAGCTGCAGCACGCGATCGAATATCTCGACCACGCGCCCTGCGGCTTCTTCTCGGTCAATCCGGCCGGCGAGCTCGCCTATGTGAACGCGACGCTGGCGAACTGGCTCGATTACGACCTCGCCGAGATCGGCTCGGGCGGCCTGAAGCTCACCGACATCGTCTCCGGCGACGGCGCCTCGCTGCTGACCTCGATCGTGGCGGTGCCGGGCGAGGTGAAGACGGAAATCTTCGACATCGACCTGCGCATGCGCAGCGGCAAGACCATGCCGGTGCGGCTCTATCACAAGCTCGCCTTCGGCGCCGACGGCGCGCCGGGGCCCTCGCGCACGCTCGTGATCAGCCGTGCCCGCGATGAGCGCAGCGATCCCGACCGTGCCGCCGAAGTGCGCTTCATGCGCTTCTTCGACCACACGCCGATGGCGATCGCGACCGTCGATCGCGCCGGCAACGTCGTGCGCGCCAATGCGCGCTATGCCAAGCTCGGACAGGCCCTGGGGCTGGACAACGCCTCCAAGTCGATCTTCCGCGCGGTCAATTCGCGCGACCGGCACCTCTTGATCGCGGCCATCAACCAGGCCGCCGAAGGCAAGGCCGACATCGCGCCGGTCGAGGTGGCGCTGGAAGGGGCCAAGGAGCGCTGGGGCCAGTTCTTCGTCACACCGGTCGATTCGGCCGAGAACGACGCGGAAGCCGCCATCGTGCACATGCTCGAAACCACCGAACGGCGCGCGCTGGAGAACCAGATCAACCAGTCGCAGAAGATGGAGACGGTCGGCCAGCTCGCCGGCGGCATCGCCCACGACTTCAACAACGTGCTCTCCGCCATCATGATGGCGAACGATTTCCTGCTGAATGCGCACAAGCCGACCGACCCGTCGTTCCAGGACATCATGCAGATCAAGCAGAACGCGACGCGCGCCGCGACCTTGGTGCGGCAGCTGCTGGCGTTCTCGCGGCGGCAGACGCTGCGGCCCCAGGTGCTCGATCTCGGCGACGCGCTGTCGGACCTCACCATGCTGTTGCGCCGCCTGATCGGCGAGAAGGTCAAGCTCGACCTCGTCCACGGCCGCGATCTCTGGCCGGTGAAGGTCGACGTCTCCCAGTTCGAGCAGGTGATCGTCAACCTCGCGGTGAACGCGCGCGACGCCATGCCGGACGGCGGCAAGCTGATCATCCGCACCGCCAACGTCGCCACCGAGGAGGCCGGCAAGCTCGCCTACAAGGGCATGCCGGCAGCGGATTACGTCCGGATCGAGGTCGCCGACACCGGCACAGGCATTCCCGCCGACATCCGCGACAAGATCTTCGAGCCGTTTTTCTCGACGAAGGAAGTCGGCAAGGGCACCGGGCTCGGACTCTCCACCGTCTACGGCATCGTCAAGCAGACCGGCGGTTTCATCTACGTCGATTCCGAGCCGGGGCAGGGCACATCGTTCCATATCTTCCTGCCGCGCCATCACGCCGAGCAGGAAGCGCAGGTCGAGCAGCCCGCGGCCGTCGCCAGCGCGGCCAACGGCGCCGCGAAGGAAGCCGCGCCGGCCGAGACCAAGCCGCGAACCGATCTCACCGGGCAGGGCACCATTCTGCTGGTCGAGGACGAAGAAGGCCTGCGCGCGCTCAACGCCCGTGGCCTGCGCTCGCGCGGCTACACCGTGGTCGAGGCCGAGAACGGCGTCGAGGCCATGGAGGTGCTGGAGGAGCAGAGCGGGGCGATCGATCTCGTCGTCTCCGACGTCGTCATGCCCGAGATGGACGGCCCCACGCTGCTGAAGGCGATGCGGGAAAAGAACCCCGACATCAAGTTCATCTTCGTCTCGGGCTATGCCGAGGACGCGTTCGAGAAGAGCCTGCCCGAAGGCCAGCAGTTCGACTTCCTGCCGAAGCCATTCACGCTCAGCCAGCTCGTGGCGGCGGTGAAGGAGACGATGACGAAGCAGGGCTGAGGAGCCTCAATGACAAGGAAAAAGCGGAATCATCCTCGCGAGAGCGCCGGTAACCCGCGACTTCGGTTCCCGCCCACGTCCCGTCAAGCCCCCGCCAAATATGGGCTTTTGCCACATCCCCGCGACTGAGGGCCGCAGCCACGGTTTCCGAAACCGGCTTCACTTTTCGGGAAGTCTGCCCATCTTAAGCGCACGTCCCCATGCCGGGGATTTGGGAAACGCACATGACTTTCTCCCGCAGTCTCTTCAAGACGCTTGCCGTCGTGCTGGCGCTTGCGCTGCCGACCGCGCTGACGATTTCGTCCGCCGACGCCCGCGCCGGCGGTGGCTTCTCGTCGGGGTCGCGCGGCTCGCGCACCTATTCGGCGCCTCCTTCGACCACGACGGCGCCGGGCTCGACCTCGCAGTTCAACCGCACCTATACCCAGCCGGGCGCAGGCATGAATTCTGCCGCGGCTGCGCCCGCCCGCGGCGGCCTCTTTGGTCGCGCCGGCGGCTTCATGGGCGGCCTGGCGGCCGGCTTCCTCGGTGCAGGCCTGCTCGGCATGCTGTTCGGCGGCGGCCTGTTCGGCGGCCTCGGCGGCCTGTCCTCGATCCTCGGCCTGATCATCCAGATCGCGCTGGTGGTCTTGGTGGTGCGGCTGGCCATGTCGTGGTGGCAGCGCCGTCACGCCCCACGGGCGGCTTATGCCAACGCCAACGCCAACGCTGACTCAGGCCCGGCGCCCGGACCGCAGACCAACTATCGCAGCGGTCTTGGCGGCGGTGGTCTTGCCGGTGGTCTTGGCGGCTTCGGCTTCGGTGCCAACAACGCGCCGCTCGAGATCAAGCCGGACGACTATGAGGCGTTCGAGCGCCTGCTCGGCGAGGTTCAGGCCGCCTGGTCGAACGAGGACGTGGCCAAGCTGCACACGCTCGCGACGCCGGAAATGGTTTCCTATTTCGAGCAGGACCTCACCCAGAACCGTGCGCGCAACGTCGTCAACAAGGTGACCAACGTCAAGCTGCTGCAGGGTGACCTCGCGGAAGCCTGGCGCGAAGGCGAGACCGACTACGCCACGGTGGCGCTGCGCTTCGCGCTCACCGACAAGACGCTCGATCGCAACACCGGCGCAGTCGTTGCCGGCAGCGAGCAGCCGGGCGAGGCCACCGAGATCTGGACGTTTGCCCGCAGGCCGGGCGCCGGCTGGGAATTGTCGGCGATCCAGCAGACCAACTGATCGCAAGCGATTTGGCAAGGAAGGGCGTCGTGCTCAGGCACGGCGCCCTTTTTCGTTGGGCCCATCTCTCTGCGTCATCGCGCGCGCAGCGAAGCAATCCGAAAGCCCTCCGCCGAACGTCTCTGGATTACTCCGCTGCGGTCGCAATGACGGAGGGTTTAGCGATAGCCGTCGCAGCGACGCTGACGGAACCTTGCGGCGGGTGATACATTGGCTTCGTCGCACCACGTTCACGGACCCCTCCCATGAAATACGAGCTCTACTACTGGCCCGAAATCCAGGGCCGCGGCGAATATGTGCGGCTGGCGCTGGAGGAGGCGGCGGCCGCCTACGTCGATGTCGCGCGCGGCCCGCGCGGGACGGCTGCGATGATGAAGATGATGGACGCGCACAAGGGCACGCCGCCCTTTGCGCCGCCGTTCCTGAAAGCGGGTAAGCTCGTCATCGGCCAGACTGCGAACATCCTGCTCTACCTCGGCGCCCGCCACGGCCTCGCGCCGAAGACGGAAGGCGGCAGGCTCTGGGTGCACCAGCTTCAGCTCACCATCTCCGACCTCGTCGTCGAGATCCACGACACCCATCATCCGCTCGGGCCGTCGCTCTATTATGAGGACCAGAAGGCGCCGGCGAAGAGGCGCACGGCCGAGTTCTGGGACGAGCGCGTGCCGAAATATCTCGGCTATTTCGAGCAGCTTCTCGCCGAGAGCGGCGGTACCTACGTCACCGGTCGCCGCCTGACTTACGTCGATCTCTCGCTATTCCAGATCGTCGATGGTCTGCGTTATGCCTTCCCGAAGCGCATGAAGGCGTTCGAATCGGATGTTCCGGGCCTCGTCGGCCTGCACGACCGCATCGCCGCGCGGCCGAACATCAAGGCCTATCTCGCAAGCGAGCGACGCATTCCCTTCAACGAGCAGGGCATCTTCCGCCGCTATCGCGAGCTCGACGGCTAGCCGGTCCGATTTGAGAGTGGTCAGCCCTGACCAGACGTCGGGAAAACGAAGATCGTTTTGTGCCACAGCAAGCGCGCGATCACGCGCGGGATCCCGGGATGGCAATCATGGTGCTGCTATCCGGCAAAGATGCGGCCAGACGCGCGAAAGGCCCGATCGACCGGATCGGACGCTTTGGCGCCGGCAAGTCTGGTCAGGCGATCTGATCGATCCGCGTGCCCTGACCCGGCGGCAGCGGCGCAGGCGGCTGCGGCTTATAGGTCGGACTCTCGTCCTTGACCTTGGTCTGAACGTCTTGCTGCTTGGTCGAATCGTAGTTCGGAACCACGATCGCGATCGGTGGGGGCGCAACGGTGGAAACCTTCATTCGCAAATCCTCACATATGGAAACAATCGAGCGTGGCCTGTGAGGAGCGAAATTTCCTTCAAGGCAATCGCTAAAATGCGAGGGATTTGCGCGGATCGATGCGCCGTCGTCAGCTTCCGTGCGCGCAAGATTTGAGAAAAGAGCCGCTCCCTCCACCGTCATGCGGAAACAGCGAGCGCTTCTATTCGTCCTTGCCGCGCGTGATCGCGATCGACGCCTCCGTCTTGGTGCGGGTGCATTCCATGTTGAGCCGGCGATAGCGCATGCTGACCTTGTCGCCGCGGAGCAGGCCCATCCGCTTCAGGCAGCGTGTCGCGCCCGTCGTGGTATCGTCCTTCGTCACGGTGAAGACGATCGCGGCCATCGATCCCACCAGCGCATAGAACTCCGGCTTGGGCTTGCGATCGCCCTTGGCGTAGAGCTCGATGGAATATTTGTCGCCGCGGCAACCCACGGATAGCTCCTTGGCCGCCGGATGCGTCAGGTAAACGACGTTGGCGGCGCGGAAGTTCACCTTGAGGCGATCGACCTGGTTTGCCAGCTCCTTGGCGCTGTCGTCGCAGCGATCGGCGCGCGCGGGAGAGACGAGGGCCACAAGGCCGGCGGTGGCGGCGGCGACCAGGATCGCGCCGCGGACGTTCAAGTTCAATGTCATGATGAAAAGCCCCTTAGTGCGCGCATTCAAGCGTCGGCGGGCCCGAAGCGCAAGGGCGGGGAACGGCCTTTCCACGTGCGGCGTGACTGTTCTCTCGCCTGCAACGTGCTATACTGCCCCGCATGACCAAGCTCATGGACGAGGCCATCCGTCAGGTGGCGCAGCTTTCCGAAGGCGAACAGGATGCCGCCGCCGGAGCATTGCTCGACTATGTCAAGCACATGCGGGCAATCCAGCTGACCGATGAGCAGATTGCCGAGGTGCGCCGTCGCCGGGCCGATCCGGATCGGAAACTCCTCTCCCTCGCTGAGGTGCGTGCGCGCGTCGAACGCTTTGGTTCTTGATGCACGATGGAGCTGATCTTCGATGATCAGGCGGTCGCTGACCTCGAAGGCATCTTCACCTGGATTTCGCAGGATAGCCCCGCCGCCGCCCGTAAGGTGACCGACCGGCTGCTCCAGAGCATCGAGCTGCCGACTTCCTTTCCCTTCATGGGGCACGTGGGGCATGACCCCGCGACATTTGAGTGGGTCGTGCCACGGTTGCCCTATGTCGTCGTCTATGAAGTCGACGCGGTACGCGCACGAGTTGTCGTCACTGCGGTATTTCACGGCGCGTAGTCCCGAGATCTCTGAGCGGAGCGCTTGCGTCTGTCTCCCGGCGGATTGGCCGGCAACTCCCTTTCATGCGATCCGCTCACTTCCCTTTGCGGCAAAAATGCTTAGAACGGCTCTAACGCCGGAACCGAGGGTTCCGCTCCCCAACCGACGAGCCGCCCATGAACGCTCCCACCGCCTTTCCCGACCAGTCGAAGCCCGTTCCGCCCTACAAGCACACTCCGCTGTTCCCGCTGGGCAAGGACGAGACGCCCTACAAGAAGATTTCGTCCGAGGGTGTCAGGGTCGAGAAGGTCCTCGGCAAGGAGATGCTGGTGGTGTCGCGCGAGGCGCTGCGGACCCTGTCGGAGGCTGCTTTCGGCGACATCAACCATTACCTGCGGCCCGGCCATCTGAAGCAGCTCCGCGCGATCCTGGAGGACGACGAGGCCAGCCCGAACGACAAGTTCGTCGCGCTGGACTTTTTGAAGAACGCCAACATCGCGGCCGGCGGCGTGCTGCCGATGTGCCAGGACACCGGCACCGCGATCATCATGGGCAAGAAGGGCTGCAACGTCATCACCGACGGCGACGACGAGGCGGCGCTGTCGGAAGGCGCGCGCGATGCGTATCTCCGCCGCAACCTGCGTTACTCGCAGGTCGCGCCGCTCTCGATGTACGAGGAGAAGAACACCGCCAACAACATGCCGGCGCAGTGCGAGATCTACGCCGAGGGCGACGACGCCTACAAGTTCATGTTCATGGCGAAGGGCGGCGGCTCCGCCAACAAGAGCTTCCTGTTCCAGGCCACGCCCTCCGTCCTGACCAAGGACCGGCTGCTGGCCTTCCTGAAGGAAAAGATCCTGACGCTCGGCACCGCGGCATGCCCGCCCTATCACCTCGCCATCGTGATCGGCGGCACCTCGGCCGAGCTCTGCATGAAGACGGTGAAGCTCGCTTCGGCCCGCTATCTCGACGCGCTGCCGACGCACGGCTCGCCGGACGGCAACGCCTTCCGCGACCTCGAGATGGAGCAGGAAATCCACAAGATGACGCAATCGCTCGGCGTCGGCGCGCAGTTCGGCGGAAAGTATTTCTGCCACGACGTGCGCGTGATCCGCATGCCCAGGCACGGCGCCTCGCTGCCGATCGGGCTTGGCGTGTCCTGCTCGGCCGACCGCCAGGTGCTCGGCAAGATCACCAGGGACGGCGTCTATCTCGAGGAGCTCGAGCACAATCCGGCGCAATATCTGCCGCAGGTCGAGCAGTCGCTCGGCGGCGAGGTCGTCAAGATCGATCTCAACCAGCCGATGAAGGACATTCTGGCGACGTTCGCGAAGTATCCGATCAAGACCCGGGTCTCGATGACCGGCACCATGATCGTCGCGCGCGATAGCGCGCATGCCAAGCTGCGCGAGCGGCTGGAGAAGGGCGAGCCGCTGCCGGACTATTTCAAGAACCACCCGGTCTACTATGCCGGCCCCGCCAAGACTCCCGAAGGCTACGCCTCCGGCGCATTCGGCCCGACCACCGCAGGTCGCATGGATTCCTTCGTCGACCAGTTCCAGGCCGCCGGCGGCTCGATGGTGATGGTGGCCAAGGGCAACCGCGCGCCGGCCGTGCGCGAGGCCTGCAAGAAGTACGGCGGCTTCTATCTCGGCTCGATCGGCGGCGCCGCCGCGAATCTCGCCGAGCACTGCATCAAGAAGGTCGAGGTGCTCGAATATCCAGAGCTCGGCATGGAAGCGATCTGGCGCATCGAAGTCGTCGACTTCCCCGCGTTCATCATCATCGACGACAAGGGCAACGACTTCTTCAAGGAGTTGAACCTGGGCTAGCTTTACATCGCCGCGCACGCGCGCAGAGATGTTGCATGGACCTTCGCAGGAGACCGTCATGCCCGGACTTGTCCCGGGCATCCACGTTCTTAGTGCTGCGAGCAAGGCGCGGATGGCCGGGCCATGACAATTCGGAAGCTTCCGCGGCCCTAGCCTAGCTGCAATTCGTGACCTGGTTGGAGCACAGCGCGCGCCACCAGCCGCGGACGCCGTCATGGCTCTCGACGAGGCCCCAATATCCGCTACAGGCGAGGAGCCGCTTGGGACCGCCGTCGACTTCGATCGGGCCGCCGAGCTCGTGCCGGGCGGGCATCCATTTGGCGTCGACGAAGGGGGCCTGGAACAGCCCGCCCATGCGCGTGGCGCCATTGGCATAGGCCGCCCCCACCTTGTTGGCTGCGACCCAGCCGCGCCCGGCATAGGGCTTCGGCGCGCTGCGCGGATATCTCTTCTCGTCCTCATAGTCCTTGCCGGGGGGCTGCGCGCCTTCGATCAGGAACCAGCCGTCCTTGAATCCGATGATGCGAAATTCGGTGAGCCAGCCGCCGTCGGGCGTGTTCTCGCTGCCGCCCAGCTTCAGCCGGTACGGCGGCGGCAGGGTGCCGAGCACGCGCGCTTTCACCGAGGGCTCGGCGCGCACGTTGAGGCCGTTCGGGTCCTTGTCGATGGACCAGGCGCCGAGAGCGCAGGGTTCGGTGCCTTCGGGCAGGGCTGCGCGCTTGGCGGCGAGTTCGGCATGCAGCTCAGTGAAATCGGTGTCATCGCCGTTCGGAGGCGGCTCGGTGCGCAGCTTCAGTTCCGCCGAGACCGCGCGTGCCTTATCCGCCGTCAGCGTGACCACGAGGGCCTGACGCGCAGCAAAGACGCTTCCCGGTATCTTCGCATCGTTCGATGCCGCCGGATATACGGCGAGATATCCCGTCGTGCCTTCGGTCCGGTAGGCGGCGCCAGCGACATAGCCCGCAGGAACCATGGCGAGCGCGCTTGCGCGCCACGCCGGTTCGGTGTCGTCCGCGCGCGCCGCCTGTGTCGCGACACACAGAGCCGTTGCCGCGATGAGACGGAGAATGCGCATGGTTGCCTGATACGCGGCTCTACGCCTTCGTGCCCGTGAACGGGAAGCTGCCCATCGGGCCGATGCCCATCTCGCCGCTCATGCTGTCGCCGGAGACCTTTCCGATGAACTCGAGCGTCAACGGCATCGGATTGGTGATCGAGACTTTCCAGTTGACGGCGTCGCCGCTGATGGTGCCGTCGAAGATCTCGGCGGTGTTGCCATCGGCGCCCTGCGTGCCCGTCAGCGTGCCGCCGGAGCTCAACAGGGTCAGCGTCGCCTGGCGCTCGCCCATCGGCGTGGTCATGGTCAGATTCCAGTTGCCGTCTACGGCCATTCCCGTCTCCCGAACAGATTTCGGCGGTCCGCGACGATCCGCGGCCCGTCCTGAGCGAGGCTATAGCCCAACTTGCGGTTCCTGCCTAACCCCGCGATAGGGCATTTAGGCGCGGGCGGCAGCACGACGGCGGCTGGTGACGATCAGGCGCAGAACGACGTATTGAAGCGCGAAGGCCAGAATCTTGCCGCCGCCTGCGACCACCGTGAGGTAGAACGCCCACAGCTTCAGATCGCCGGTCGATGCGACAGCGATCATTCCGAAGCCGATGACGAACATCAGCACCGCCCAGGCATAGCCCGCAGCCGTCACATATTCCGGAACGGTCTCGGTGACGATCGGCGGCATGTAGCGCAGCATCCAGCCGCGCTTGAGCATGATGAGGCCGATCGCGAAATGCGCGATCGCGGGCTTTGCCAGCATGAAGCGGGGATCATTGGTGAGCAACGTGATCGCGCCCAGTCCGACGACGAGCGCGAGGCTCGCATACGTCATGTAGTTGAGCTGCTGTCCCTTGATGCGGGCGTAGACCACTTGCGCGAACGCGCCGGCGATCGCTACCGACGTTGCCAGGATGACGTTGTCGGTGATGAGATAGACGACCAGGAAGAGGATGGCGGAGAAGAGGTCGGAGGCGAGGCGGGAGAATACGTCCTTCATCGTCAATCCTGTTCAGCGCGCGCTAGGCATTGCGGGCAGGCGTACCGTACTTGATCTGGCAATATTCAGGATACCACTTTGTGAAGTAAATCGCGCTGTTTCGGGCGGCAAAAGCGACCGCAAGGCTCGACCAGAGCGGCAGGCCGGGGACGTAGAGCAGCACGAGGTTGGCGGCCCCCATCAACAGCGCGGCCGCTGTCCAGGCCCCCGTGATGATGTAATTGGCGCGGAGGAAGCCAGGCATGGCCGCGGTCTCCGCCGGAACCGATTCAAGCGCATATTGCAGCGTGAAGGGGCGGCGAACCAGCATGGAGCCGAGCGAGATGACGAAGATGCCGGCATCGACCGACAGCTTGACGGCGAGTGTGCCAAGCGCGGGGTCGATCAGCGCGAGATAGAGTCCGATTGCAGCGAACACGATTGCCGACCCTGCGGCCAGGATCTTCACCGAGCGGCCGCGCGCGATGTCGATGACGACGGCGGCGAGGCAGATTGCAGAGGCCGCGAATACGCTGATCGTGGCAGAGGTCGCCAGCATCAGGAACGTATAGGCGCCGTAGGGCGCGAGGATCAGGAAAATCGCCATTGCCCACCTCGGTCAGGCCAATCTTTACAATGTAAAGATTTGTAATTCAGGGCCGAGATCGGGTCAAGCAAAATCTTTACAGTGTCAAAATGATGTAGGCTGCCTGCAAAAGTTCAATTGCAGCAAGCCCTTGCTCGGATGCTTCTTCCGCGATTTCACTCCAGGGGAGGCGGGCGAGAGCCGGCAGCGTCCAGGCGATCAGGAAACCGGCGAACAGCAGGATGCCGCCATTGAAGTTGGGTTGCCCGCTCTGCCGCAGCCGGACCATCTGCGGTGTGAGCGTGGCGCATGTCATGACGAGGAGGGCGAGGGAGTCTGCGGTGATCGAGGGCACGTACATGCGAGGCCTCATTGATGAGATGTTCGATGTCATTGCGGGCTCGCGGCTTCCGTGCGTCCCGGAATCACGGATAGAGAGCTACGCCGCTCCCACCCAATTGCCGTGGAAACCGTCGGGCACGCGGTGCCCGAGTTGCACGAGCGCGACGGGGCCAACCTCGATATCGGTGGCATTGAACACGGCGAGGTCGCTGCGGTTCTCCCGTGCCCGCCAGATCACCGCCAGCAGCCACCCGTCGCCCTCGGCCGCATCCTTCGACCGCTCGACGAAGACGGGCTCGGAGATGGTGTCGCCTGCGGGCAGGAGATAATGGCCCAGCCTTCGGCCGCTGCCATCGACATGCACGATGCCCGACAGCGCGCCGAACATCGGCAGTTTCGGATTGGCGCAGGCGTACCAGCCGTGACGGCTCTTCAGCCCGGCACGGCGATCGTCGATGCGGGGGAATTCGCCGGTGATATCGTCGAGATAGGTCTGCTGGAAACGGTCGGTATTTCCCGAGAGATCGAACGTCCAGCGGCAGTGGCGGGCGCGCGACTTCTCCGGATCGGTGGGCCGGCCGTCCGGATGCGGAAACAGCGGCGCCTCTTCGAACTGCATGACGTCGGCGATGATGCGGTTACCGTCTTCCCACGCATTCATGACGTGAAAGACGTAGCAGGCCTCGGCACGGAACCAGACGATGTCCTCCGCAGTGCCGCTGCGCTTCATCACGCCGACATAGGAGCCCTTGTCCGGCTCCCAGGCATAGGGCGGCCGTCCGCGCATCGCGCGCTCCATGCTGCCGGTGATCGGAAGGATCGGGAACAGCACATGGTTCGCGGTGACGATGAAGTCGTGCACCATGCTGGCATAGGGCGCCTCGAACCGCTCGAAGCGCGTCGCCCTGCCGGATGCGTCGATCGATCCGTAGGAAAGGGCAGACGTCAGCGGTCCCGCCGCGTTGTAGCCGAAGAACACCAGCTCGCCCGTGACGGGATCGACCTTCGGATGAGCGGTAAAGCTGCCGGCGACGCGGCCCTGATAATTGTGATAGCCGCGCGTCGCCAGCGTGCCCGGCTCGATCTCCGTCGGCAGGTGCGCCTCCTCCAGCGCGAGCAGTTTGCCCGCATGGAAGATGATGTTGGTGTTGGCGACGCCACCATCGGTGAGATCAGCCGGTGCATCAGGCAGCTTGCGCCCGAAGCCGCCGAACAGCGCGCGGCCGGCGTCGTGCTCGGCCAGCCATTTCGGCGTGCGGACCCAGCGGTTGCGGTAGCTCGCGCGTCCGTTCTCGAGGTGGAAGGCGTGCAGCATGCCGTCGCCCACGAACCAGTGCGCGCCGGGAGAATCGAACTGCGGATTGGGACCGTTGCGATAGAGCGTGCCGTTCAATTCGCGCGGCAATTCGCCGACGATCTTCAGGAAAGGCGCGTCGGCCTCGAACGGGATCGGCGCGATATTGTTGCGGCGCTCGGCGATCGCGTCCTGCTGCACGGCTATCCCTCCCTATCTTTACATCGTAAAGATCACATAGCGCCGATGGCCGTTGCGGTCAAGTGAAATCTTTACACTGTCAATATTGCGCTCTATAGCTTCTCCCATGGGCAAGAGCGAAACCGGGACCGAATCCGCGCGCGGCGCGCGCACGCCGCGAAAGTCATTGTCGTCGGGGGGGATGCGGACTCGTCCCGCGCGCCGTCCGGCCAGTGCGAAGACCGAGGCACCCTATCACCACGGCGCCTTGCGCGAGGCACTGCTCCAGGCCGCCGAACGGGTGCTGGAACGCGACGGGCTGTCCGGGCTCACATTGCGCGCGGTGGCACGCGAAGCCGGCGTCTCGCACGCCGCACCCACCCATCATTTCGGCGATCTGACCGGCCTGCTCAGCGAGCTCGCAGCCGTCGGTTTTCGTCAGTTCAACGCGGCGATGGCCTCCTCGTGCGCGGCCGCCTCCACGCCGCTCGAGCGGGCGCTGGCGCGGCCGAAAGCCTATGTCGCCTATGCGCAGGCCCATCCCGGCATGTACGGGATCATGTTCCAAACCGAACGGCTCGACTATTCGCGGCCCTCGCTGCACGAGGCCGCCGAAGCTTCGTTCGCCGGACTTGCGAATGCAGTCGGCACGATGCGGCAGGAACAGATCAGCGGAGACGCGCTGACGCTGAACCAGGGCGCGGCGATCGCCCGGGCCTGGTCGCTAGTGCATGGCTTCACCATGCTGCTGCTCGATGGACGGCTCGAGGACATCCTCGATCGCTTGCCCGAGGGGACCACTGCCGAAAGCCTGTTCGAGGCAATGCTGACGGCGCCGATGGCAGGCAGGCTGCCGGGCCTTTGATCCGATCGGTGACGCAACCCCTGCCATCATCAGGCGTTGATGCCGATGGCAAAAGCATCCCGCTCCCCGTGGAAACGCAGCAACCCACGCAAGCGCGCAGGCAAGGCGTCCAAGCATCTCAGTCCTGCGCAGAAATCGGCCGCGAAGGCGCGCGCCCGGCGCGCGGGCCGCAGCTACCCCAACCTCGTGGACAACATGCGCATGGCTACGAAGAAGACGTCGAAGGCGAAATCGTCGAAGGCAAAGAGGTCGGCGAAGACATCGGCGAGAACGACCCGCAAGCGCACCGCAAAGAAGACAGCCAGATCCTCCCGCAAGCGCCGCGCATCGGTGCGGGAGAAGGATCCGCGCGGTGGGCTCACCGCGGCCGGCCGCAAGGCGTTAGCGCGCAAGCAGGGCGCGCATTTGCGGCCGGGCGTCACCAAGAAGCAATCCGAGATGACTCCGCAGGAGATGCGGCGAAAGGGAAGCTGGGCCGTGCGCTTCTACGGCCGCGCCAAGCTGCCGCCGCTGGTCGATGCGAAAGGGCGGCCGACCCGGCACGCGCTGTCGGCGCATGCCTGGGGTGAACCAGTTCCGAAAACGGTCGCCGCGGCGAGGCGTATCGCGGCGAGGGGAGAGCGCCTGCTGGCACGCTATCGCCGCGTCAAGTCGAAGGGCTAGCGCATCGTCGCGAGCTCGACGGCGCGGCCGCGCGTGCCGACGATCTTCACCTCGTCCTTGCCGCACGTGAAGCCCCGGGCGAGATCGTCCGCGGCTTTGCGCGCGAGCTCGTTGGCGTTCGGGTTGGCGATCGCATCGACATAGGCGACGTGGCAGACCGGACATGGCGGCAGCCGGGTCACGACCAGCATGGCTTTGGTCTTCGGCCGTCCCTGCTTGTCGGGATCGGCATTGTCCGCGATGTGCCAGCGCTGGATGATCGCAAACGGCTTGTCCCCCGCACTGCGCCATTCGACGGTGCTCTCCGATGAGTTGAACGGCGCGAACCAGACGTCGGCTGCCGGTTGCTCCGCCGCTTGCTTGCGATTGCGGCCGACGGAGACGATTTCGCGCAGATCATCCTCGGCGATCAGCACCACGAGCCCGTCCTTGCCCGGGCATACACGCGTGGTGCCGCCGTCGAGGTCGCTGGGCTTGCCGATTTGGCGGCAGTCCTTCGGCGCCGTCGAGGTGTAGCTGCTGACCACGGATTGGGCGTTGGCGCCGTTCAGGCCGATGCAGGCCATCAGGATAGCCATGGTTATGCGGGTAATATGGTCCATTGGAAGCTTTGCGGTAGCGGGAACTCCGCCCCATCAGACGTCTTGATTGTGGGCAAGGTTCAAACAGGGGCCCGACATACCTGACAGCGGCGCGGAATCGTTCTAGAAGAGCGGCTTCGCTTGGGCTCATCCAGCCTGGTTCGCGTCCTCGTTCTTCTGATCATGCCAGCCACATCCTCGAACAAACCTTATCGCGTCGGCCGCTCCAAGACAGGGCTTGGTCTCTTCGCCACCAAGCCGATCAAGAAGGGCAGCCGGATCATCCGCTATTTCGGACCGATCCTGGATTCCAGGATTCCCGCGCACGAGGAGATCGAGAACAAATACCTTTTCGAGCTCAACGGGCGCTGGACCATCGATGGCTCGGTGCGCAAGAACCTCGCCCGCTACATCAACCATTCCTGCCGTCCCAACGCGGAATCGGACGTCCGCCCGCGCGAGCGCAAGGTCTATATCCGCGCCATCAAGAACATCGAGCCGGGCGACGAGATCAACTACGACTACGGTACCGACTATTTCAAAGCCTATCTGAAGCCGATAGGCTGCAAGTGCGACTCCTGCGAAAGGAAGCGCAAGAAGCTGCGCGCCGAGGAAAGGGCCGAACGCGCCAAGGTGAAGGCACGGACCGAGCGCAAGGCCGCGAAAGCGGGTGCGAAGGGCGGGTCAGCGAAAAAGAAGAAGCTGAATGGCAAGCACTTCGCCGGCAAGGTCGGCCGCGCGAGGGCATAGCGCAAGCTGACGCTTCCTGATCTGGTGTCACGGAGCCGGGAGCGGGGAATTCTGCGCGCCGCAGCTTGTCCGCCTAGTTTGATCGTCTCTGGAATATCATCGTCGCCCGGCCGAGCCGGGCGACGATGGCGCGTGGTGCGGTCTCAGGCCGCCACCACGCTCCCGCTCTTCCGCAATCCCACATATTGCAGCTCGGCAAACACGCCGGTTGCGATCGCCTGCGCCACGACCATGAGCTCGCCGGCGAGGTTCGGCGACACCGCGCCCGACAGCAGCAATGCGATGCTGCCGACCGTCCAGGCCGCATTGCCGACGACGACCAGCAGGACGAGCAATCTCGGCACCGAGGCGCGCGAGGCGAGCCAGCCGACCAGCGCGCCGTAGGCGATCAGGAACAGGCCGGTCTCAAGCAGCAGCGTTTCCGGCAGATTGAACAGCCTCGCGAACGCGCCTGCACCGAAGGTGAAGCCGAGCGCGGCGATGCCGCTGAAGATTGCGTCGGCGAGCAGGGCGCGGCGCAGGAAGGTGGATGCTTCGATCATCTTGGGTCTCCTTGGTTGGGTGGGCTCTGGGTGGAACTCAACGCCGGCCGCGCCACCGGGCGCGGAGCAGGCGGGCGAGGCGGAACGAGCAGAGGCTCCTGCCGACGCCGTGCTCGAAGGCCGTGACCTGCGCCACGAGATAGTCGCCGGTCGAATGCACCAGCGGCTCCGGCACGTTGAGGCCGCGCGCGAGCATCCGCGTTGCGAACGTCATGGCCCAGGGAACGAGGTGGTCTGCAATGGTCCGGTAAAGCAGCAGTGCGATCATGGTCGTCTCCTGTTGCTGCCGAAGATGCGCGCGCTACCGCCCCATTTCGATTACCTCGCGGGTAATGGAAGGGCCGAAATCCGCATGCTAGATTTTCGACCATGAACGCACATGCATCCACGGCGCGAACCGAACGCAGCCAGTCCGTCCATATCGGCGACCATTTGCGCGAATGGCGGCAGCGCCGCCGCATGAGCCAGCTCGATCTCGCCGGCGAGGCCGAGATCTCGGCGCGGCATCTGAGCTTCGTCGAGACCGGCCGCGCCGCGCCCTCGCGCGACATGGTGCTGAGGCTCGCCGAGCGCCTCGACGTGCCCTTGCGCGAACGCAACGTGCTGCTGGTCGCCGCAGGTTACGCGCCGGCGTTCCCTCAACGCACGCTGGAGGATCCAGCCTTGAAGTCAGCCCGCCAGGCGATCGACCTCGTGCTCAAAGCGCATGAGCCCAATCCCGCGCTTGCAGTGGACAGGCACTGGAATCTGGTCTCCGCCAACCGCATGGTGGCACCGCTGCTCGCGGGGATCCCGCCGCATCTGCTCGGCCAGCCCCTCAACGTGCTGCGGCTCGCCTTCCATCCCGAGGCGCTGGCGCCTCGCACCGTCAACCTCGCGGAATGGTGCGGGCACCTGCTGGAGCGGCTGCACCGGCAATGCGAGGCCACCGCCGATCCCGAGCTGATCAAGCTCTACAATGATTTGAAGGGATATCCCATTCCGGCGCGTTCGGCGCCGTTGTCGAGCGACAATGTCGCGATCCCCTTCAAGCTGCGGCACGAGGGCGAGATACTTAGTTTCTTCTCCACCACCATGGTGTTCGGCACGCCCGTCGACATCACGCTGTCGGAGCTGGCGCTGGAGACGTTCTTTCCGGCGGACGAACGCACGGCCGAACGGCTGAAGCAGATGGCAGCAGCCATGACCTAGCGCTCTTGCCTCGGGGCGGCTTCTGCGTATCTTTGGGCGAACCCGCACCGCCCGAAGGAGGCGCCTGACATGAGCACGCTGAAACCGCTGCAGATCGACGTTGTCTCCGACGTGGTGTGCCCCTGGTGCTACATCGGCAAGCACCGGATCGAGAGCGCGCTCGCGCTCGTGCCCGACGTTCCGGTCAAGCTCAACTTCCGTCCCTTCTTCCTCAATCCCTGGGTGCCGCGCGAGGGTATCAGCCGCGAGGCCTATCTCACCCAGAAGTTCGGCTCGGTCGAAGCCTACAAGGGCATTGCCGGGCGCGTCGTCGCGGCCGCGGGCGAGGAGGGCCTCGTCTACAAGCCCGAGCTGGTGGCGCGCCAGCCCAACACGACCGACTGCCACCGCCTCATCCTGTGGGCCGAGGCGATCGGCAAGGCGCCGGAGATGAAGCAGCGCCTGATGGAGCTGTATTTCCGCGACGGCGGCGATCTCACCGATGTGAACGTGCTGGTGCAGGCGGCCGCCGATGTCGGTCTCGATGCCGACGACGTGCGCAAGCGCCTCGCCACCGACGAGGACGTCGCGCGCGTCTCGGCGGATGCACAGGAGGCCGCCGAGAAGGGCATCTCCGGCGTGCCGACCTACGTCTTCGCGCAGAAATACGCCGTCTCGGGCGCGCAGGATCCGAACCTGCTCGCCCGCGCCATCCGCCAGGTCTCGGCGGAGATCAACGCGCAGGCGGCGGAGTAGCTGGTCTACTTGCGGAGCAGGCGAACTGCGCGGCGTGCTGCGGCGTAGGCGGCGCCGTGTGCCGCCAATGCGGCATGAACCAGCGTCACGACCGGATCGTACCGCCGCAGCGGGATCAGCACATCGCCGATCGCGAAGCGCCCGCGCCAGATCGGATTGATCATGGGGTGATCGGCGCTCGCCGTCGAATCCGCGCTGGCGATGGCGGGATCGGCGCAGAGATGGCGGGTGAGGTCGAGCGTGAGCTGCACGCCCGGCGAATATCTTGCAAAGTGCTCGTCGATGCCGAGCTTGAAGAAGAAGGCGCGGTCCTGGTGGCGCAGCACGATGCCGGCGGCGACCGGCGTCGGGCCGGCGCGCAATGAGACGATCTCGCACTGCGCGGTCTCAGCCAGCGCCGGCACGGCGCGGCGGATGAAGGTCGCATCGCCCGCATGCTGGATCAGCGCGGTGCCGCGCTTGCCTTTCCACCCGCCGGCTTCGAGCTGCAGGAATGTTTCGAGCGCCGGCCCGATCTCGTCGGGCCTGCGCGCAACCTCGAACACGACGGCGCCGTGTTCTTCGAGACGATTGCGCTGGCGCCGCAGCTCCTTGAGCTTCTTGGTGCCGAGCGCCTCGCGCAGCAGCGTCTCGCCATCCCGTGTCGCATCGAGACTGGCGCGGATGTAGGAGGAGAGGACACGCGGCCGCAGGCCGTCGCGCTCCAGGACCTGTTTCAGCGAATTCATCGCCGCGCCGTCGAGGGCGACGTCGTTCAGGACGAGCGCATGTGCGCCGGTCGCGCGCGCCTGCTGCAACAGGCGCGTGGCGGCCTCGAGCGGCGCGTCGCGATCGATCAACGGGCTGCACAGCGTGCCATAGGGATGCGCGCTCGCCAGCGCGGGCAGGGGGATCTTCCAGGCGCGCCAGAGCGAGTTGACTGGCATCAGCCCGATCAGCCGCGTCCCGGATCCGTCGAAGGCTGTCAGCGCCGAGGCGTCCGTGCGGCCGCGCGCGGTCGCACTGACGGCGAGCTCCCAGCCGGGCAGGTAATATCCGTTCGGTTCGACAGCCCGCTGTGCGAGCGCGCGCCATTGACCGGGCTCGATCGCCGTCAGCGGCACAGGCGCGCGCACCCTCGCGGCGTGCTCAGCCGATGCCGGATTGATCGCTGCCTGATGCGCGATGTCGACCACGTCCCGTCGTCCCCGTTTACGCGGGCAAGGCCCGTCTCAGAAGGACCATCCTTAGCGCAAAGATTGGAAAGATACCGTTGGGACCCAGAATCAATCCGAGCGGTCCTGTTAACGTCCCGTTGAGGATATTGCAGCCCGATCGGGCGCCGCCGTGCCCGTTTCCTCGGGCTCCGGCCCGGTCTCCGTCTTCACGTTGACCGCGACCTCCATTCCGAGCTCGTCGTCCGGCTCCCCCCAGTAGGACCCCGAGAGCGGGATCACCTGGGCCGGCGTGCGGGCAACTCCGACCCTGATCAGATCGCGGTTTCCGACGATCCCGTTGGTCGGATCGAACTCGACCCAGCCCGAGCCCGGCACGTAGATCGAGCACCATGCGTGGGTCGAGCCTCCGCCCAGCCGTGCCGGGCCGTCACGGTCTGGCACGTAGACGTAACCGGTGATGAAGCGCGCCGCAAAACCGAGCGATCGGGCGGCCTCCATCATCAGCAGGGCAAAGTCGCGACACGTTCCCTGCTGCAGCTCGAGCGTTTCGGCGGGGGTTTGGGTGCCATGCGAGGTTCTCCTCCGATAGGAGAAACCTTCCGCGATCGCTTCGTTGAGCGTCATCAGCAGTTGCCCCGTCGGCCGGCTCGCCGAGGGCGCAATGAACTTCGACAACCAGTCGTCGACGGCGACGTCGCCGGGATGATGCCGGAGCATGTACGGTGCAAGATCCGGCAACTCGGTCTCGTCGTAGGCGAACGGATGCTCGCGGGCGTACGGCTCGATCCGGAAGTCCGGCGCGTTCTCGGGCGTGTGGTCCAGCCGGATCATGGTGTCGAACTCCAGCACGTCGGTCCGGGCCGCAAAATCGACGATGGTTACGCAATTGCCGAACACGTCGTGGATCCAGCGGATTTCCGACGGCTCGGGGCGGACCGCGATTCGGCAAGCGAGCAGGCGCTGATCGAAGCTGTCGCGCGGGCGAAACAGCAATTGGTGCTGCCCGAGCCTGACGGGCTGCCGGTAGCGGTAGGTCGTGCTGTGGTGGACGGAATAGAGGGGCATCTGGTGTACTCGGGCTCGCGCCATATGAGCCTGCTTCTGCATCGGTTCCAAGAGCCCAATTGTCCGTGCAGACCGCACAAGTGCCTTGCATTTCAGCAGATTCGCAGGAGCGCACGCGGAACCAATGATCCCGCCCCGCGCTTGTCGAACGACATCAACGGCATGCAGAGGACACGATCTTGAAGATCCGGGCAGGCTACGACATTGCGTTCAACTGTTTCCAGGACGTGCCGATGGTGCTGATGCTGAGCGTTCATCCGTCACGGCAAGGCGACCTCCTGACCGATCATGCCGTCCGGGTGTCGCCCAACGTTGCGCTCAGGGACTACAGGGATGGGTTCGGCAACGTCTGCACGCGGCTTGTCGCCCCTGTCGGTCAAATCAACATTCGAAACGAGTTCATCATCGAGGATGGCGGGTTGCCCGACGAGGTTGCGCCTCATGCCGAACAGATTCCGTTGGACCAGCTTCCCGATGAAGCGCTGGTGTATCTGCTCGGCAGTCGCTACTGCGACACTCAGCGGCTGACGGAATTGGCCTGGTCGACGTTCGGTCACATCAACGGCGGCTGGCGCCGCGTCCAGGCGATCTGCGACTACGTTCACGGCCATATCAGGTTTGGCTATCAATTCGCACGAGGCGACCGGACGGCTTCCGAAGGCCACCAGGAGCGTATCGGCGTTTGCAGGGACTTCGCGCACCTGGCCGTCACCTTGTGCCGCTGCATGAACATCCCGGCCCGTTACTGCACCGGTTATCTCGGCGATATCGGCGTGCCGCCGGACCCGGCGCCGATGGATTTCAGCGCCTGGTTCGAAGCCTACATCGGCGGACGTTGGTACACGTTCGATGCGCGGCACAATCATCCCCGGATCGGCCGCGTCGTGATCGCGCGCGGCAGGGATGCAGCCGACGTCGCCATTTCGACTGCTTTTGGCCCGGCGGAGCTCGTGCGCTTCAACGTGATCACCGATGAGGTGCGGGACTGTGATGCCATTCCGATCCAACCTGCGATGGCTCGGGAGCAGCCGCTGTTCGCTTGAACCGGCGAAAGCGCCTGCAGTCCCGGCTCCGGTCGTGAGCGGCCTGCCTGTCCATTCCTCCTCAGTGTCAGCGATGTCCCACCGGTGGCTATTTGTCACCCGGGACGAAATGGTCGCGCGCACCCGCACGTTCGCCGCTGATCGTGTCAGTGATGGCGATATCGATGTCGCGCGGAGTCTTCGGCAGATCGGCCGGGCCGACCTGCACCGACAGCCGGACTTCGCTGGTCTGATCCTGCCCGACCTCGACGACGGGCTTGCCGTCGGAACTCGGCCCGACGCCCGCGACGCGAATGCTCGCGCCGGGCAAGCCGGAGACTTCGATCGCGAACGATCGTTGCGGGCCCTTGTTGAGGATGCGGACGGTGTAGTCGTTGCGCACACCACCATCCGAGAGCTGGACGAACAGGGGATTGCGCTCGTGCAGCACGTTGACGTCCATCGTCGCGCGCGTGGCGAGCGTGTACAGCATGATGCTGCCGACGATGGCGATGGCTGCGGCATAGACCAGGGTGCGGGGACGAATGATGCGGTAAATCGGCGGCTTGCCTTCGCGCCGACGCTGCATGTTGATGTCGGTGTCGTAGCCGATCAGGCCTTTGGGCCGTCCGATTTCGCTCATGACGTTGTCGCAGGCATCGATGCACAGGCCGCACTGGATGCAGCCGAGCTGGATGCCGTTGCGGATGTCGACGCCGGTCGGACAGACATTGATGCACTGATGGCAGTCGACGCAGTCGCCGGCGAGATTGCCCTGCGCGCGGGCGGCATCCGCCTTCTTCACCGACATACGCGGCTCGCCGCGGTCGCGGCGATAGGTGACGTTGAGCGCCCATTCGTCGGTCAGCGCCGCCTGGATCCGCGGCCACGGGCACATGTAGATGCACATCTGTTCGCGCGCGTGGCCGGCGAAGACGTAGGTGGTGGCGGTGAGAATGCCGATCCAGAGATAGGCGATGAAGGGCGCCTGGAAGGTTGCGAGCTCCCTCACCAGCGTCGGCGCATCTGCGAAATAGAGCACCCACGCGCCGCCGGTCCACCACGCGATCATGATCCAGAGGAAGTGCTTGAGTGCGACTTTCCGGAGGTGATCGAACGTCCAGTAACGCTTGTCGCCCTGCATGCGCTCGCGCCGGTCGCCTTCGACCCAGCGCTCGACCGCGTAAAACAGGTCGGTCCACACGGTCTGCGGACACATGTAGCCGCACCACAGCCGCCCCGCGACCGCGTTCATCAGGAAGAGCGTCATGGCCGCGATGATGAGGAGGCCGGTGAAGTAGTAGACCTCCTGCGGCCACAGCTCGATGAAGAAGAAGTAGAAGCGCCGATGCGGGAAGTCGATCAGCACGGCCTGGTCGGGCAGGCCAGGCCCGCGATCCCAGCGCACGAACGGCAGGAGATAGTAAGTCCCGAGCGTGACGCAGAGGATCGCCCATTTGATACGGCGGAAAGGGCCGTGGACCGACTGCGGATAGACCTTCCTCCGCTTCTCGTAGAGAGGCCCCTCGATGAAGGTGTCGTCGGCCATGGCAAGTTCCCCCGTATCGCAGGCTTGATTACGCGTTCAGGAGAACGCGCAACCGCTGCTCAGTCCCAGCTTCTTGAACACGATCGCCGCCGGGCAGAAGCCGGTGAACGAGGCCTGCAACATGTTCAGCCCGGCAAATGCCGTCAGCAGGTACCAATACGCATTGACATAGGCGCCGAGTGCGAGACCGAGCAGGACGACGCATCCGGCAAAGGCGAGAACGGCTTTATCGACATTCATGGCAGGCTCCTTCTTTCTGGCTAAGTTACGAACGGGTCAGGCCGGCTTCGGTCCAGGCGACGATGCTGCGTGCATCCATCGCGCCGGAATGCCGGGCGATCTCGCGGCCGCCGCGCATCAACAGCAGGGTCGGGATGCCGCTGATGTTGAGGCGCGACGACAGTGCAGGTGCGTTGTCCGAGTTGAGCTTCAACAGCCGGACGTTCGGCTCCAGCTGCTGCGCGGCGCGCTCGAACATCGGTGCCATGGCGCGGCACGGGCCGCACCACGGTGCCCAGACGTCGACCAGCACGGGGATGTCGCTGTTGCCGACATGGCGGCCGAAGGCCTCCTCGTCCACCTCGATCGGATGACCGGTGAAGATCGGCTGGTGACAGGCGCCGCAACGCGCATCTTGCGCCGCGCGTTCGACCGGCAAGCGGTTGATGCGCCCACAACTGCCGCAGACGATCTGGCGTGTCGTGCTCATGTGCCGGTTCGGACCTCCTTGAGCTTGGCGATGTTCAGCCTGTCGAGAACGAAGCGCTCGTAGAACGGCTCGCTCTCGCCGCGCCGCATCTTGCGCAGGAAGTATTTCTCGAAGGCCACCTTGGCGAGGTGCACCCATTCGCCCTTGGAGGACCAATTGACGTTTCGCGGCGGGATCTGCGGCTGCGCCAGGAAGGCGACGCCGGAGTCGCCGAAGTCGGCGAGGCAGATCGCGTTCCAGGTCGGCTCTGCCGTGGGCGCCTTGCCGTGAAGCAGGGCGCCGATGTTCATCGCCGTCGCCGTCACCATGGATTCGATCATGAAGCCCGTCTTGGGGACGCCGACCGGCACCGGGGTTGCGCCGACCGGCGCGATCGCGACGCAGACACCGACCGCGAACACGTTGGGAAAGGCGGGGTTCTGCTGGTGCTTGTCGACGACAACGAAGCCGCGCGGATTGGTCAGTTTCTCGATGCCGCGCACCGCCTCGACGCCGCGAAAGGCGGGCAACATCATCGAATAGGCGAATGGCAGTTCGTGGGCCTTGCGGGACGTGCCGTCGTCGGCGAACTCCTCCACGGACATCAGGCCGGGGGCGACGTTGTCGACGCGGGCGTTGGTGATCCACTTGATGTGCTTCTCCCGCATCTCGCTTTCCAGGAGACCCTTGGTGTCCCCCACGCCGTCGAGGCCGAGATGGCCGATATACGGCTCCGAGGTGACGAACGTCATCGGCACGCGGTCACGCAGCTTCCGCCGTCGCAGCTCCGTCTCCAGGATGAAGAGGAACTCGTAGGCCGGCCCGAAACAGGAAGCGCCCTGCACGGCGCCGATGACGACCGGGCCGGGGTTCGCCGCGAGCTTCTCGAAGGCCTCGCGTGCATGCGTGGCATGATCGACATGGCAGATCGACTGGGTATGGCCTTGCGGCCCGAGACCGGGAATCTCGTCGAACGCCAGTTCGGGACCGGTCGCGACGACCAGGTAGTCGTAGTCGATCGACGTGCCGTCGCCGAGCTCGACACGGTTCTCGGTCGGATGGACGCGCTTGGCGCCCTGCGTGAGCAGTCGCACGCCCTTGCGTTTCATGATGTCAGCCAGATCAATCTCGATCTCTTCGCGCTTGCGCCAGCCGACGGCGACCCAAGGATTGGATGGGACGAAATGATAGACGGCGCCTTGCGAGACGACGCTGAGGCGATCCTCCTTTCTCAACTGCGGCAGCAATTCATAGGCCATCAGTGTTCCGCTCAGACCAGCTCCGATTACGACAACTTCCGCCATGGGTACCTCCGTTGGACCAAGCCGCCCCGCCGGTTTAGCTCCGGCTGTCGTGCGGCGCTTGACTATATATTCGTAATTCCATATATACGCAAGTATGAATATAAATCCTGAAATCATGGAGCGGGCGGCAGATCAGGCGAGCGAGCTGCTGAAGGCGCTCGCCAACCGACATCGTCTGCTCATCATCTGCCAGTTGATCGATGGCGAGCGGTCGGTCGGTGAACTCGCCGCGTTCCTGAACCTCCGGGACTCCACGGTTTCCCAACATCTTGCGCTCCTTCGCAAGGATGGACTGGTGTCTGCCCGGCGCGAGGCGCAGACGATCTTCTATTCGATCGCGAGCGAGCCGGCGCGCGAGGTGCTGAAGACGCTCTATCAGGCGTTCTGCGCGCCGAGGTCCGCAAGGACGAGATGAAACCTAGGAGAGCTCGGGTGAGGGCGCCTTGAGCAGGATCAACACGCCCCATCCCGATGCAGATGAAATGAGCTGCGCAGCGGCGTGGTGATGTTTTGATCATGACACGGAAAAGTTCCATGCGAAGTATGATAAGATATGTAGGCCTGCTGGCCGCCTTTGCGGCGATCGGCTCGTCTGGAACACCGGCCACGGCAGCCGAAACACTCGTGGTCACCCCGCAATCGATCGCCGATCAGAAGGCTGTCTTCGCCACGGTCGAAAGCACCAGCGTGGTGCCGGCGCGCGGACGCATCGGCGGTACGGTGGTTCAGCTCAAGGTCAGGGAAGGGGATCGCGTTGCCGCCGGCCAGGCGATCGCGACCATCGGCGACGAAAAGCTCGGGCTGCAGATGAAATCGCTCGACGCGCAGATCGAGGCGCTGCAGGCGCAGGCGAACCAGGCGCAGCTCGACTTCACCCGGACCGAAGGGCTGGTCGAGCGCGGCATCCTGCCGCGGATCAAGCTCGACGAGCAGCGCACCGCGCTGAACGTCGCCGAGAACGGCCTGCGTTCCAAGACGGCCGAACGTGCGGTGATCAACGAGCAACTCAACCAGGGACAGGTGCTCGCGCCGGCAGACGGCCGCGTGTTGAAGCGGTTGATCACGATAGGATCCGTCGTTCTCGCCGGCGATCCGATCGTCACCGTCGCCCAACAGAACTTCAAGCTGCGGCTTCGCGTGCCGGAGCGGCACGCGCGCTTCCTCAAGGCGGGCGACAAGGTGCGCATCGACGGCGCGGAGTTCGTCGGAGAAGCCGCCAAGTCGGGCGTCATCGACCTCGTCTATCCCCAGATCGAGGAGGGGCGCGTCATTGCGGATGCGACGGTCGAGGGTCTCGGCGAATATTTCGTCGGTGACCGCTTGCGGGTCTGGATCTCCAGCGGCACGCGCGCGGCCTTCGTCATCCCGTCGAGCTATGTGACGACCAGGTTCGGCATCGACTATGTTCGGCTTCAGAAGGAGGGCGGAACGATGGACGTGCCGGTGCAGCGTGGCCGCGAATTGCCGACGCCGGCGCTGCCCGACGGACTCGAGATCCTGTCCGGCATTTCAGCCGGCGACCAATTGGTGCGGCCGTGAATCTCGGGCTCTCAGGACGGTTGACCAAGTCGACCATCGGATCGCCGCTGACGCCGCTGTTCCTGCTCGCGGCGCTCGTCGTGGGGCTGATCGCCGTCGTGGTGATCCCGCGCGAGGAGGAGCCGCAGATCAGCGTTCCCATGGTGGACATCCGCGTCAATGCCGACGGCCTGCGCGGGCCGGACGCGGTGGAGCTGGTGAGCAAGCCGCTGGAATCGATCGTCAAGGGCATCGACGGCGTCGAGCACGTCTATAGCCAGACCGAGGACGACCGCGTGATGGTCACCGTGCGTTTCCTGGTCGGCACCAAGTTCGAGGACGCCATCCTGCGGGTGCACGAGAAGATCCGTGCCAATCTCGACCGCATTCCCGTCGGCATTCCCGAGCCGCTGATCGTCGGCCGGGGCATCAATGACGTCGCGGTGACGGTGTTGACGCTGTCGCCGAAGCCGGAAGCTGCCGGCCGCTGGTCCGACAAGGATCTCTACGAGCTCGCCGACAAGCTGCGCGCGGAGCTGATGAAGGTCGACGATATCGGCCTGACCTACATATCCGGAGGCGCGGCGCAACAGATCCGGGTCGAGGCCGATCCGGAGAAGCTGTCGCTGTTCGGCGTCACGTTGCAGCAGCTCGTAGCCAAGGTGAAGGATGCCAACCGGTCGTTCCTGGCGGGGCAGGTCCGCGATGCCGGCATCGTACGGAGCGTTGCGGCGGGCCAGACGCTGTCCGGCATTCCCGATATCGGTCTATTGCTCATCACGAGCCGGGACGGCCGGCCGGTCTATGTCAAGGACGTCGCCTCCGTCATCGTCGGCCCGAGCACCGTGGAGCATCGCGTCTGGACGGAATCACGCGATGCCGCCGGACAGTGGGCGCGTACGCCCGCCGTCAGCCTGGCGCTGGCCAAGCGGGCCGGCGCCAATGCGGTCATCGTGTCCGAGAACATCGCCGAACGCCTCGCGGCGTTGAAGTCGCGCCTTCTTCCCGAAGATATCCAGGTGACGGTGACGCGCGACTACGGCGAGACCGCCAACGAGAAGGCCAACGAGTTGCTGTTCCACCTCGCCCTCGCGACGATCTCGATCGTGGTGCTGATCGCGATCGCGATCGGCTGGCGCGAGGCGCTGGTGACCTTCGTCGTGATTCCCACGACGATCCTGCTCACGATGTTCGCCGCCAATTTGATGGGCTACACGATCAACCGCGTCAGCCTGTTCGCGTTGATCTTCTCAATCGGCATTCTCGTCGACGACGCCATCGTCGTCGTCGAGAACATTGCGCGGCACTGGGCCATGCGCGACGGCCGGCCGCGCTTGCAGGCGACCATCGAGGCGGTTGCGGAGGTCGGTAACCCCACCATCGTCGCGACCTTGACCGTGGTCGCGGCACTGCTGCCGATGCTGTTCGTGTCGGGCATGATGGGGCCCTATATGGCGCCGATCCCGGCCAATGCGTCGGCTGCCATGCTGTTCTCGTTCTTCGTGGCAATGGTGGTCGCGCCCTGGCTGATGCTCAAGCTCGCGCCGAAGGGCGATGTTGCGCCGACGCATGCGGGCCACGATGAAGGCAGGCTCGGCCGGCTCTACCGGCGCTTCGCCGCGCCGATCGTGCGGAGCAAGCGGTCGGCCTGGATATTCCTGATCGGCGTCGGCGTCGCGACGCTGCTGTCGATGACGCTGTTCGCGACCAAGTCGGTGACCGTCAAGCTCCTGCCGTTCGACAACAAGTCCGAGATCGCCGTTGTCGTCGATCTGCCTGAAGGGGCAAGCCTGGAGGCGACCGAGCGCACGTTGTTCGGCGTGGCCGAGATTGCGCGGCAATTGCCTGAGGTCACCTCGTTGCAATCCTATGCCGGCACGCCGGCTCCCTTCAATTTCAACGGCCTGGTGCGGCACTATTACTTGCGGGAGAGGCCCGAGCTCGGCGAAGTGCAGGTCAACCTCGCTGCGCGCGGCGAACGCAAGCGCGCGAGCCACGAGATCGCGCTGGAGCTCCGCGAGAAGCTGAAGGCACTGGGTCCGCCCGTCGGCACCAGCGTCAAGGTGGTCGAAGTGCCGCCCGGGCCGCCGGTGCTGTCGACCCTGCTCGCCGAGGTCTACGGTCCCGATGCGACCACGCGCCGGGCGATCACGGCCGAGCTCAAGAAGATCTTCGCGGACGTGCCGTTCATCGTCGACATCGACGATTCCATCGGCGATAAGCGGCCGCGGCTGCGGCTTTCGATCGACCAGGACCGGCTCGAATTCTTCGGCGTCGAGCAGCGCGACGTCTACGACACCATCCAGACGCTGTTCGGCGGCACCTCGATCGGCTACTCGCATCGCGGCGAGGACCGCAACCCGATCGAGATCGCGGTGCATCTCGGAAAGCGCGAGCTGGTCTGGGACGAGGCGCTGGCCTCCACGCCGGTGCCGGCCAATACGCTGCCGGGCAGCAAGACGGTGGTCGAACTCGGCCAGGTCGTGAAGGCGACCGTGGAGGAGGGCTCGCCGACGATCTTCCGCCGCGACGGCCGCTTCGCCGACATGGTGATGGCCGAGCTTGCCGGGCGCTTCGAGGCGCCGCTGTACGGCATGCTCGCGGTCGCCGATCGCGTGGATGCCCATGATTGGGGCAAGCTGCCGAAGCCCGCAATCAGCCTTCACGGCCAGCCATCGGACGAGTCGCGTCCGACGCTGCTGTGGGACGGCGAGTGGGAAATAACCTGGGTGACCTTCCGTGACATGGGGGCGGCCTTCGGCGCGGCCATCCTCGGGATCTACGTGCTGGTCGTCGCCCAGTTCAGGAGCTTCCGTCTGCCGCTCGTCATCCTGACGCCGATCCCGCTGACGCTGATCGGCATCCTGATCGGGCATTGGCTCCTCGGTGCACCGTTCACCGCGACCTCGATGATCGGCTTCATCGCGCTCGCCGGCATCATCGTGCGCAATTCCATCCTGCTCGTCGACTTCATCCGGCACAGCGGCGCCGAAGGCAAGTCGCTGCGCGAAGTGGTGTTGGAAGCCGGCGCCGTCCGCTTCAAGCCGATCCTGCTCACCGCGCTTGCGGCCATGATCGGGGCGGCAACCATCCTGCTCGATCCGATCTTCCAGGGATTGGCGATCTCGCTCCTGTTCGGGCTTGCGTCGTCGACGTTGCTCACCGTGCTGGTGATTCCCGCCATCTACATCGCCCTGCGCGCTCCGCGCGAGGAGCTTCAGCCATAGCCAAGTCAGCCAACGAGGATCCGATGGACAAGAACTACGTCGACATCACCAAAAACATCTCGGCCAACCTGAAGAAGCTGCGGAACGACATTCCCGACACCATGAAGGGATTTGCGCTGCTCGCGCAAGCCGCCACGCGCGACGGCGCTTTGGACAAGAAGACCAAGGAGCTGATCGCGCTCGCGCTCGGCGTCGCCGCGCATTGCGACGGCTGCATCGGTTTTCACACCGAAGCGCTGGTCAAGCTCGGGGCGACGCGGCAAGAGATCGAGGAGACGCTTGGCATGACCGTCTATATGGGCGGCGGTCCGTCGCTGATGTACGCCGCCGATGCGATCGCGGCCTTCGAGCAGTTCCAGCAGCAATCTGCCGCCGTATAGCGGCATCATCCCATACGATCATACGAACGGGACCGGGCGACTAGTCTCGTCCGATCCCGCCACCAAGCTTGATCGATTACCAGCGGTCGCCGACACCGACGCCGACACTGACGCCGGGCGCGCGAATGCCGACTCCGGCGCGCGGGCCGTCGTCCCAATTGCGATGATAGCTCCGGCGCTCGTGATAGCGGTCGCGCGGCATGTAGTTGTAGGAATCGCGTACGATCACGCGCGAGCCGCTGCGCGTGCGATAGCAGCGGCCGGCGTCGTCGCAGACGAGCCGTACCTGCTGGACAAGATCCGGGTTGGTGTACTCGCTGGTCGTGTAGATATCGAAAGCCTTCGCACTCGACGCGGCCGCCAAAGCACCGACGCCGGCCAACAGCGCAATCGTAAACGTCCTCATCATATCCTCCTCCGAGATTGCCCTCGGCGGGACAAGAAGGGGCGGCGGCGATCGTTCCCTGCTGCGATGCTTGTATTTCCCGGAACCCAACGTCGGGTTCCTAGATCCGCTCGTAGGACTCCGTCCCGCAGACGTCGTCGGCTTCCGCCCGCCGGCGGTCCACGACCTTTCCGCCGTTGATCGTCACGACGTAGGTCTGGGCGCCGAGCGACGTCCCGGTCGCGGAGGTGAGTTGCGCGCGCACGCACGCCGTCCAACCCGGTCCTCGCACCTCGCGATGGGGCGGGGCGACGTGCACCTCGCGCGGATAGGACGTTGCGAGAAAGACCACGTCGATCTGCTCGCGTACCAGGCGCTTGACGTCGGGAGGCGGTTCGGGCGGCGGCTGCTCCGCCTCCTTCATGCGCATGAATTCCGGCACCGGTGCGCGGCTGTCGGCAAAGCCGCAGGCACTGAGTCCGAGCGCGCCGATGACCAGCGCCGTATGAGCAATGATCCGCAACAACATCCCTGGAGGTCCCTGCGGGCCGACAGATAGGCACGAATGCGATCCGGCGAAGTCCCGAGCGATCAAGATTTGCTGAAGTCCTGGAACCCCCGGGCATTTGCTATTCGGCGATTGCGAGCTAGTTTGTACCCCACACGAGGGGGATTGCACCGATGAGGATTCTGGTCATGGCGGCCGCGGTTCTGGCGCTGGCAGCTGGATCGGCCGAGGCGCAGGGTCGCCGCCAGCCCAATGACGGACCCAAGCCGGCGGACAACAGCCCCAAGGTCGACGAAAAGGCCTACAAGGCCGCGCTCGAGCGCATTCCCGAACCGAAGGACAAGTACGACCCGTGGGGCGGGGCGCGCCCGAGCGAGCCTGCCAAGAAGCCGAAATGAAGTGAGGTGGATGTTGCGGACCTGCCTGTTGATTTCGGTTGGGCTCGCACTCTCGTTGTTTGTCGTGCAGCCGTGCTCTGCCTGGGAGAGCTGGGGCGGCGATGTCGGCGGCTCGCGCTTCTCGCCGTTGCGGGAGATCACGCCGGGCAATGTCGGACAGCTCGTCCGCGCGTTCGAATATCACACCGGCGACCTCGCCGTGCGCCCACGCGAGCTGATGCGGCGGACCAAATTCCAGGCGACGCCGCTGTTCGTCGAGGACAGCCTCGTCTTCTGCTCCCCCTTCAATGAGGTGATCGCGCTCGATCCCGGCACCGGTGCGCAGAAATGGCGTTTCGATCCCGGGATCGCCACCAATCAACGTCCTGCCAATCGCTATGTCTGCCGCGGCGTCACGTACTGGATCGATGACGGGGTACCCCGGGATGCCGTCTGCCGATCGCGCATCTTCATGGGCACCAACGATGCCCGCCTGATCGCGCTCGATGCGAAGACGGGACTTCCCTGCGCCGATTTCGGCAAGGACGGCGAGATCAAGATCGACATCGGCATGCCGCTGGAACGGCCCGGCGAATTCCAGATCACCTCGCCGCCCGCGGTCGGCCGCGGTGTCGTCGTGGTCGGATCCGCGATCGCCGACAACCGCCGTGTCGAGGCGCCGAGCGGCGCGGTGCGCGCGTTCGATGCGCGCAGCGGCGAGCCGCGCTGGAGCTTCGAGCCGCTCCGGCGCGATGGCATCGAAGCCGGCCATGCCAATGTCTGGGCGCCGATGTCGGTCGACGAGACGCGCGGGCTCGTCTTCCTGCCGACCACCTCGCCGTCACCGGACTTCTGGGGCGGCAGGCGGCCGGGCAACAATGAGCATGCCAATTCGGTGGTCGCTTTGCGCATCGAGACCGGCGAGCTGGTGTGGGCGTTCCAGACGGTGCATCACGACGTCTGGGATTACGATCTGGCGGCGCAACCGACGCTGACGCGCGTCGACACCGGCGATGGGCAGCGCGATGTCGTGATCCAGCCGACCAAGCATGGCTTCGTCTTCGTGCTCGACCGCGAGACCGGAAAGCCGGTCTGGCCGGTCGAAGAACGTGCGGTGCCGCAGGGCGGCGCCGAAGGCGAAGCGCTGTCGCCGACACAGCCATTCCCGACGCATGTGCCGGCACTGACGCCGCAGACGATCTCGACCGATGATGCGCTCTCGCTATTCCCTGGCCTTGGCCGCTCGTCATGCGAACGTCAGTTCGCGCAAGCACGCAACGAGGGTCTGTTCACGCCGCCCTCGGTGCAGGGCACGCTGGTGTTTCCGTTCACCGGCGGAGGCGTGAACTGGGGCAGCGCCGCGTTCGATCCGGAGAGCCAGATCCTCTATGCCAACACCAGCCGCGCCGCTCATCTCATCAAGCTGATCCCGCGCGCCGAGGCGGCCGGATTCAATCCGCCGCCCGGTCACGATTTCGGCCCGCAGCGCGGTGCACCGTTCGCGGTGTCGCGGGCGGTGATGACGTCGCCGCTCGGACTGCTCTGCAACAAGCCGCCCTGGGGTGAGATGGTCGCGGTCGATCTGAAGGCCGGCAAAGTGCTTTGGCGCTCGACGGTCGGCACCACCGAGGATCTGGCGCCGCTCGGCCTGCCGCTGCCCTGGGGCGCGCCGCTCGTCAACGGCCTCGCTGTCACGGCCGGCGGCCTCGTCTTCACCGGCGCGATGGATGCCTATTTGCGGGCCTTCGATGCGCGCAGCGGCAGGGAGCTGTGGCAGGGCCGGCTTCCGGTGCCGGGCGTCGCCAATCCCATGACCTATCTCTGGAAGGGCGAGCAATATGTCGCGATCGGCGCCGGCGGCCACTCCGAGGCAGGCACCTCGATCGGCGACAGCGTCGTTGCATTCCGTCTGGCGCGGCCGGGAGAGGCGCCGACATTGCAGTCGCGCACGTTAGATCGTCCCGGCGGACGATTCGTTGCGGCATCGGCGGCGATCGCGATCGCACTCGTCGCGCTCGCATTCGCCATGGTACGCTGGGTTCGCCGCCGTCGCATCACGCGATCATGACCGTGTTGTGCATGCGATACGAACGTCGGTTCACATCGTGCGCGTTATTGCACAAAGGCGAGTCCAAGGCGCTTGTCGCTGCGCCAAACTGTGCGACAATTCCGTACGAAATGATCGCAGGCGATCGATAGCGTGAACGATTGCGGCAATGTGACGGGGGTATCGAGGTCGATCGCCACGCCGCCCGCCGACATGTTTCGCACCGTGCAAGGGATGCCGCTTGTCTCGAGGGTGATCGTTCCACCCTTGAAGACACGGTGACGTTGCGCTGCGCGTTTTTCGATCATTCGCGTTGGTCCTGTTGATGGCTGTAAGGTAATCCATCGAAATTGCGGCCAACTAAACTCAATACTGGCGCTACTTGCACCGCGCTTCAGACTTTGTTTACGACGTTGAAGCGGAGAGCCGTTTCAACGAACGTGCCTGCGAGCCTTGCTTTTGTGGCGCCATGCGCCGATGGAGATACTGATGAAGACCACGCTTTCGCTTCTGTTCGCCGCAGCGGTCTCGCTGTCGTCTGTGCCCGCCCACGCCGTCAAGTGGGACCTCTCGACCATGAGCTGCAAGCAGTTCCTCGAGAGCGGCGAAGACAACATCCAAATCGTGCTGACCTGGATGGACGGCTGGTACAAGGGCGACGAAGACAACGCGATCATCGATACCGACGTCTTCATCGAGAACGCCAAGAAGTTCGGTTCCTATTGCGGAAAGAATCCGACGGCCAGCATCGTCACCGCAGCCGACGAAGTGCTCGGCAAGTGATTTCCTGAAATGTGCCGGCTGAAGCGCGGATGCAATCGCGCTTCAGCGAAGCGAAATCGAGACGGAGAGCCGCGTGCGCCTTGCGCTCACGCGGCTCTCTTCTTGGGGGTGACGCTCAGCCCGGCAGCATCGCGAACGCGCTCGACACCATCGCGGCCGGCTTGCCGTCGGCGGCGGAGATCAGCGTGACGCGGCCGAAGCTCATGGTGCGCCCGAGCCGCACCACGCGCGCGTCCGCCAGCACGTCCGAGGAGGAGACCGCGCGCATGAAATGCGTGGTCTGGTCGACCGTGGTCATCGGGCGGTAGCCGCGATTGGCGGCGAGGATCGCGATCACCATCGCGGTGTCGGCGAGGGCCATCAGGGCCTGGCCGCAGACCACGCCGCCGTGCCGGCACAGCCGCTCCGAAAACGGCATGCGCAGGAGCGCGCCCGGCTGCCAGTCCGCTACGTCCGCCGGCTGCGCATGCTCGATGCGCTCGACCGCGAGGTTGAGGTCCTGGACCCAAGGCGCGAAAACCTCGCCCAGGATGCGTCGGGCGTCGGCGAGGCCGAACTCGGCTTCTGGCTTCACTTGCATTGCTGTCGTGCTCTCCTGTGTTCCCGGATGTTTCGCCTCATTGTGCCCGCACCGGCGCGGCAAAGTCACCCGGTCTCGCGCCGGCCCCCTCGGCTTGAAAATGCCTGACTTGGCCCGGTATGATGCCTTGCTTGGGTACGGGTGGATGATGTTGCGTCGGTGCGTCCTCGTCTTTTGCATGGCCGCGCTCGGCCTTGCGCTGAGCGGGTGTACCAAATGCGGCCCGATCTGGGACGACTGGCTGCATGCCCCCAAATCGTGCAGATCCGACCGGCTCTAGCGGGCCCTCCCGGCCTTGAACGGCCCCCGGGGTCGCGGCCGGGCCGAGCAAATGACACGGCGCGGGGCGATCCGCGCCTCATGGATGATCAAGGAGTGGATGATGAAGCTTTTCCGTTTGGCCGCGGTGCTGGCCGTGCTGGCGGGACCGGCCTACGCGCAAATGCCCAATCTCAATTTGCTGCAGGACGCGCCGAGCAAGACCCCGGAGGAGAAGGCCGCGGAAGCCGAGCGCGACAAGGCCTACAGGGAGACGCTGAAGAAGATTCCGGACTCCAAGACGTCCAACGATCCCTGGGGCGGCATGCGTGCCGATCCGCCGAAGCAGCCGGCGGCCCCGAAGGCGTCGGCCGCAACCAGCGCGCCGAAGAAGACCAAGAACGGCACGGCCGCGAACTGAGCGCAGCGCCCGCTCGCGGGCGGGCGATGACGCCTTGGATCGGGACTCCTCCTGATCCGATCGCTCCCTACATCTGGCTGAGCGTATTGCGTCGAGGAGGGCGGGACATGGCCGATCGTCCGCGGGATCTCGCCGAGCGGATGGCGCGCCGGCGCAAGATGGCCGGCAAGCCGGGCCAGACGGTCGGTGACGGCTATCTGCGCGAGACCTTCACGCTGCCGCGCGCAGCGGCGCGCGAAAAGGCGCAGGCCTTCTTCGCCCGCTATCCCAAGGCCGGCTATATGAGCGCGGTCGAGACCTGGCGCGAACTGCCCGGCGGCGACATCGAGTTCACCATGCGGCGGCTGCCCAGCGCGGACTGACGCGGGCCCGATCCGGCAGGCCTTGCTAATCGCAGGCCTCGTTAATCGAAGGTTTCGGCGACGATCCGGATCCGGAACACCGGCGTCTTGGCCTCGTCCAGCAGCTCCATGTGCCATTCGGAATTTTCCTGGAGCTTGCGGGCAATGCCGGCCGTCATGGCGGCGCAGACACTGGTCATCTCCTTCCAGGCCGCATGGCGATCTGCAAATTCAGTCGCCTGCTCGGCGCAGCCGGAATAAGGGCCGTTGCGGATTCGAAAGAAATAGAGCGGCATGACTGGTACCGATCGCGCACATGATGCCTGCCCCAAAGGCCCCCGGGCGCGCACAGTCCAATCCCAAATCACCGTCAGATCAATTCCGGGCGGCTACGGACTGCGTCCCGCATGACCCGGTGCCCAACTCCGTGGTTCTCCGACCATGAACGGAGTTCCTGGACATCGTTGATCGTGACGGCATGTGCCTTGCTTGGCTGACGGCAGCACGCAACCTTGGACGCCTCATGCTCGGCATTCCCCGCCGCTACGCTCATTTCGTCTTCGGCATCATCCAGTCCGGACTGACCTCGCTGATCGCGGCGGGAATCGCCAGCTTCCCCGTTCGGCACTGGATGCTGTCGTGGCTGATCGCATGGGCTGCGATGCTGCCTGTCGTGCTGCTGGCGGCGCCCGCCATCCGCGCCTTCTCGCTGCGCCTGACGCAGGAGGAGAGGGACTCGCGAGCCGGCCGGCAGGCATGAAGGTCCCCGCCAGGGCAGAGCCAGGCAGGGCAGAGGCCGAGGCGCCGGGCTGCAACACCTATCGGCAGCGACGGCCGTGATCGCAGGGCCGCAGACTGGCCCCGCACCCGTCCCAATTTCGACATCCGCTCGCACAATTGCGGACACACCCGTCGGCAAGATTTTGTCCGTTCGGCGCGGCCATGGGGGAAACGTGGCACGCCGAAAACGGGGTAGCATCATGGATAACGTAGAGCGGTCATTTGCCGCCGCGACGGCGGCTGGCTTCGTGGTGCTGGTGATCGGCCTGGTGCTGCTGGCGCTGCTGTAGCAAGTGCGCAGATCGGGTGAATTGCGGCCATGCCCTCTGTCGCATGGCGCGACGGCTCGATTCCAAAAATCGCAAAACAACCCCATGCACAGTAGGCCGCTCTGCAATTCCTGTGATTTTCCAATTGCTTACGAGTAGTATTTAGATACCTCAAACGTGCGCGAACCGCCTTTGCGGGCCCTTCACTCGATGCGCGATGCCTGATCGAGACCCGCAGTCGCGCCGGCCAGCGGCTGCGGCATCGCGGGCCGGCACTTTCTCCGGGTCGCGCCCTCAGTGGCTCTTGATCTTGTTCAGGGGAAGATGGAGCTCGGCAGCCCGTTCCGCACGGTCCTTCCTGCGGAACTCGTTCTCCTGGCGCTCGAACTTCACCATCTCCTCATGCGCCGCTTCGAGCAGGTGATTGCGCCTGATGGCGCCTTGCATGTGTTCCGTCATCACTGAAGTCCCAGAGTTGCAGTCCGATCCTGGAGAAGGCCCGAGAGCCCAAAGAGGTTCGGCGCCCCCAGGATGGCGGGATCATGACGGCGCGCAGGCCGCGCGTCTTTGATGCGCGTCATTGTTAGCGCCTTGGGAGAGGGTCCCGGCAAATACCGGCTATTTCGGAGGTTGAAGCCCGGGCGATTTGACCCAGTCGTGCAGATGATTGGCGACGTCGGCCTGGCGAGCCTTCTTGAGCAGGGCGTCGCGCTCGGGACTGGGCGGAAGGCTGGAGGCCTGCTCCTGGACCTGCTTCACCCATGCGGAAAGCCGGTCTTGAAGGGTCAGCTGCTGCTTGAAGCGTCGCCGCTTGAACATGGCGCTCTCATTTCCATGCGAGGAAGGCGGAAGCGCAGGAACGGCGTTCTCGTCACCGATGGCAGCCACGGTCCGTGCGGAGATGATTAGGATCCATAAATGGATCCACGTCTGTTCAGTTGTGCACGCAAGCCAGGGCGCACACAGGGAAGTGGATGCAGCACACCGGAGCCCAAAGATGGTGGGCCGCAATCGTTGCACGAGGGGCCGTTGTCCCGGAACTGCGGCCCTTTGCTTTGAGACCCGCCGGGGGGCCTTGTCGCCGCCGTCCCGGTGGGGCTACAGGCCAGATATCCTCAAAAGAACATATTGCGAACAAGGAACAAATGGGGTACATTGCTTTTATCGCCGAGCTGCATCGCCAATTGTTTGTCCCTCACGCGAATCCTCGCCATAAGGAGCACGACCCAATGTCCGCAACTGCCCTGCGTATCGTCGAAGGATCTTCCATGGACAAGAGTAAGGCTCTGGCCGCAGCGCTCTCCCAGATCGAGCGCCAGTTCGGCAAGGGCTCGGTGATGAAGCTGGGCAAGAACGACCGCTCCATGGACATCGAGGCGGTGTCCTCCGGCTCGCTCGGGCTCGATATCGCGCTCGGCATCGGCGGCCTGCCCAAGGGGCGTATCGTCGAGATCTACGGGCCGGAATCCTCGGGCAAGACCACGCTGGCACTGCATACGGTGGCGGAAGCGCAGAAGAAGGGCGGCATCTGCGCCTTCATCGACGCCGAGCACGCGCTCGACCCGGTCTATGCCCGCAAGCTCGGGGTCAACATCGACGAGCTCCTGATTTCGCAGCCGGACACCGGCGAGCAGGCGCTGGAGATCTGCGACACCCTGGTGCGCTCCGGTGCGGTCGACGTGATGGTGATCGATTCGGTCGCGGCCCTGGTGCCGAAGGCCGAGCTCGAGGGCGAGATGGGCGATGCGCTGCCGGGACTTCAAGCGCGGTTGATGAGCCAGGCGCTGCGCAAGCTCACGGCTTCCATCAACAAGTCCAACACCATGGTGATCTTCATCAACCAGATCCGCATGAAGATCGGCGTGATGTACGGCTCGCCCGAGACCACCACCGGCGGCAACGCGCTGAAGTTCTACGCTTCGGTCCGCCTCGACATTCGCCGCATCGGCGCGATCAAGGAGCGCGACGAGGTGGTCGGCAACACCACGCGCGTCAAGGTGGTGAAGAACAAGCTGGCGCCGCCCTTCAAGCAGGTCGAGTTCGACATCATGTACGGCGAGGGCGTCTCCAAGATGGGCGAGATCCTCGATCTCGGCGTCAAGGCCGGCATCGTCGAGAAGTCCGGCGCCTGGTTCTCCTATGACAGCCAGCGTCTCGGTCAGGGCCGCGAGAATTCGAAGGCGTTCCTGAAGGCCAATCCCGACATGACCGCCAAGATCGAGACGGCGATCCGCCAGAACTCCGGCCTGATCGCCGAGCAGATCCTGGCGGGTACGCCCGAGCGCGACGCCGACGGCGAGGAGCCGGCGGACGAGTAAGCCTTAACGCGAAAGCCTTTCGCGAGGAGCGGGCGCTGAAGACGTTGAGTTGCCGACGTCGTCAGTGCCCGTTTCGTTTTGCGTGAGGGGGCCCCGCCGACGATGAAGCGCGTGATCCTGACGAGTTCGTCCGGCGTCGGTCTCGCGCTCGCGGATCGTGCTGACTTGGTCATTCCCTTCATCTATCGCTTCGTCTCCGGACCACTTCCGTCAGCTGACCATCTCGATGGCTATCTCGCCTGGCGCCGGTCCAGAACGTGGTACGATGAGATGCACTGGTCGGATTGCGTTCCTGTCCGCTATTCGCCCCTGATCAGGCGACAGGATCGAGCTGGCGCCTTGCTCTGGGTCTGCGAGAGTTACGGGGTCGACGTCATCGAACTGTGGTTCGACCCTGAACCTAACAGTCAACTGCAGCTGGTCTGGATCCTCGATTACCTGCGTTCCGAACCACCATCCGCCACTGAGAAGCTGCGGTTGCGGCATGTCGATTTCGACCTGCGCGGAGCCGATCCGGCCGAGCTTCGTCTGCGTAACGTGCAGGAGTTTGATCTGGCAGAAAGCGATTTTACGATCGCCAGCATGGCCTGGGAGGCCTACCGTGCGCCGACGCCAGAGCTTTGCGCCGGGCTGCTCGGCAGGCAGCTCGGCAATTTGCGTTTTCTGAAGCCGGCCATGGAAGACCTGCTCGCTGAGTTGCCTTCAACGACGACGGGGCTGGGGGCAACTGAGACGCGGCTTATCGAGCTGATCGCGAGAGGGCACAATCGTGCCGATGAGCTGTTTCGGCCGGGCGCGCTGGGGACACGCGTGTTCGATCAATGGGAGTTGGGCGCGCTGCTCGAAGGGCTCGCATTCGGCCCTACGCCAGCGATTGCGGGTCTCGACGCCAAGTTGGCGACACTCGATCCGGACAACGCGCGAAGTCGCAACGCCGCCTATCGCCGGAGCCGGCTGGCGCTGACCGAATTCGGCCAAGCGCTTCTGGAGGGCAGAGAGGACTTTCGCCGTCGCAACCCGATCAAGCGTTGGTGGGGTGGCACGTTACTGACTAATGAACGGCTCTGGCGGTGGGATCGCGAAAGCCGGTCGTTGGTTGCGTCTTAGCGGCGCGCAAGCGCTGTGCCGAGACAGATGGTGGGCACGCTTTCGTTTTGCCCACCCTGCGAGACCTCTGTCGCGACTTACTCCGCGTCCTACTCCGCGGCCTCCGCGTAATCGCTCACCGGCGGGCAGGAGCACACCAAATTGCGGTCGCCATAGACGTTGTCGACGCGCCCCACCGGGCTCCAATATTTGTCGGTGCGCGAGGTGCCCTGGGGGAAGCAGCCTTCGCTGCGGGTGTAGGCGCGATTCCAATCGTCATCCGCGATGTCGTGCACGGTATGCGGCGCGTGGCGCAGCGGCGAGGCTTCGATCTTGAAGCGGCCGGCCTCGACGTCGGCGATCTCCTTCCGGATCGCGATCATCGCGTCACAGAAGCGGTCAAGCTCGGCCTTCGACTCGGACTCGGTCGGCTCGATCATCAGCGTGCCCGGCACCGGGAAGCTCATGGTCGGCGCGTGGAAGCCGTAGTCGATCAGACGCTTTGCGATATCGTCCACGGTGACGCCGCTTGTCGTCTTCAACGGACGGGGATCGACGATGCACTCGTGGGCGACGCGGCCCTTCTCGTTCCTGTAGAGCACCGGGAAGTGCGGATCGAGCCTTGCAGCGATGTAGTTGGCGTTGAGGATCGCAATCTCGGTGGCGCGCTTCAGGCCTTCGCCGCCCATCATCAGGATGTAGATGTAGGAGATGGTCAGGATCGACGCCGAGCCGAACGGCGCGGCCGAGACCGGGCCGACCGGGGCATCTGCCTTGGTGGCGGGATGGCCGGGGAGGAACGGCGCGAGGTGCGCCTTGACGCCGATCGGCCCCATGCCCGGGCCGCCGCCGCCATGCGGGATGCAGAAGGTCTTGTGCAAGTTGAGATGGCTAACGTCGGCGCCGTAATCGCCGGGCCTGCTCAGGCCGACCTGCGCGTTGAGGTTGGCGCCGTCGAGATACACCTGGCCGCCATGGCCGTGGACGATGTCGCAGATCTCGCGGATGTGCTCCTCGAACACGCCATGCGTCGAGGGATAGGTAATCATGACCGCGGCGAGGTCGTTGGAGTGCTTCTCCGCCTTGGCGCGGAGATCATTGACGTCGACGTCGCCGTTCTTCTCGCAGGCGACCACCACCACGTCCATGCCGGCCATCGCGGCCGAGGCCGGGTTGGTGCCGTGGGCGGAGGAGGGGATCAGGCAGATCTTGCGGTGGCTCTCTCCGCGCGCGGCGTGATAGCCGCGGATCGCGAGCAGCCCGGCATATTCGCCCTGTGCGCCCGAGTTCGGCTGCAGCGAGATGGCGTCATAGCCGGTGATGTCGCACAGCCATTTTTCCAGGCGCGCGAACAGCGCGTGATAGCCGGCGGCCTGCTCGCGCGGGACGAACGGATGCAGCGAGGCGAATTCCGGCCAGGTCAGCGGCATCATCTCGGTGGTCGCGTTCAGCTTCATGGTGCAGGAGCCGAGCGGGATCATGGCGCGGTCGAGCGCGAGGTCGCGATCGCTGAGCTTGCGCATGTAGCGCAGCATCTCGGTCTCCGAGCGATGCGCGTGGAACACCGGGTGGGTGAGGAACGCAGTGGTGCGCTTCAGCGCCTCCGGCAGCGCCTCGCGCGTCTCGGCGTCGATTTCGGCATAGGCGAGCGTGCCGCCGAAGGCGCGCCAGACCGCTTCCACCGTCGCAGACGTCGTGGTCTCGTCGAGTGCGATACGCAAGCCGCGGTCGCTGACGCCGAGATTGATCTTTTCGGCCGCGGCGCGCGCGACGATCTCGGCGCGCTTGGCCCCGGCATCGATGCTGAGCGTGTCGAAGAAGTTTTCGGACTGCGGCGCAAAGCCGAGCTTGCGCAGGCCGCTCGCGAGAACGGCGGTGCGGCGGTGGACGACGCGCGCGATCTGCGAGAGCCCCTCGGGGCCGTGATAGACCGCATACATCGAGGCGATCACGGCGAGCAGCACCTGCGCGGTGCAGATGTTGGAGGTCGCCTTCTCGCGGCGGATGTGCTGCTCGCGGGTCTGCAGCGCAAGGCGATAGGCCGGCATCCCACGGGAGTCGACGGAGAGGCCGACGATGCGGCCTGGCAGCGAACGCTTCAGCGCATCGCGCACCGCCATGTAGGCCGCGTGCGGCCCGCCATAACCCATGGGAACGCCGAAGCGCTGCGCCGATCCGATCGCGATGTCGGCGCCGAGCTCGCCGGGCGAGGCGAGCAGGGTCAGCGCCAGCAGGTCGGCCGCGACGATCGCGAGCGCGCCCTTGGCCTTCAGCGCGGCAATCGCGGGCCTGAGGTCGCGCAATGCGCCAGAAGAGCCCGGATATTGCAGCAGGGCGCCGAGCACGTCGCTCTTGTCGAGATCGGTCAGGGGATCGCCGACGATCAGCTCCCAGCCCAGCGGCTCGGCGCGGGTGCGCATCACCGCCAGCGTCTGCGGATGGACGTCCTTGTCGACGAAGAAGGCCTTCGCCTTGACCTGCGAGTGCCGCTCCGCGAGCGCCATGGCTTCGGCGGCGGCGGTGGCTTCATCGAGCAGCGAGGCGTTGGCGACGTCGAGCCCGGTGAGGTCGCAGATCATGGTCTGGAAGTTGAGCAGCGCCTCCAGCCGGCCCTGGCTGATCTCGGGCTGATAGGGCGTGTAAGCCGTGTACCAGGCCGGGTTCTCGAGGATGTTGCGCTGGATCACCGCGGGCAGGATCGTGCCGGAATAACCTTGCCCTATCAGCGAGGTGAAGACCTGGTTCTGACGCGCGAGATCGGCCATATGCGCGATCGCCTCGGTCTCGCTGAGCGGCTTGCCGAGATCGAGCGGGGCGGCCTGCCGGATCGACGCCGGCAGCGTCTCCGTCATGAGCGCGTCGACGCTTTTCGCGCCGACGGTTTCGAGCATTGCGGTGACATCGCGTGCCGAGGGCCCGATGTGGCGGCGGACGAAAGAGGCGGCGGTGTCGCCGTTGGATTTGCGGTGCGCGGTCATCATGGGTCCTCGCTTCAGGTCATCTGTCGTCGTCGCCGTCGTCATCGTCCGCGAAGGCGGCCGATCCAGTACGCCGCGGCTTCCCGGTTCAATCCGTGCTGCCGGTGGCTGCTGGATGCCCCGCCTTCGCGGGGCATGACGATCGCTTGGGTCTGCTTCATCTCACGCCGTATGCGCCTTGTAGGCAGCTTCATCCATGAGGCCGCCGAGTTCGCTCTTGTCGGCAATCTTGATCTTGAAGAACCACGCCGCACCCTGCGCATCCGAATTGACCAGCGCCGGCTCGGCGGCGAGCGCCTCGTTGGCCTCGAGCACTTCGCCCGTGACAGGCGCGTAGACGTCGGAGGCGGCCTTCACCGATTCCACGACGGCGGCGGCTTCGGCCTTCTTCAAGCTCCGGCCGACCTTGGGCAATTCGACGAACACGACGTCGCCGAGCTGCTGCTGGGCGTAATCGGTGATGCCGACGGTGGCGACGTCACCGTCGATGGCGAGCCATTCATGGTCGGAGGTGTACAGCGTCGTGGTCATTGTCTTGTCCTCAGCGTTTGTAGGTGTTTTTCACGAAGGGCATGGCGGCGACTGCGAGCGGCAGGCGTTGGCCGCGCACCTCGGCGAAGAGCTTGCTGCCGAGCGCGCTCAGGCTCAACGGCACGTAGCCCATCGCGACCGGCGCGTTCAGGCTCGGGCCGAAACCGCCCGAGGTGACCTTTCCGATCGGCGCGCCTCCGGCCTGATCCTCAAACAGCAGCGCGCCCTCGCGCACCGGCGCGCGGCCTTCGGCACGCAGGCCGACGCGGCGGCGGGACGCGCCCTTGTCGAAATGCGCAAGAATCTTCTCGGCGCCGGGAAAACCGCCGGCGCGCATCCCGCCGCTGCGGCGGCTCTTCTGCACCGACCATTCCAGCGCGGCCTCGACCGGCGTGGTCGCGGTGTCGATGTCGTGGCCGTACAGGCAAAGCCCGGCTTCCAGCCGCAGGCTGTCGCGGGCGCCCAGGCCGATCGGCAGCACGTCCGGGTTTTCGAGCAGCGTCCTGGTGAGCCTTTCGGCATCCGCCGCGGGAACGGAGATCTCGAATCCGTCCTCGCCGGTATAGCCGGAGCGTGAGACGAAGCATTTGATGCCGGCCACCTCATGCGGCCCGGCATCCATGAATGTCATGGATGGCGCCTCTGCACACAATTTCGCCAGCGCCGTTTCCGCCTTCGGGCCCTGCAGCGCGATCAGCGCGCGGTCGGCAAGAGAATCGATGACGCAGTCGTCGGACAGATTCGCGCGCAGATGCGCCTCGTCCGCGTCCTTGCAGGCGGCGTTGACGACCAGGAAAAGGTGATCGCCGAAATTGGCGACCATGAGATCGTCGAGAATCCCGCCTTCCGCATTGGTGAACTGGGCGTAGCGCTGCCGTCCCGACGCGATCGCCACGATGTCCTGCGGGACCAGCCGTTCCAGCGCGCGGGCAGCGTCCTCGACCTTGCCCGATTTCGGCCGCAGCGCGAGCTGCCCCATATGGGAGACGTCGAACAGGCCGGCCGCGGCTCGCGTATGGAGGTGCTCCTTCAGCACGCCCGCGGGGTACTGCACGGGCATGTCATAGCCCGCGAACGGCACCATCTTGCCGCCAAGGGACACATGCAGGGCGTGGAGCGGGGTATGTCGGAGAGATTTTTGGTCGTCGGGTACTGACATCACAGGGTCCCTCGGCGGTTCCCCGGGGACGATTCCCCGAGCCAACCAGTCGAAGCCCCATCTGTCGCTGTGCCTGAGAGTATTATCCCGTCGGCGGACGCCATCCGGGTTCTTAGGCCCGTCGGCGCCTCTTTCCAGATGCTGTCAAAGCCACGCGGTCCTTTTGCCTGAGAGTTTCCGGGGCGGTTGCTCCTTCGGCGCCGGCTTAGCAAAGCCGGTCTCTCCCGACGTGGCCGTACGATACAGATGGGTACAGACCACAGGCCAGCCAAGCCTGTCAACGAGTCCGCTCGTCCTATCAACGGGATTGCGCCGATATGGCAACCCTCTGATCTCTCTGCACAGTTTCTGGACAGCGAAGCTGGCCTTGTCTAAAAGCGCTTTGGCCCGCAGATATCAGCCTTAACGTCCGGTTTGGACGGCGAGAAGCGGGCCCAAGCACACCCGATTGGATGAACATGAGCGGCGTCAACGAGATCAGGTCGACCTTTCTGAACTTCTTTGCCGAGAACGGCCACGAGATCGTGCCGTCCTCGCCATTGGTGCCGCGCAACGATCCCACCTTGATGTTCACCAATGCCGGCATGGTGCAGTTCAAGAACGTCTTCACCGGCGTGGAGAAGCGGCCCTATCAGCGCGCCACCACGTCGCAGAAATGCGTGCGCGCCGGCGGCAAGCACAACGACCTCGACAATGTCGGCTACACCGCGCGCCATCTCACCTTCTTCGAGATGCTCGGCAATTTCTCGTTCGGCGACTACTTCAAGGAGCGCGCGATCGAGCTCGCCTGGAAGCTGATCACGAGCGAGTTCGGGCTGAAGAAGGACAAGCTGCTCGTCACGGTCTACCACACCGACGACGAGGCGGCGGGCCTGTGGAAGAAGATCGCCGGCTTCTCCGAAGACCGCATCATCCGCATCCCGACCTCGGACAATTTCTGGGCGATGGGCGACACCGGCCCTTGCGGCCCATGCTCGGAGATCTTCATCGACCGCGGCGAGCACATCTGGGGCGGGCCTCCGGGCTCGCCGGAGGAGGATGGCGACCGCTTCCTCGAATTCTGGAATCTCGTGTTCATGCAGTTCGAGCAGGTGACGAAGGAGGAGCGCCAGCCGTTGCCGCGTCCCTCGATCGACACCGGCATGGGCCTGGAGCGCATGGCCTGCATCCTCCAGGGTGTCGAGAGCGTGTTCGAGACCGACCTGTTCAAGAACCTGATCGATGCGACGGCGTCCGCGCTCGGCACCGGGCCGAACGAGCAGACCGTGGCCTCGTTCCGCGTCATCGCCGACCATCTGCGCTCCTCGGCCTTCCTCGTCTCCGACGGCGTGCTGCCCTCGAACGAGGGCCGCGGCTATGTGCTGCGTCGGATCATGCGCCGCGCCATGCGCCATGCGCAGCTGCTGGGCGCGAAGGAGCCGCTGATGCACCGGCTGGTCTGGGCGCTGGTCCGCGAGATGGGCCAGGCCTATCCCGAGCTGATGCGCGCGGAGAAGCTGATCGAGGAGACGCTGCGGCTGGAGGAGACCCGCTTCCGCAAGACGCTGTCGCGCGGCCTCGCGATCCTCGACGAGAAGTCGGCCGGCCTGAAGAAGGGCGACATGTTCGACGGCGACGTCGCCTTCACGCTCTACGACACCTACGGCTTCCCGCTGGACCTGACGCAGGACGCGCTGAAGTCGCGCGGCATCGGCGTCGACCAGGCGGCGTTCACGGATGCGATGGAGCGCCAGAAAGTGAAGGCGCGCGAGTCCTGGAAGGGCTCGGGCGAGGCGGCTTCCGAGGCGATCTGGTTCCCGCTGCGCGAGAAGCTGGGTGCGACTGAATTCCTGGGCTACGAGACCGAGAGCGCCGAAGGCGTGGTGTCCGCGCTGGTGAAGGACGGCCACGAAGTTGCCAGCCTCAAGGCCGGCGAGACCGGCGCGATCGTGCTCAACCAGACGCCGTTCTATGCGGAGTCCGGCGGCCAGGTCGGCGACACCGGTGTGCTGACGGGTGAGGGCGGCATCAAGTTCCGCGTCACCGACACGCAGAAGAAGCTCGGCGATCTCTTCGTCCATGTCGGCACGGTGGAGAGCGGCGAAATCAAGCTCGGCACCGCGCTGCAGCTCGAGGTGGATCATTCGCGGCGCTCCTCGATCCGCGCCCATCACTCGGCGACCCACCTCATCCACGAGGCGCTGCGCCAAGTGCTCGGCGACCATATCGCCCAGCGCGGCTCGATGGTCGCGCCCGACCGTCTGCGCTTCGACTTCGTGCATCCGAAGCCGATCACGGCGGAGGAGCTCGCCCGCGTCGAGGACATCGCCAACGACGTGGTGCTGGAGAACGACGAGGTCACCACCCGCGTCATGGGCGTCGACGAGGCCCGTGAGGCGGGGGCGCGCGCGCTGTTCGGCGAGAAATACGGCGACGAGGTCCGCGTCGTCTCGATGGGCAGGACCGCGCGCGAGCGCGGCGCCAACGCGCTCGGCTGGTCGGTCGAGCTCTGCGGCGGCACGCATGTGAAGCGTACCGGCGATATCGGCCTGATCACGCTGACGAGCGAGAGCGCGGTGGCCTCCGGCGTGCGCCGCATCGAGGCGCTCACCGGCAATTATGCGCGCAAGCACGCCAACGAGACCATGACGCTGGCGAAGACCGCGGCGAACGAGCTGCGCACCTCGATCGACGACGTGCCGGCCCGCATCGCCGCGCTGATGGAGGAGCGCAAGAAGCTCGAGCGCGAGCTCTCCGACGCCCGCAAGAAGCTGGCGATGGGCGGCGGTGCGTCCGCCGGCAACGGCGCAGCGTCCGGCGTGCGCGAGGTCGGCGACGTCAAGCTGATGGCGCGCGCGGTCGAGGGCATCGAGATGAAGGATCTCAAGAGCCTTGCCGACGACGGCAAGAAGCAGATCGGATCGGGTGTCGTCGCCATCGTCGGCGTCACCGAGGACGGCAAGGCCGGCGTCGTGGTCGGCGTCACGCAGGACCTCACCGCGCGCTTCAACGCCGTGAACCTCGTCCGCATCGCCTCCGAAACGCTCGGCGGCAAGGGCGGCGGCGGCCGGCCCGACATGGCGCAGGCCGGCGGCCCCGACGGCGCCAAGGCGTCCGAGGCACTGGCGGCGATCGAAAAAGCGATGGCAGGCGCTTAAGACCCGATGGCCCCCGTTCCGCGCGGACGTGGGCTTCGCGATCCCGGCTTTCGGGATCGCCTCTACGATTTGCTGGAGCACGATCCGCTGGCCTATTCGATCGGGTCGCGCTTCATCCAGCTGATCATCGGGGTCATCGTGCTCAACGTCGCCGCGATGATCCTCGCCTCGGTGCCGGAGCTCGATGCGCAGTTCGGGACGCTGTTCGCAGGCATCACCACTCTGTCCGTGATCGTGTTCGCGCTGGAATATGCGGCGCGGCTGTGGACGGTGGCGGGGCACACCCAGCGCAGGGGCTCAGCACTGGCCGACCGGCTCGGCTACGCCTTCTCCGCGCTCGGCATCATCGATCTCATGGCGTTCCTGCCCGCGGCGATCGTGCTCGCCACCGGCGGGCATGCGACGCTGGCCGCGCTCGGCGTGCTGCCGTTCTTCAAGCTGATCCGCTATTCGCCGGCGATGCGCTCGCTGCTCGCCGCCGTGCATGCCGAGCGGCGGGCGCTGATCGGCTGCATCGTCATCCTGATCGGCGCGGTCCTGACCTTCGCCTCGCTGCTCTACGCCATCGAGCGCGACGTGCAGCCGGACAAGCTCGGCACCATTCCGCAGGCGATGTGGTGGGCGATCGTCACGCTCGGCACCGTCGGCTATGGCGACGTCGTGCCGGTGACGCCGCTCGGCAAGTTCGTCTCCACTTTCGCTATCATCGCCGGCTTTGCCATGATCGCGCTGCCGGTCGCGATCATCTCCACCGCATTCGCGGAAGAGGTGAAGCGGCGCGACTTCGTCGTCACTTGGGGCATGCTGGCGCGGGTGCCGCTGTTCTCGCATCTGTCTGCCGCGGAGATCGCCGACATCATGCGCCTGTTGCGGGCCCGCACCATCGAGCAGGGCGAGATATTGGTGCGGCGCGGCGATGCCGCCTCGTCGATGTACTTCATCACCGCCGGCGAGGTCGAGATCGCGTTGCCGAACCAGCACGTGCGGCTCGCCGACGGCACCTTCTTCGGCGAGATCGCGCTGCTGCACAAGACCAAGCGCAGCGGCACGGTGACGGCGACGCGCAAGACGCGGCTGCTGGTGCTCGACGCCCAGGATTTCCACGCGCTGATCGAGCGCATGCCGACGCTCGCCGACCACGTCCATACCACCGCCAAGGCCAGGCTCGCCGACACCGGCGATCTCGCGCTCGCCGAACTGGCGCAGGCGGAGAAGGAAGAGAGACCCGGCGCGTAGCCGTCACGCCTGGTCGAGGAAGGGCGCCACGACCTCGCGCGTCTCCTTGGGCTCGATCCAGCTGCCGAGATATTGAGCCCATCCGGAAGCTTGACGCCCTCAGCGCGCACCCGCCGGTAGACCGGAATTGGATCCCGGTCCTGGAAGCGTTCGATCACCATGAAGAGCGTCGGTCTCAGCCCTTCTTCAGGAAAACGTAGTCCGCCGAGTAAGGCGCGCTCCTGAATTCGCCGGCCTTGTCACAAGCGCCGTCGAGCTTGCCGCCATGGGTGTTGATGCGCTGGACCGTGGTGACGGGCGTCAGCACGCCGCTGCCGCGGCGGGAGGTCACCTCCAGCTTCAGCCAGGGGATGTCGGCTGGGGTTGCGCCCGGCGCGTTGCCGATGGCCTTGCCGACCACCGCGCTGCCATCGGCATGCTCCCAGTTCGGGCCGGCATAGTGCCGGCCGATGGTCTTGCCCTCGGAGAGCAGGGTGGCGATCGGCTCGCGAAAGGCCCAGGCGAGCTTGCCGTCGGCGGTCGCCTTGCATTCGTAAACCTGTGCGCCCTCGGCGTGGACGCTGAGCACCACGGTCTCGCCGGGCGCGGCGATGGCGTCGGGGAGTGGGTCTGCGGCGGCGGCCGGCTCGGCCAAGGCGGCGAGGAGCATCAGGCAGGTGACGATAGGCTTGATCGACATGGTCGCATCTCCGCGCGGGGGGCCACACAAAAGAAACGGGCCGCGCTTGGCGCGGCCCGTGATGATGTCTGGCTCAGTCGGGCGAAATTGCGGTTGGCAGCTTACGCCAGCTCTTTCGCCAGGTTCTCGGCGACCTTGTCGAGGAAGCCGGTGGTCGAGAGCCAGCGCTGGTCGGCGCCGACGAGGAGCGCGAGGTCCTTGGTCATGTAGCCGGCCTCGACGGTGTCGACGCAGACCTTCTCCAGCGTGCTCGCGAACTTGGCGAGCTCGGCATTGTTGTCGAGCTTGGCACGGTGGGCGAGGCCACGCGTCCAGGCGAAGATCGAGGCGATGGAGTTGGTCGAGGTCTCCTTGCCCTTCTGGTGCTCGCGGTAGTGGCGGGTCACCGTGCCGTGGGCGGCTTCGGCCTCGACGGTCTTGCCGTCGGGGGTGAGCAGCACCGAGGTCATCAGGCCGAGCGAGCCGTAGCCCTGCGCGACGGTGTCGGACTGCACGTCGCCGTCGTAGTTCTTGCAGGCCCAGACATAGCCGCCGGACCATTTCAGCGCCGAGGCCACCATGTCGTCGATCAGGCGGTGCTCGTAGGTCAGGCCCTTGGCGTCGAACTCCTTCTTGAACTCCTTGTCGAAGATCTCCTGGAAGATGTCCTTGAAGCGGCCGTCATAGACCTTGAGGATCGTGTTCTTGGTCGACAGGTACACCGGATAATTGCGGAGCAGGCCGTAATTGAAGGAGGCGCGGGCGAAGTCGATGATGGAGTCGTCGAGATTGTACATCTCCATGGCGACGCCGGCGCCGGGCGCCTTGAACACTTCCTTCTCGATCACGGTGCCGTCCTCGCCGACGAACTTCATCGAGAGGGTGCCCTTGCCCGGGAACTTGATGTCGGTGGCGCGATACTGGTCGCCATAGGCGTGGCGGCCGATGATGATCGGCTTGGTCCAGCCGGGAACCAGGCGCGGCACGTTCTTGCAGATGATCGGCTCGCGGAAGATCACGCCGCCGAGGATGTTGCGGATGGTGCCGTTCGGCGACTTCCACATCTGCTTGAGGTTGAACTCCTTCACCCGGGCCTCGTCCGGGGTGATGGTGGCGCACTTGACGCCGACGCCGACCTTCTTGATCGCCTCGGCAGCGTCGATGGTGACCTGATCGTTGGTGTGGTCGCGGTATTCCATGCCCAGGTCGAAATAGAGCAGCTCGACATCCAGGAACGGGTTGATCAGCTTGTCCTTGATGTACTGCCAGATGATCCGGGTCATCTCGTCGCCATCGAGTTCGACGACGGGATTGGATACCTTGATTTTTGCCATGATCGGGGGAGCCTCTTGGGAACGGCGCTTGTGGCGCGCCACGGGAATATCCGCCGCCTCTTAGCACCGCGGCGCGGCTGGCGAAAGCCAAGGGATTATGCACTTTTAGCTCATCCAGCTTCCGCAGATGGGGAGCGGCCGGCCGGGCCTCGGCCGCGCCGGGGCTCCCGTTCCCGGCGTGATTCAAAAGTCGAATTCAACCCGTTATTTCCCTTGAGAATTTCGTCAGGACAGGCAAACGACAGGCGGGCGGGGCCGGCCGGAAGGCGCGGCTTGAATCAGGTCCTGAGAGCGCCTGGCCAAGGCCTTGGGAGACAGTGTGAAAGCGGAGCGAGATGTCGGGGACTGACAAGAGCAAGGCGGGTCTATCCCTCGACGGTCCCATCGTCATCCTGGTCGAGCCGCAGCTCGGCGAGAACATCGGCATGGCCGCGCGCGCCATGGGCAACTTTGCCCTGAGCCGCCTGCGCATCGTCAACCCCAGGGACGGCTGGCCCAACATCGCCGCCCAGCGCGCCGCGGCCGGCGCAGACCACATTCTGGAAAAGGTCGAATTGTTCGACACGGTGGAGCAGGCGGTCGCCGACCTCGACCTGTTGTTCGCCACCACGGCGCGCCCCCACGACCAGGCCAAGCCCGTGGTCGGGCCGGAGGCCGCAGCCAGCGAGATCGCCGGGCACGTCGCGAGCGGCGGCAGGTGCGGCATCCTGTTCGGCCGCGAGCGCTGGGGCCTGACCAACGAGGAGGTCGGGCTCGCCAACCGGATCATCACCTTCCCGGTCAATCCGGGTTTTGCCTCGCTCAACCTCGCCCAGGCCGTGCTGCTGGTCGGCTACGAATGGTTCAAGCGCGCGACCTCGGGCGCGCTGCCGCACGCCATGCCGGAGCGCTCCGAGCGCGCCTCGCAGCATCAGATGCAGGCCTTCTTCGACAATCTCGTGCGCGAGCTCGACAAGGTCGAATTCCTGCGCCCGGCCGAGAAGCGCGACACCATGCTGGTGAACCTGCGCAACATCTTCACCCGGATGGAGCCGACCAAGCAGGACATGCACACCCTGCACGGCGTGGTGATGGCGATCGCGGAGGGACGCAAGGGCCCGGCCAAGGGCGGCGTGCTCGACGGCGAGCAGGCGACGCGCCTGCGCGCGCTCTTGGCCGAGCACGGGCAGGGCGGCGGCGTCCCCGACAGCGGCTCGACCGTGCGCGGCCTTGCCCGCCTGCTCCGCCGCAACCCGACCGACGCCGAACGCCTGCTCTGGCAGGCGCTGACGCGCGACCGCCGCTTCGCCGGCCAGTTCAAGCGCCAGACCCCGGTCGGCCGCCACATCCCGGACTTCGTCTCGTTCCCGCACCGGATCGCGGTCGAACTGGTGAACCCGGGTGAGGGCGAGGCGATCGCCGCGGACCGCGCGGGACGGCGGACCTGGCTCGAGGCGCGGGACTATCGCGTGATCGACATCCGCGCGGCGGACGTGGAGCGCGACCTGGAGGCAGAGCTCGTGCGGCTGCAGGGGATGATCGAGCAGAGCGCGTAGGTCTCGTCGGATGTCAAAGCGGATTGTCGCTCTCGCTCACTTCGGCCAGTGAGGGGCGGTTCAGCGCTGAAAGACAATCTTGCCGCCCACGAGCGTCAGGTCGGCCTTGATGTCCTTGATCTGCTCCTCAGGCACGACCGTGTAATCCGCGGAGAGCACCACGATGTCCGCAAGCTTCCCAGGCTCGATGGTCCCTTTACGCGCTTCATCAAACGTGTAGCGAGAAGCCGCGCTGGTGTAGAGCCGTAGGGCTTGCTCGCGAGTAATAGCTTCCCCCGAGCCGTAGACGTTTCCGTTGGGGTCCTTCCGGGTCACCATGACGTACATGTTGAGGAAGGGGTTGATCGGGTTGACCGGAAAATCCGTGCCGGCGCCGAGGTTGTCGAGCCCCATCTTTTCGATCAACGTCCGGGTCGGCACGGCACGATCGGCGGTTGCCTTCCCGAGAAACCGTTCCACGGTTGCTGCCTTGTCCCACATGAAGGCATTCTGGAAATCGACACGGGCGCCCAGCTTGTGCGCACGCTCCATCTGTTCCGGCCGGATCAGGCTGGCGTGAATGAGGACGAAGCGGCGGTCGCGGATCGACTTTTCCTTGTCCACGGCCTCGAAGGCATCGAGCACCTGGTCGATGCCGAGGTCGCCGACCACGTGGACGCCGACCCGCCAGTTATGTCGGTTGCAGATGGAGATGAGCTGCCTCAGCCGCTCGGGCGTCTGCTGGGCGACGCCGTGGTAGTTGTCGTGGGAATCCGGATAGACCTCGCGCATGAGCGCGGTCTTCAGAGTCATGCCGCCATCGTAGAAGATCTTGATGCCGGCGAACTTGAGCCAATCGTCGCCGAAACCCGAAGCGGCGCCATTGCCCGCCATGATGGCGTCCCATGCGGTGAGGTCGGCAGGCGGCTCCGGTCGAAACATCACGCCGGTGCGCAATGTGGCTTTCCCGGCCGCTGCCAGCTTCTGCAGCGTGCGGATGTCGCGTGGCTCCGTCGCGCCTTCGACGGCGCTCGTGATGCCGAAGCTGTTCAGTACGCCTTGGGCGATGGTGAACTGCCGCATTTCGTCGTCTTCCGTCCAGGGCGGCACGGCCTTCTCGACCCGATCGATCGCCGTCTCCACGAGCACGCCGGTCAATTCACCGGCCGCGTCGCGCTCAAACTTGCCTCCACTGGGGTCTTCGGTGGTCTTGTCGACGCCGACCCGCTGGAGAGCCATGGTGTTCGCCATCGAGAAATGTCCGACGGTGCGGAGATAGACCGGATTGTTGGGAGCGACGCTGTCGATCTCCTGCCTGGTCAGATAGCGCTTCTCTGCCAATTGCGACGGCGGATGCCAGGCGCCACCGACGATCCACTCTCCCGGCTTTTTCTTCGCCGCGAATGTCTTGATGGCCTCGAGCGCTTCGGCGACCGTCTTGGCTCGGCCCATGATGACGACATAGTCGGCAAGCCCGGCGGCCTTGAAGTGAGTGTGGGTATCGATCAATCCGGGGATGACGGTCTTTCCTGCCAGATCGAGCACGCGGGTCCCGGAGCCTGCCAGAGCTTTCATCGCAGCGCTGGCTCCCGTCGCGAGGATCTTTCTATCTGCAACGGCCACGGCCTCCGTCACCGTCGACCGATCGTCCAACGTCAGAACCTTTCCGTTTACGAGGACGAGGTCAGGTGCGTTGAGCTCCGGCCGCTGCGCCTCGGCACTTGCGATGCCGGCAATCCATATCGTCACGGCCAGGAGTGCAGAGGCGGTTGAGCTGCGAACCATGACGTCCCCCTTGAAACTTGTCTTTGCCGGACGAAGATGGTCGAAGGTATCTTCGATCGAACAGGGGTTCAACGCTTCTCGAGGCCCGGCAGCGTCCACATGATGGGCAAAGTGGGGCGCAACTTTGTCTCGGTCTCGCAGGTATCCCCGCATGTCGCTGCGCTCATGCGGGCTACGGAGAGACGGATCACACCGCCTCCAGCTGATCGGCCGCCCGCTTCCTCTTCGCCTTGGACTGCCCGAGCAGGGGACCTGCCGTGAGTGCCGCCGTATCGGCCACGCCTGGATCGCGCGAGATCATCGCCGCGACGATCGCGCCGTCGATGATCAGGCCGAGCTGGTGGGCCAGCACCGCGGGCTCGGTCGAGCCGAGCTCGAGGGCGAGCTTCTCGATGTGGCCGAGCACGATCTTCTTGTGCTTCAGCGCGATGTTGCGGAACTGCTTGGCGTCCTTGTCGTGCTCGCCGACCGCATTGATGAAGGGGCAGCCGTAGAAGCGCTCTTCCGCGAACCAGCTCTTCAGCGCGGGAAAGATGCGCGTGAGCTTCGCCTGCGCGTCGCCGCCGCCTTCTTCCATGGCGGAGATGAACCATTCGCGCCACTGCTTGCCTTCGCTTTCCAGCACGGCATTGACGAGATTGGTCTTGGAGCCGAACAGCTTGTAGAGCGTGGTCTTCGCGGTGCCGGCCTCTTCGATGATCGCATCGATGCCGGTGGCGTTGATGCCGTTCTTGCAGAACAGATGCGTCGCGGCATTGAGCAGGCGCCCACGTGCGGATTCGTCGTCGCCTGCGCCAGCGTGGGGCGAGCTCGAATTCTTCTTCGATGACGTCTTTGCCATAAGCTGCAACTTAATCGCAGCTGCATCACATCAGCAAGTCGCATCTGGTTGGCGCCGAAAAGATTCGCATCCGCTGATGCTTCTGCTCCGCCTTTGGGCAGGAGGGAGCTGATCAATCCGCAGGCAGCGACGCGTAAGCGGCTCCAATGCTTCGCATTTCGCTTTCGGTCGCTTCTGGCACGCTCCATGCAAGGAAACAGACCGTTCGGTATCCTACCGATTTCCACTTCTGCCAGGGAGAAGACTGATGACTGCCGTCGTTCAAAAGACAGTGCTGACGGGGTGCCTCGCGCCCATCGACAAGAATGGACTCGAGCAGCTGATCGCCAACGGCAAGGCGAATCCGAAGGTCATCAAGACCTTGAAGTGCAAGACGGTCGCGGAAGGTAAATTCCGCCACGCCAACTACATCCGCAACCTGCCGCCCTACATCGTCGACGAGCCGCCGGGGCTGCTGGGCGACGACACCGCGCCCAATCCGTCCGAAGCCTCGCTTGCGGCGCTCGGCTCCTGCCTCGCGGTCGGCCTGCACGCCAATGCGGTGCACCGCGGCTGGATCGTCAACAAGCTCGAGCTGGAGCTCGAAGGCGATCTCAACATCACTGCGGTCTGGGGCACGGGCGACACTTCCGACAAGCCGGTCGGCTTCACCGACGTCCGCGTCAAGGTCGACATGGAATGCGAGGGCATCTCGCAGGACGAGATCAACGCGCTGGTCGCCCATGTGAAGAAATGGTCGCCGGTCGCCAACACCTTCACCCGGCCGGTCAATCTCGAGGTCGGCATCTAGCAAACGGCAAACAGGACAAGGTGCGGGAGACGATCATGGGTTCACTGGCTTTATCGCGGGCCGAAGTTATGGATCAGCCCGCACCGTCCATTGCGGGCGAGGTGGCGCGGATCGCGCGCGAGCAGCTCGCGCCGCTCGCCGTAGGGATCGACGACGGTACGGTCTATCCGGCCGAGGTGCTGCGCAAGTTCGGCGCGGTCGGGGCGTGGGGCAGTCACGTGCCTCACGAAGGCCCCGCCGATCTGCGCTGCGCGATCCAGGCGATGTCGGCGATCGGCGAGGTCTGTGGAGCCACGGCCTTCATGGCCTGGTGCCAGAACACGCTGGTCTGGTATGCGGCGAACTCGACGAACATGAAGCTCGCCAGACGCTTCGGCGATGCCTTCTCGACGGGGCGCGTGCTCGGCGGCACCGGACTCTCCAACCCCATGAAGAGCTTCTTCGGCATCGAGAAATTGAAGCTGAAGGGGCGCAAGGTCGAGGGCGGCTATATCGTGCGCGGCGCGCTGCCCTGGGTCTCCAATCTCGGTCCCGACCATTATTTCGGCACCATCTTCGAGCGTGAGGACGATCAGGCAGGTGGCGAGCCCGGCACGGTGATGTTCCTGGCCGACTGCTCGGACCCCGCGATCACGCTGACGCCTTGCAAGCCGTTCCTCGCCATGGACGGCACCGGCACTTACGGGGTGCAGTTCCGCGACGTGTTCGTGCCGGACGAGCTGATCCTCGCCGATCCCGCCGCGCCCTTCGTCAAGAAGATTCGCGCCGGCTTCATCCTGCTCCAGGCCGGCATGGCGCTCGGCCTGATCAAGGATTGCATCAACATCATGGACGAGGTGGACAGTCCCCTCGGGCACATCAACCGCTATCTGCCGCAGCAGCCGGTGCATTTCCGCGATCTCGCCGCCGAGCTCGAGGCCGAGACCATGGCGCTGGCGCGCGATCCCTACAACGAGGAGGAAACCTACTGGCGCAAGGTGATCGCGCTGCGGCTTCGCGCCGGCGAGGCCAGCGTCGCGGCGGCGCATGCGGGGATGCTGCATTGTGGCGCGCGCGGCTACCTGAAGAGCCACCGCGCGCAGCGGCGCATGCGCGAGGCCTATTTCGTCGCGATCGTCACGCCTGCCACCAAGCAGCTGCGCAAGATGCTCGCCGAGTCCTGATCTTCACGAGTCCACCCCCGAAGACCACCTAACCTCAACGGAGAGGCTGCCCATGACGGACGTTCTGATCTCTGCCAGCGAACTTGCCGATCTCTTGAAGACCGAGCCGTGTGTCGTGATCGACACCCGAAATCCCGACGCCTACGGCGCCGGGCACCTGCCCAACGCCGTGAACGTGCACGACATCTTCACCTTCCTTGCGACCTCGACGCCCGAGGGCATCAGCGAGTTGAAGAGCAAATTCGCCGACGCCTTCGGCGCGGCCGGCCTCTCCGGCAAGGAAACGGCCGTGGTCTACGAGCAGTCGATGAATTCCGGCTTCGGCCAGTCCTGCCGCGGCTATTATCTGCTCACCATGCTCGGCTATCCCAAGGTGAAGGTGCTGCACGGCGGCTTCGACGCCTGGGCAGCCGCGGGCTTGCCGGTGACCAAGGACGTCCCGACCCCGGTGAAGGCCGCGTTCCCGATCGTGCCTGAAGCAGGCGAGATCCTGATCGATGCGAAGACCATGCTCGCCGCCGTCGGCAAGCCCGGCATCGCGATCCTCGACGTGCGCGACGTCGACGAGTGGATCGGCGACAGCTCTTCCCCCTACGGGAAGGATTTCTGCCCGCGCAAGGGCCGCATTCCCGGCGCCGTGTGGCTGGAATGGTACCGGATGATGAAGCCGACCGCCGAGGGGCCGCGCTTCAAGTCCAAGGACGAGATCCTGGCCGAGTGCGCCACCGTCGGCATCTCGCCGAGCACACCGGTGTACCTGTATTGCTTCAAGGGCGCGCGCGCCTCGAACACCTTCCTCGCGCTCAAGAATGCCGGCGTGAAGGACGTGCGGATGTATTTCGGCTCCTGGAACGAATGGTCGCGCGATCCGTCGCTGCCGATCGAGCAGGGATTGCCGGTCGCAACAGGCGTGACGACCAAGGCGGCGTGAGCGCACGCCTCGTCCTTCGAGACGACCGCTTCGCGGTCTCCTCAGGATGAGG
>NZ_LSIC01000116.1 GCF_001556045.1 Bradyrhizobium sp. CCH5-F6
TCGGGCATCTATCGCGGGACGAAGTCGGCCGAGACGACGCTGCAGATCAGCCAGCTTTTCGAGCTGTTCGGCAAGCGCGAGGCCCGCATCGCGGCCGGCCAGGCCGGCGTCAACGGGGCGACGATCGAGCGGCAGACGGTGCGTCTGCAGATTCTGTCGGAAACGGCCATTGCGTTTCTGAACGTGCTCGGGCTGCAGCGGCGGATCCAGATCCTCGACGAGCAGGTCGCCGCTCTTGAGCGGCTGACGCCGTTGCTTCAGCGCCGGGTCGATGCCGGTGCGTCGTCGCCTGCCGAGACCGGCCGCGCCGAGGTCGCGGCGGCCCTCGTTAAGGCCGATCGCGAGCGCACCAAGGCGAACCTAGCCAGTGCGCGCCGCGAACTCGCTGTGCTCATGGGCGACACTTCCCCAAAGTTCGGCAACGTCTCCGGACGGCTCGACGCCACCACGCGCGCGCCGTCGTTTCAGACGGTGATCGCCGCCATCGACGCCAACCCGCAACTGGTCCGGTGGAATGCGGTCTATGCGCAACGCAACGCCGAACTGCTGCTGGCGCGGCTCAGGCCTTATCCTGACGTTCGCCTTTCGGCCGGATGGCGACACTACAACGAGACCAACGACGACGCGGTGCGGCTCAGCCTAACGGTTCCGATACCTATCTTCGATCAGAACCAGGGCAACATCCTCTCGGCACAGCAGAACCTCGCCAAGACGCGGGCGGAACGCGAGGCGAACCGCAACACGCTGATCGTCGTCGCCGGCCGGGCCTACGACAACGTGCAGGGCTCGCTGCGGGAACTCGCGATCCTTCGCGACTCCGGCATCCCAAAGGCCCAAGCCGCTTCCAACGAGATCGAACAGGGTTACGGCGCCGGGCGCTTCTCGCTGCTCGAAGTGTTGGACGCACAGGCCAACGTCACCCAGGCTCGTCTGCGGGAGCAGGAGGCGCTGCAGAACTACCACGTCGCCGTTGCCACGATCGAAGGACTCGTCGGCAATCCCTTCGCTCTGGCGCGGGAGAGCGCACGATGAAGACTTCGAGCGCAATCGTCCTCGCACTGGTCGCGGCCGCCGCCGGCGCCCTCGGCTATCGCATGCTGACACCCAAGGACGCACCCGCCGCGACGCAGCAGGCCGCGAAGCAGGACGCGAAGGAGGAGAAGGCCGGCAACGAGCACGCCGAGAAGGACGAACATGGCGCCGACCGCATCGTGATCAGCGATGTCAAGTTGGCGGCAGCCGGCGCCACCTTCGCCGAAGCGGGCCCGGCGACCCTGACCGAAACCTTGTCGTTCAATGGCGTCCTGCGCGCCAATCAGGAGACGGTGGTCCAGGTCACGCCGCGCTTTCCCGGCATCGCGCGTGCGATCAAGCGCCGGATCGGCGACGTGATCGGCAAGGACGATCTGCTGGCATCCATCGAGAGCAACCAGAGCTTGACGGTCTATGATCTCAAGGCGCCGATCGCCGGCACAGTGATCGACCGTCAGATCTCACTCGGCGAATACGTCTCCGAGCAGAAGCCGTCGTTCGTCGTGGCGGACCTGTCGACGATCTGGGTCGACTTGTCGATCTACCGTCAGGATCTCAGGCGCGTACGGATCGGAGACGAGGTCCTGATCGATCCGGACGACAACGCCGGCGATATCAAAGGCAAGATCTCCTACCTGGCGCCAGTCGGTGCGAGTGAGACCCAGACAGCTATCGCGCGAGTGGTATTGCCGAACCCGGACGGACGGCTACGGCCCGGACTGTTCGTGACGGCCCGCCTGATTCTTGCCGAGCGGAAGGTGCCGGTCGCCGTCCAAGCCGGCGCGATCCAAACCTTCGAAAACAAGACCGTCGTATTCGTTCGCGAAGGCGACGACAAGCTCGAAGCGCGGCCGGTGGAACTCGGGGACGCCGATCAGAAGTTCGTGGAGGTTCGGGCGGGAGTAAAGGCGGGCGAGAAATACGTGGCGCAAAACTCATTCGTCGTGAAGGCGGAGATGGGCAAGGGAGAGGCCGAGCATGATTGAGCGCCTCATCGAGTTCTCCATCCGCCAGCGTTGGCTGGTGATCCTGTTCGTGCTTGGGCTTTTGGCCTTCGGCGGCTGGAATTTCACCCGGCTGCCGATCGATGCAGTGCCCGACATCACCAACGTGCAGGTGCAGATCAACACGCAGGCACCGGGCTATTCGCCGCTGGAGACCGAGCAGCGCATCACGTTCCCCGTCGAGACGGCAATGGGCGGGCTGCCCAAGCTCGAATACACCCGCTCCTTGTCGCGATATGGCCTCAGCCAGGTGACGGTCGTCTTCCAGGACGGCACCGACATCTACTTCGCGCGCCAGCTCGTCAACGAGCGGATCCAGCAGGTTAAGGATCAGCTTCCCGCCGGAGTCGAAGTCGCCATGGGCCCCGTCGCGACGGGCCTCGGGGAAATCTTCCACTATTCGGTCGAAGCCAAGCCGGGTGCGAAGGCGCCGGGCGGCAAGGAGTTCACGCCGAGCGATCTGCGGACGATCCAGGACTGGATCATCAAGCCGCAGCTCCGCAACGTGCCGGGCGTCATCGAAGTCAACACGATCGGCGGGTTCGAGCGTCAATTCCACGTGCTGCCTGATCCGGGCAAGCTCATGGCCTACAAGCTCGGCTTTCGCGACGTGATGACGGCGCTCGCCGCCAACAACGCCAATGTCGGCGCCGGCTACATCGAGAGGAACGGCGAGCAGTACCTGGTCCGGACCCCGGGCCAGGTCGCCAACATTGCCGAGATCGAGGACATCGTCATCGGCTCGCGAGGCGGCGTACCGGTCCGGGTGAGGGACGTGGCCCAGGTCGCCGAAGGCAAGGATCTCCGCACCGGCGCAGCGACCCTCAACGGGAAGGAGACGGTTCTTGGTACCGCCATGCTGCTGATCGGCGAGAACAGCCGCGCAGTGGCGCAGCGGGTTGCGGCCAAGCTGAACGACATAGCCAAATCGCTTCCGGACGGCGTCGTCGCCCGGGCGGTCTATGACCGGACCCACCTCGTCGACGCGACGGTCAAGACGGTCGAGAAGAATCTCGTCGAGGGCGCGATCCTCGTCATCGTCGTGCTGTTCCTCATCCTCGGCAACTTCCGGGCAGCCCTGGTCACGGCCTGCGTCATCCCGTTGTCGATGGCGATGACTGTCACCGGCATGGTCGAAACGAAGGTCAGCGCCAACCTGATGAGCCTCGGGGCCATCGACTTCGGCATCATCGTCGACGGTGCAGTCATCATCGTCGAGAACTGTCTCCGATTGCTCGCGGAGGCGCAGCATGAGAAGGGCCGGCTGCTGAGCCTGGAAGAGCGGCTGGAGACGATCCGCAACGGCTCGGCAGAGGTCATCAAACCGAGCCTATTCGGAACGCTGATCATCGCGGTCGTCTACCTGCCGGTGCTGACCCTGACAGGGGTCGAAGGCAAGATGTTCACGCCGATGGCGCTGACCGTGCTGATGGCGCTTGCCGCAGCGGCGCTGTTCTCGGTCACCTTCGTGCCCGCAGCCGTCGCGATCGTGGTCACCGGCAAGGTGTCCGAGAAGGAGAACTTCTTCATGCGCGGCGCCAAGCGCGTCTATCTGCCGCTTCTAGACCGTGCGATCGCCTTCCGGGGCGTCGTGGCGGTCTTGGCGGTTGTGATCGTCGGCGCGAGCTTGTTCGCCGCGAGCCGCATGGGTGGCGAGTTCATCCCGAGCCTCGATGAGGGCGACGTCGCTTTGGCCGCGATCCGGATTCCCGGAACGAGCCTGACGCAGTCGCTCGATCTGCAGATGGCGCTGGAAAACAGGATACAACAACTGCCCGAGGTGAAGGAGTTTTTCACCCGGACGGGCACGGCTGAGGTCGCGACCGATCCCATGGCGCCGTCGATGTCGGACGGATACGTCATGCTCAAGCCGCGCAGCGAGTGGCCGGATCCGGAAAAGCCGAAGGCTGAACTGGTCGAGGAGATCGAGAAGGCCGCCAACGACATTCCCGGCAGCAATTATGAGGTCTCGCAGCCGATCCAGTTGCGCGTCAACGAACTGATCTCGGGCGTCCGCAGCGACGTCGGCATCAAGATATTCGGGGACGATCTCGACGTGCTGCAAGGCGCGGCCAGCCAGGTGCAGTCGGTGATACAGGGCATCCGTGGAGCTACCGACGTCAAGACTGAGCAGGTCGCGGGCCTGCCAATCCTCACCGTAAAGCTCGACCGACGGGCCCTCTCGCGCTACGGCCTCAGCGTCGGCGATGTGCAGAACATCGTCGAGATCGCCGTCGGCGGAAAGAGCGTCGGGAAGCTGTTCGAAGGGGATCGTCGTTTCGACATCGTCGTCCGCCTTCCGGAGCGGCTGCGCGGCAACATCGAGGCGATCCGCGCGATCCCGATTCCCTTGCCGGCCGAGGAGCCCGGTTCGGCCACCATCACCAAGACCGCCTTGGCAGGGACCGCCGGAGCTCAGCCCCGCTACGTTCCGCTGTCGTCGGTGGCGACTGTCGATTCCGCGCCTGGTCCGAACCAGATCAGCCGCGAGAACGGTAAGCGGCGCATCGTCGTGACGGCCAACGTCCGCGAGCGTGACCTCGGTTCGTTTGTGTCGGAGGCGCAGGACGCGGTGGCGCAAAAGGTCAAGCTGCCGGCCGGTTACTGGATCGGCTGGGGAGGGCAGTTCGAGCAACTGGTCTCGGCGACCAAGAGGCTGACCATCGTCGTTCCGGTGGCCCTGCTGCTGGTGCTGCTGCTGCTCTTCATGAGCTTCGGATCGATCGCCGATGCGCTTCTGGTGTTCAGCGGCGTCCCGCTGGCGCTGACCGGCGGCGTGCTGGCGCTGCTGCTGCGAGGTATCCCGCTGTCGATCAGTGCGGGCGTCGGCTTCATCGCACTCTCCGGCGTCGCGGTGCTCAATGGCCTGGTCATCATCGCGTTCATCGAAAAGCTGAGACACGAAGGAAGGTCCGTGCTCGAGGCCGTCCATGAAGGCGCGGTGACCCGCTTGCGCCCCGTGCTGATGACGGCGCTGGTCGCCTCGCTGGGCTTCGTTCCCATGGCGATCGCGACGGGCGCCGGCGCGGAGGTGCAGCGGCCGCTGGCCACCGTCGTCATCGGCGGCATCATCTCCTCGACGATCCTGACGCTGCTGGTGCT
>NZ_LSIC01000117.1 GCF_001556045.1 Bradyrhizobium sp. CCH5-F6
CGGGCCTTCGCCGCGCCGAAGCGGCTTCGGCCGCGCAGGCGGGACAAGCCCGGCCATGACGACCGTTAACGCGTTGACACCGCCCGTCAGTGGCATACATTAGACCCGTTCCGAGGGGTGCTCCGAGGAGGAGCTGAGATACCGCTAAACGGGCAATGCCATTCATACCGGCTTGCCAGGACCGCGGTGACCCTTTGAACCTGATCCGGGTCATGCCGGCGAAGGGACAGGGATGTTGCAGACGACCAAGCGGCCGGATTCACCGGTATCCATCATCGGCGCGGGCATCGCAGGCGCCTGGCAGGCGTTGTTGTTCGCGCAGGCCGGCCACGCCGTGACGTTACATGAGCGCGGTGACGCTGCGATGACCGACGCCACCAGCCACTGGGCCGGCGGCATGCTCGCTCCCTATTGCGAGGCCGAGGTCGCAGAGCCCATCATCAGCCGCCTCGGCCTGCGTTCGCTCGACATCTGGCGGCGCGAGCTGCCGGATACGCCCTTCAACGGCTCGCTCGTCGTCGCCCATCCGCGCGAGCGCAACGATTTCGAGCGTTTTGCCCGCATGACCGAGGGCCACCAGCGGCTCGACGCCACGGGCCTCGCGGCGCTGGAGCCCTCGCTGGAGGGCCGATTCCGCGACGCGCTGTTCTTCCCGGCCGAGGGCCATGTCGAGCCGCGCCGCGTGCTGCCGCAGCTGCACGCGCGCATCCGCGCCGCCGGCGGCACCATCAGATTCGACAGCGACGTATCGGCCAAGGATCTCGACGGCATCGTGATCGACTGCCGCGGCATCAGCGCGCGCGACGAGCAGCCGAGCTTGCGCGGCGTCAAGGGCGAGATGATCCTGATCGAGACGAACGAGGTGCAGCTGTCGCGCCCGGTGCGGCTCATCCATCCGCGCTGGCCGCTCTACGTGATCCCGCGCGAGGACGGCCTGTTCATGCTGGGCGCGACCTCGATCGAGGCCGAGGACACCGGCGTCAGCGTGCGCTCGGCGCTGGAGCTGCTCGGCGCGGCCTATACCGTGCATCCGGCGTTCGGCGAGGCCCGCATCGTCGAGTTCGGCTCGGGCCTGCGTCCCGCCTATCCCGACAACCTGCCGCGCATCGGCGTTCGCGGCGAGAGGATCGCCGTCAACGGGCTCTACCGCCACGGCTTCTTGATCGCGCCGGCGCTTGCCGAGCTGACGCTGGCCTATGTCCAGCGCGGCCAGATCGACAACGAGGTGATGCAATGCGCGTGATCGTGAACGGTGAGCAGCGCGAGGTGAACTCCGCCAGCGTCGATGCGCTGCTGGGCGAGCTCGACTACGAGGGCACCCATTTCGCCATCGCGCTCAATTACGACGTCGTGCCCAAGAGCCGCTGGGCCGAGACGCCGCTGAAGGCCGGCGACGAGATCGAGATCATCACGCCGCGGCAGGGAGGGTGACGATGATGTTCTCGCCAAACTTCCCGCTGTCATCGCCCGGCTTGACCGGGCGATCCAGTACGCCGCGGCTTTGCGATTCCAGCCGCGCAGCCGCGGCGTACTGGGTCCCCGCCTTCGCGGGGACGACAGCTACAATCAAGGAGACACCTCCCACATGGTGACCTTCTACGGCAAAACCTTCCCCTCCCGCCTCCTGATCGGCAGCGCGCTCTACCCCTCGCCCGCGATCATGCAGGATGCGATCCGCGCGTCCGGCGCCAACATCGTGACCGTGTCGCTGCGCCGCGAATCCGCCGGCGGCAAGACCGGCGACGCGTTCTGGAAGCTGATCCGCGAGCTCGACGTCACCGTGCTGCCGAACACCGCCGGCTGCCGCAGCGTGCGCGAGGCGGTGACCACCGCGAAACTCGCGCGCGAATTGTTCGGCACCACCTGGATCAAGCTCGAGGTGATTGCCGACAACGACACGCTGCAGCCCGATGTCGTAGGCCTGGTCGAAGCCGCCGCCATCCTGACCAAGGACGGCTTCGAGGTGTTCCCCTATTGCACCGAGGACCTCTCGGTCGCGAACCGCCTGGTCGATGCCGGCTGCAAGGTGGTGATGCCGTGGGCCGCGCCGATCGGCAGCGCGAAAGGCATCACCAACCGCGATGCGCTGAAGCTGCTGCGCGACCGGCTGCCTGATATCACGCTGGTGGTCGACGCGGGCCTCGGCGCGCCCTCGCACGCCGCGCAGGCGCTCGAGCTCGGCTATGACGCCGTGCTGCTCAACACCGCCATTGCGAAAGCCGCCGATCCCGTCGCCATGGCCAATGCCTTCCGCCTCGGCGTCGAGTCCGGTCGCACCGCCTACGAAGCCGGGCTGATGAACGCCCGCGACTTCGCCTCTCCTTCAACCCCTGTCGTTGGGACCCCGTTCTGGCATGCCGTATCCTGATCGATTCTATCCCGTCGTCGACAGCCTGGCCTGGGTCGAGCGCCTGACGAAGCTCGGCGTCGGCACCATCCAGCTGCGCGCCAAGGAGCTGAACGACTCGCAGGCCCTTCAGATCGTCACCGACGCGCTGGCGATCACCAAGGGAACGCAGGCCAAGCTGGTGGTGAACGACTATTGGCGCGCGGCGGTCGTCGCCGGCGCAGAATATCTGCATCTCGGCCAGGAGGACCTTGCCGACGCGGACCTCGGGGCCATCCGCGAGGCCGGCCTCAAGCTCGGCATCTCCACCCATGACGACGCCGAGCTCGCCACCGCGCTCGCCGCAAAGCCGGATTACGTCGCGCTGGGCCCGATCTTCTTCACCACGCTCAAATCCATGCGCTTCGAGCCGCAGGGCATTCCGAAGATCACGGAATGGAAGAAGCGCATCGGCAACATCCCGCTGGTCGCCATCGGCGGCATCAAGTTCGAGCACGCCGCGGAAATCTTCGCCGCGGGCGCGGATTCGATCGCGGTCGTATCCGACGTGACGCAGAACCCTGATCCGGACGCCCGCGTGCGGCAATGGCTCGACGGTTCGAAGGAGGCCGCGTGATGCAGCCCCCGCTCCGACTCCCCACTCCACTGTCATCGCCCGGCTTGACCGGGCGATCCAGTACGCCGCGGCTTCTCGGCTTAGCCGAGCCGCTGCGGCTTACTGGATCCCCGCTTTCGCGGGGATGACAGCTGTAATCGACGCACGCGCAGCGAAACTAACGAATTAAGGAGGATCCCCATGAACATCCGCTCCAACCCGCAACAGACCGTTCCCGCCGTCACCACCGGCCCCCTTCCCTCCTCGCGAAAAATCTTCGCGACGCCTGACGCCGCGCCCGATTTGCGCGTGCCCCTGCGCGAGATCATCCTGTCCGAAGGCGCGGGCGAGCCGAACCTGCCGGTCTACGACACCTCCGGCCCCTACACCGACCCCTCCGTGACCATTGACGTCAACGCCGGCCTGCCCCGCAACCGCAAGCAATGGGTGCTGGAGCGCGGCGGCGTCGAGGAATATGAGGGCCGCCAGATCAAGCCGGAGGACAACGGCAGCGTCTCCACCGACAAGGCCGCGCGTGCCTTCTCGGCCTATCACAAGCCGCTGCGCGGCCTTCCCGGCCACAAGATCACCCAGCTCGAATTCGCCCGCGCCGGCATCATCACCAAGGAGATGATCTACGTCGCCGCGCGCGAGAACCTCGGCCGCAAGCAGCAGCTCGAGCGTGCGGAAGCAGCTCTCGCCGACGGCGAGAGCTTCGGCGCCTCCGTGCCCGCCTTCATCACGCCGGAGTTCGTCCGCGACGAGATCGCGCGCGGCCGCGCCATCATCCCCTGCAACATCAACCACAGCGAACTCGAGCCGATGATCATCGGCCGCAACTTCCTGACCAAGATCAACGCCAATATCGGCAACTCGGCGGTGACGTCGTCGGTCGAGGAGGAGGTCGAGAAGATGGTGTGGGCGATCCGCTGGGGCGCCGACACCGTGATGGACCTCTCCACAGGCCGCAACATCCACACCACGCGCGAGTGGATTTTGCGCAATGCGCCGGTGCCGATCGGCACCGTGCCGATCTACCAGGCGCTGGAGAAGTGCAACGGCGATCCCGTCAAGCTGACCTGGGAGCTCTACAAGGACACCCTGATCGAGCAATGCGAGCAGGGCGTCGACTATTTCACCATCCACGCCGGCGTGCGCCTGCAATACATCCACCTCACCGCCAGCCGCGTCACCGGCATCGTCAGCCGCGGCGGCTCGATCATGGCGAAGTGGTGCCTGGCGCATCACAAGGAGAGCTTCCTCTACACGCATTTCGACGAGATCTGCGACCTCATGCGCAAGTATGACGTCTCGTTCTCGCTCGGCGACGGCCTGCGCCCGGGCTCGATCGCGGATGCCAACGACCGCGCGCAGTTCGCCGAACTCGAGACACTCGGAGAGCTGACGAAGATCGCGTGGGACAAGGGCTGCCAGGTCATGATCGAAGGCCCCGGTCACGTGCCGATGCACAAGATCAAGATCAACATGGACAAGCAGCTGAAAGAGTGCGGCGAGGCGCCGTTCTATACGCTCGGGCCGCTGACCACCGACATCGCGCCGGGCTATGACCACATCACGTCGGGCATCGGCGCCGCCATGATTGGCTGGTTCGGCTGCGCCATGCTCTGCTACGTCACGCCGAAGGAGCATCTCGGCCTGCCCGACCGCAACGACGTCAAGACCGGCGTCATCACCTACAAGATCGCCGCCCACGCCGCCGATCTCGCCAAGGGCCACCCCGCCGCGCAATTGCGCGACGACGCCCTCTCCCGCGCCCGGTTCGAATTCCGCTGGACCGACCAGTTCAACCTCGGCCTCGATCCCGACACGGCGAAGAGCTTCCACGACGAGACCCTGCCGAAGGAAGCCCACAAGGTTGCCCATTTCTGCTCGATGTGCGGCCCGAAGTTCTGCTCGATGAAGATCACGCAGGACGTGCGGGATTACGCCGCGACGCTGAACGATCCGAACTCGGTGGGCATGTCGATGAGCGGCACGGCCGAGGATGGCATGAAGCAGATGAGCGCGAAGTTCAAGGAGATGGGCAGCAGCGTGTATCTGGATGCGGAGAAGGTGAAGGAGAGTAATCGGGTGTTGTGAAGAGACGCAACACCACTATCGTCATTTGAAGGCCGGGCCCTTCCGCCCGGCTTTTCTCGTCCCCTCTGAAACCCATATGTCATCGCGCGACTATTGCAACTTTCGAGAGCGCACCTTATTGATTCAATCAAATTTTGGGGAGGATCAATTGCCTGAGTCTGCTCCTGTGTGTGGAATAGTAATGCCGATTTCGTCAATCGACGGATGCAACGAGGCACACTGGTCCGATGTGCACGAAATACTAACTGAGGCAATAGAAGACGCCGGATTCGAAGCAAATCTAGTTAGCAATGCCGACGATGTCGGAATAATTCAGAAAAGAATCATTCAAAATCTGTATGAGAATCCGATCGTAGTATGTGATGTAAGTGGCAAGAACCCCAATGTGATGTTTGAACTTGGACTTAGACTTGCATTCGACAAGCCGACCATCATCGTGAAGGACGATAGAACTTCGTATTCTTTCGATACCGCGTCGATCGAGCACTTGGAGTATCCGCGCGATTTGCGATTCTCTCGCATCGTCGAATTCAAAGACAAGCTTGCGGAAAAGATAAAGGCAACGCACGAGCGTGCCATGTCGGATTCGAATTATACAACATTCCTGAAGCATTTTGGCGAGTTCACTGTGGTGAAGCTCGATAAGAAAGAAATACCTGGGCAGGAATTTATTCTCGAAGAGCTTGCAGCAATTCGTTTAGCGATGAATAGAGTGGAGCAGCAGCCTGCCGCCCGCTCGGCACCAGCCACATTCAACAACCGACTCAACGTTTGCATGAGGGGCATGCCCGATTTTGAGTTGGTTAAAGCGGTCAACGCGGTTCGAGAATACGAACAAGTTAAATCTGCTGAATTGGAGAATCGGGGTGATGACCACGCGCATATTATGATTCAATTCAAACCTGAGTCGGAACTGGCAAGAGCAGAAGTACGTTCGATGCTGGTAGACAAAGCACGACCATACCGCATCAAGAGCCGAGCCGCGGCATTCAAGAAAATCGCAGGCTGATGGCAATCAAGCATAAGCGCAAATTCAAACGCCGGTTGCCGGCTGCATAGCTCAGGGACGGCTCAGATTGATACGAAGCTCACCCACCGCCTCCCCGACCTCCTC
>NZ_LSIC01000118.1 GCF_001556045.1 Bradyrhizobium sp. CCH5-F6
GATCGAGGCCGCCCTGCCCCCGCCGCCTCCGCCGGTGAAACCGATCGATCCTGGCCTCGCGCCGAGCACCGACAGTGGACCCAGCGCCGCCGCGCTGGCTGACGACCCCACGATCAAGGGCCTGACCGCCAAGATCGCCGCCAATCCGGACGACGTGAACGCGCTGTACCGGCGCGGCCAGGTCTATGCCAGCAAGGGCGCCTACAACCTCGCGATCAAGGATTTCGACGACACCCTCCGGATCAATTCGAAGGACGTCGAGGCGCTGAACAACCGCTGCTGGACCCGCACCGTGGTCGGCGATCTCCAGGGCGCACTGAAGGATTGCAACGAGGCGCTGCGGCTGCGGCCGAACTTCGTCGATGCGCTGGACAGCCGGGGACTCGTCAACCTCAAGTCGGGAGCTGTGAAGAATGCCATCGCCGATTTCGACGCGGCCCTGAAGATCAACCCGCGCCTGACCTCCTCGCTCTACGGACGGGGCCTTGCCAAGCAACGCAACGGCTCGGCCCAGGAAGGGGCGCTGGACATCGCCAATGCCAAGGCGATGGACCCGAACATCGTTCAGGAATTCGCAAGCTACGGAGTGCGTTGATATTTTTTATGGTCGAGGCGATCGAACCCTCGAACCTTGAACAGCCCAAGCAAGACTAATGGGCGGATGCCGCAACAAGCCTTTTCCGGGGCATTGTTGCCGGAATTTGGAAGCACGCGAGCTGGCTGCGCAGGAGGGACTGGCTATGAGATTGGCTGCAAAAGGACTAACCGCGATCCTGTCCATCATCACCGTCGGCGCCGTTCTGTCATTGCCCCCATCGGCCGCATATGCGGGCGATGACGGCAACAGCAAGAATGTCTCCGAGGACGAGATCGTCCGCGCGCTCGCGCCGCCGGCCAAGAAGCCCCTGACCCGCGGCCTCTCGATGGCCCCCCAGACAGAGCCCGCGCCGAATGCGGCGGAGACCAAGCTGCTTCAGTCCGTGCGCGGCCGCTCAACGCGCTCGCTGTCGTCGACCGAGCGCGAGGAAATCGCCTCAGCCGCCAAGGACAAGCCGAACATCGATCTCGAAATCACGTTCGACTACAACTCCGCCAATATCAGCGCCAAATCGATGCCGTCCGTGCAGGCGCTCGGCCGGGCGTTGACCAGCCCCGATCTGAAGGGCTCGACCTTCGTGGTCGCCGGCCACACCGACGCCGCCGGCAGCGACGCTTACAACCAGGAGCTTTCAGAGCGTCGCGCGGATTCGATCAAGCGCTACCTCGTCGAGAAGTACAACATCTCCGCGACCGATCTCGTCACCGTGGGCTACGGCGAGAGCAAGCTCAAGAATCCGAGCCAGCCGATGGCAGAGGTCAACCGCCGCGTGCAGGTCGTCAACATGGAAAACAAGACCACCGCGTCGAAGTGAGCACGACTTAATCCTTTGCAGTGACAGGTCGTGATGTGGTGTAAGGTCTCGCTTTCAAAGCGCGTCCCGCAGCCTTGCGGGACGCCGCTTCATTTCAGGGAAACGCTCTGTGTTGGCCTCGCGTGGATGGCCGTGAGCCCGGTCAGGATGATCCGGCGATGAACTTGACTGAATATCTCAAGCCGGCCGGAACCGTGGTGCTCGTCGTCGCGGCCGGCGTCGGCTATTATCTGTTCGATCATCGGCATCGGCCCGAACCAAAGGAGACGCCGGGCGAGGCGCTCGTCATCGTGACGAAGTCGACCAATGCCTGCTTCTCCGACCTGGTCCGGGTGACCGGTTTCTTCGTGCCGCGCCGCGAGGCCGTGGTCGTTGCCGACCAGGAAGGCTCCCGGGTCACCGACCTCTTGGTCACCGAGGGCGCCATGGTCGCCGACAACCAGGAGCTGGCGCGCCTGACTCCGCCACCGCAGATCCCGGGCCAGCCGCAGCGCCCCGGCTCGCAAGGCCCGATCTCGCTCAAAGCACCCGCACCGGGCCTCGTCACCGAGGTGCGCACCATCGTCGGCGCACCGGCCTCGCCGCAGGCCGGTCCCATGTTCCGCATCGCCGTCAACAACGAGATCGAGCTCGACGCCCAGGTTCCGGCGGTGCACATGTCCAAGCTCAGCTCCGGCGCGACCGTGCGCATCAGCCGGGACGACGCGCCCGATCTGATCGGACGGGTCCGGCTGGTTGCACCCGAGATCGACCGCGCCACCCAGCTCGGGCGCGTCCGCATCAGCGTCGCCAACAATCCCTCGCTCAAGGTCGGCGTGTTCGCCCGCGCCTCGATTGACGCCAAGCGCAGCTGCGGCGTTTCGATCCCCAAGACCGCGATCGACCATCTCATGGTTCAGGTCGTCAAAGGCAACGTCATCGAGACACGCAAGGTGCGGGTCGGACTGTCGTCCGACACCTCGACGGAAATTCTGGAAGGCCTGGAGGTCGGCGACATCGTCGTGGCGGACGCCGGCTCTTCGCTCCATGACGGCGACCAGATCAAGACCATGTTCGCCGATGAACTCGATCGCACGCGGGTACGCTGATGGCTCTCAATATCTCGGCATGGTCGATCCGTAATCCGCTGCCGTCTGTCGTCTTTTCGATCATTCTCCTGATTCTCGGCTGGGTCTCCTTCACCAAGCTTGCGGTGACGCGGCTGCCGTCGGCCGACATTCCCGTGATCTCGGTTGCGGTCTCGCAGTTCGGCGCGGCACCAGCCGAGCTCGAATCCCAGGTCACCAAGACGGTCGAAGACGCGGTCTCCGGCGTCGAGGGCGTCAGGCACATCACCTCCTCGATCACCGACGGCCTGTCGATCACCACGATCCAGTTCGCGCTCGAGACCAACACGGACCGGGCGCTCAACGACGTCAAGGACGCCGTGACGCGCGTACGGTCCAATCTGCCGCAGAACGTCACCGAGCCGTTGATCCAGCGCGTCGACGTCATCGGCCTGCCGATCGTGACCTATGCCGCGATCTCGCCCGGCAAGACGCCGGAGCAACTCTCCTATTTCGTCGACGACGTGGTCAAGCGCGCGTTGCAAGGCGTGCGCGGCGTCGCCCAGGTGGAGCGCATCGGCGGTGTCGAGCGCGAGATCCTGGTCTCGCTGGATCCCGATCGTTTGCAGGCGATGGGACTGACCGCCGTCAATGTCAGCCAGAGCCTGCGCGGCACCAATGTCGACGTCGCCGGCGGCCGCGCCGAGATCGGCAAGAACGACCAGGCGATCCGCACGCTCGCGGGCGCCAAGACGCTGGGCGATCTCGCCGGCACCATGATCCCGCTGTTCGGCGGCGGCGAGGTGCGGCTCGACGACCTCGGCACCGTCACCGACACCATCGCCGATCGCCGCACCTTCGCCCGCTTCAACGGCGAGCCCATCGTCGCGCTCGGCATCAAGCGTTCCAAGGGCGCCAGCGACGTGAAGGTGGCCGAGGCCGTGCAGAAGCGCATCGACGCGCTCAAGGCCTCCTATCCCGACGTCGACCTGAAGGTGATCGACACCTCGGTCGAATATACCAAGGGCAATTACCACGCGGCGATCTCGACGCTGTTCGAAGGCGCCATCCTCGCCGTCGTCATCGTGCTCCTGTTCCTGCGCGACTTGCGCGCGACCATCATCGCCGCGATCTCGCTGCCGCTATCGATCTTCCCGGCGTTCTGGGCGATGGACCTGCTCGGCTTCTCGCTGAATCTGGTCAGCTTTCTCGCCATCACGCTGTCGACAGGCATCCTCGTCGACGATGCCATCGTCGAGATCGAGAACATCGTCCGGCACATGAACATGGGCAAGTCGCCCTATCGTGCCGCGCTCGAGGCCGCCGACGAGATCGGACTTGCAGTCATCGCGATTTCGCTGACCATCATCGCGATCTTCGCACCCGCGAGCTTCATGTCGGGCATCGCCGGACAGTTCTTCAAGCAGTTCGGCATCACCGTCTCGGTGCAGGTGTTCTTCTCGCTGCTTGCGGCCCGATTCGTCACGCCTGTGCTGGCCGCCTACTTCCTCAAACATCACGCACATGTGGAACCGCCGCCCGGCCGCATCTTGCGCACCTATCATCGGCTCGTGGCCTGGTCGGTGAAGCACTATTTCATCACGGTGCTGATCGGTCTCGGGGTCTTCGCCGCCTCGATCTGGAGCATCACGCTGCTGCCGCAGGGATTCCTGCCGGCCCAGGACAGCGCCCGCTCGCTGCTTGCGCTCGAGCTGCCGCCCGGCACCCAGCTCGCCTACACCGAAAAGGTCACCGAGGACATCGTCGCGCGCCTGCGCAAGCGGCCCGAGGTCAAGAGCATCTTCGTGGACGGCGGGCGCGTCCCGCCCGGGACCCAGGAGGTCCGGCGCGCGGCCCTGATCATCAACTACACGCCCAAGGACAGCCGCGACATCACCCAGCGCGAGCTTGAATTCTCCATCACCCAGGAGCTGGAGAACGTTCCCGACATTCGTTTCTGGTTCCTGGACGAGAACGGCCTGCGCGCGATCTCGCTGGTCGTGACCGGCGTCGACCCCAACATCGTCAACAACGTCGCGAGCGAGCTCGCGACGCAGATGAAGCGCATTCCCACCATCTCCAACGTGATCTCGGAGACTTCGCTGGAGCGACCCGAGCTGCGCATCGAGCCGCGCGCCGATCTCGCCGCACGGCTCGGCGTCTCGACGGAGAGCCTATCGCAGACCATCCGCGTCGCCACCATCGGCGACGTCGGGCCTGCGCTCGCGAAGTTCGACGTCGGCGACCGCCTGGTTCCGATCCGCGTGCAGCTCGAGGACGCCGCCCGCGGCAATCTGAAGACGCTGGAGCAGCTCCGCGTGCCGCTCGGCGAGCGCGGCGAGAAAGGTGGCGTGCCGCTCTCCGTCATCGCCGACGTCAAGCTCGACCAGGGTCCGACCAGCATCAACCGCTACGATCGCGAACGTCAGGCGACCGTTGCCGCCGACCTCGTCGGCTCCGCCGCGCTCGGCGATGCCACCAAGAAGATCTACGACCTGCCGGTCATGAAGACCCTGCCGAAGGGCGTGAAGGTCTCACCCTCCGGCGACGCGGAAAGCTTGAACGAATTGTCGGACGGCTTCGCGACCGCGATCACAGCGGGACTGATGATGGTCTACGCCGTGCTGGTGCTGCTGTTCGGCACCTTCCTGCAGCCGATCACCATCCTGTTCTCGCTGCCGCTCTCGATCGGCGGCGCCATCGCGGCCCTGCTCCTCACCGGCAAGCAGCTCACCACGCCGGTGTGGATCGGCATCCTGATGCTGATGGGCATCGTCACCAAGAACGCGATCATGCTGGTGGAATTCGCCATCGAAGCCATTCACGCGGGCAAGCCGCGCGAGGAGGCGATGATCGACGCCGGCATGAAGCGCGCCCGACCGATCGTGATGACCACGATCGCGATGGCGGCCGGCATGATACCGAGCGCGCTCGCGGTCGGCGCCGGCGGCGAATTCCGCTCCCCGATGGCGCTCGCGGTGATCGGCGGCCTGATCTTCTCGACGATCCTGTCGCTGGTGTTCGTGCCTGCGATGTTCATGGTGATGGACGATGTCGGCGCCCTGATCTGGCGCTTCGCCAAGCGGCTGATCGTGCACAGCGAGGATGCGGAAACCGACGACCATCACGCGGCGACGCCCGCGGGTGCCGCGCCGGCGGGTGCGGCTCCGGCACCAAGGAGCATCGTGCACCCGGCGGCGGAGTAGTCGCGACGCCGGAAGCGCGGGACGTGCCTGCAAGCGATGCGCATGAGCCTGACATCGCGGCAGATCGCGTCCGCTACAATACGTTCAAGCGCACCGCTTAAGCCACGGCTCTCCAGCCGGGCTCCTGTGACGAGCTATCTCGCCCCGACACGGGGTGCAGTTGGCGCCTTCACTCGTTCCGCGCGATCGCCGTCAGCTTGGTCATGTTCCGCAGCAGGATGCGGCCGCGCTGGAGATCCAGGATCGCATCCTTGCGCCAGGCCTGAAGCTGGCGGTTGACGCTCTCGCGCGCGGCGCCGACGAAGACGCCGAGCTGCTCCTGCGAGATGTGGACCTCGGAGCCGAAATCGGCGGCGAGCGCGCAGAGCCGCCGCGCCAGGCGAACCGGCAGCGGCTGCAGCATGGATTCCTCCATGCGCTCGCTCTGCCAGCGGATGCGCTGGCACAGCAATGCGATGATCTTGATCGCCACCTTCGGCTCGCGCTCGAGGAAGCCGAGGAAATCCTCGCGCCGCAGCACGAACAGCTCGCTGGCCTCGCCGGCGGTGGCGTCTGCCGTGCGGTTCTGGCCGTCCAGCACCGCGACCTCGCCGAACAGGTCGCCCGGCCCCATGAAATTCAGCGTCAGCCGGCTGCCGTCGGAGGCGCCGGTCTCGATGCGGACCTGTCCGCGGCGCACGCCGAACAGCGCGTCCCCGGGATCGCCCTTCTGGAACAGTACCTCCCCGTTCCCCAGATGCTGGGTGTGACAGAGATTGGACAGCCGCTGGAGCTCGTCTGCGCCGAGATCGGCGAACATCGGATTCATCTTCAGGATGACCGCAAATTCGGCCTGCTTGCTCATTTCAATGTCCTTGTGAACCTACTGGTCATTGTGCTTGGCAAATCGCTTGAAACCATCGACTTCAGGATCGCGTAAAACCGCGCTGGGGAAGTGTGTCATAAGTCACATAACTTTGCAGCACCCCCCGACTATTTTTACGCGCTTGGAGCCGCTTCCCGTCCGGGGATAAACTCAGGCGCAAGGGACGGGCAGTCTGCCGGATTCGACGCCGATTGTCCGTCGTTGGAAAGTCGACATGAGAGCATTGAAATTCGCCGGCGGGGCTTTGGCCGCCGTCATCATCGTGATCGCACTGCTGCTGGTGGTCGGCATCCCCTCGGGCTTCCTGACCTCGACGATTGCCTCGCGTGTCGAGAGTGCGACCGGCTATCGCTTGTCGATCGACGGCTCCACGAAGATCAGCCTGTGGCCGACGCTGAACGTCACCCTGAACGACCTCACGCTGGCCGATCCCAAGGATCGCAGCGGCATCACGCGCCTGACGATCGACAGCGTGCAGGCAGACATGTCGCTCGCCAGCGTATGGTCGGGCCGCCCCGAGATCGGCGAGATCGTCGTCACCCATCCCGTGCTCTACCAGCCGCTGCTGCGTGAGCGCCTGCCGAATGCCGGCGCCGCGTCGAAGCCGCTGGCGCTCGATACCAATGGCGCCACCATCGACCGCATCAAGGTGATCGACGGCGAAGTCGCATTCTCGCGCCTGCGCGATCGTGTCGAGGGCCGCATCAGCGCCATCAACGCCGACGCGACCGTCGACCGCGACCGCAAGGTCAATATCACCGGCACCGCGCGCGTCGGCGAGCATCCGACCAAGTTCGACATCAAGGCAATCGCGCCGGCATCGCCCGCCGAACGGCCGACGGTTCCGGTGGATTTCGCCATCGACATGCCCGGCGTGCTGAAGTCCCAGCTCACCGGTCACGCCGAGATGCGGCTCAACCGCGACGTGGTGATGATCAACGGCGTGAACGGCAAGCTCGGCGACGGCGCATTCAACGGCTGGGCTTGGATCGACATTGCGAGCAAGCCCCTGGTCAAGGTCGACCTCGATTTCCAGCGGCTCGCGATGCCGCTGGCGAAATCGCCGCAGGGCACGGCCGGGCAGCCCTGGAGCGATGCGCCGATCAACGTGTCCGGGCTCAACTATGTCGATGCGCAGGTGAGGATCTCCGCGAACGAAGCCTTGATCGGCGATGCGCGCATCGCGCCGCTGGCGCTCGATGCCAAGCTCGCCGGCGGCGTGCTGAAGGCCGGCACCGCCAATCTCGGCGCCTATGGCGGCCAGGTCTCGGGCGAAGTGATCCTGGATGCGACCAGCGGCGCGCCGAGCTTTGCCATGCATTCCGACCTCGTCGGCGTGCGCGCGCTGCCGCTGCTCCAGGGCCTCGCCGAATTCGACCGGATCGACGGCAAGCTGCAAGCCAAGCTCGCTTTGCGCAGCGCGGGCACCAGCCAGCGCGCGTTGATGGCGAACATGCAGGGCACGGCCTTCGTCAATTTCCAGGACGGCGCGATCCGCGGCATCAATGTCGCGCAGATGATTCGCTCGCTGACGGCGGGCACGCTGTCCGGCTGGCAAGGAAATCAGGACCCCGGCCAGGAACAGAGCACGGATCTGTCGCAGCTCTCGGCCTCCTTCCGCATCGACAAGGGTCAGGCGGTGACGACCGATCTCAATCTGATAGGGCCGCTGGTGCGCGTGACCGGCGCCGGCACGATCGCCCTCGACACCAAGATGATGGGCTTTCGCGTCGAGCCGAAGCTCGTGATGACGACCGAAGGCCAGGGCCGCACCTCCGAGTCGGTCGGCTTCGGCATCCCCGTGATGATCCAGGGCAGCTGGTCGCAGCCGCGGATCTATCCCGATATGGCCGGCATGCTGGACAATCCCGAGGCCGCCTATGCCAAGCTGCGCGAGATGGGCAAGGGCCTGTTCGGCCCAGACGGCGCCGGGCTCGGCAACATCCTGGGCAGTCTCGGGTTGGGTGGTACCACCGCGCCGGGCGGCGGCAATGCAGCCGGCAATGCCAATCCGCAGGCCCAGCAGCCCGGGCAAGACAATCTGCTCGGCGGCCAACTGGGCGAGGCGATCGGCAATCTGATCCAGCAGGGGCTGTCCAGTGGCGCGGCAACCGGCACTGGCTCCGGCCGCAGCCGCAGCTTGCCGGCAACGCCCTCCACGCCGGCGCCGCGGGCCTCGCCCGCGGACCCCGCCCTGGAGGACCCGCCGCCGGCACAGCAGGACAGTCAGCCAATGAACGACGTGCTGCGGCAACTCTTCAATCGCTGATCGACGGGAAAATCCTCGCATCGCTTCCATCGCTGAGACTTCCGCCGAACGGATGAGCCAGCGGCAATTCACCCCCTTCCGCCTGCCCGGAAGTCCCCAAGGAGTAACCACACCGGCCGGTCCGCCGGCCGGGCGACCGCCCCAAGGCCCAAATTGTGGTAGAACGGCGCGGAAGGGCCTGCACGGCCCGCAGCGCCGGCGTCGATGGCGGCGCGAGAGGATCGGGATGGCAGGAGCGAACGACAAGACACGATCTCTGCGCGGGGGCCTGTTCGCCAAATACGTCGTCTCCCTCGTCGGCCTCGTCGTGTTCGTCCTCGCCGTCAACGGCGCGATGGAGACCTGGATCTCCTACCGCGCCACCCGGACACAGCTGACCGACGGGCTTGAGGACAAGGCGCAGGCGGCCGCCCGGCGGATCGAGCAGTCGATCTCCGAGCTCGACCGCCAGATCAGCTGGGTGACGCGGGCGAGCCAGGACACGCTGGAGAAGCGCCGCGCCGACTACGCCCAGCTGCTGCACCAGGTCTCCGACGTCAACCAGCTGTTCCAGCTCAACGGCGACGGCCGCGAGGTGCTGCGCGTCTCCAGGCATTCGACCACGACCGGCGGCAATGCCGACCTCTCCCGCGACGCGCGCTTCACCGACGCCGTCGCCCGCGGCGTCAGCTATGCGCCGGCCTGGTTCGCCGACCGGACGCCGCTGATGTCGATCTCGGTGGCGCATTCCGGCTTCAATGCCGGCGTCACCGTGGCCGAGATCGATCTCAGCTTCCTCTCCGACTTCCTGTCCGACGCCCAGGTCGGCAAGGCGGCCTTCGCCTATGTCGTCGACCCGCGCGGCCGGGTGCTGGCGACGTCCTCGAAAGGACCCGAGGTCGGCAAGGATCTCTCCAAGCTGCCGCAGGTTGCGGCCGCGATCGCGCCCGGCCACGAGCCCGCCTCGTCCGGCACCGACTTCAACGGCCATGCCGTGATGAGCGCCGCGAGCATCGTGCCGAAGCTCGGCTGGAGCGTGCTGTTCGAGCAGCCGACCACGCAGGCCTTGATGCCGATCCGCGACCAGCTGGTGCGCATCGCGCTGCTGATCGGCATCGGCCTGATGGTCGCGATCCTCGCCGGCACGCTGCTGGCACGCCGCATGATCATCCCGATCACGGCGCTACGCGACGGCGCGCACAAGCTCGGCGAAGGCGATTTCAGCCACCGCATCGACGTGCACACCTCCGACGAGCTGGAAGACCTCGCCGGGCAGTTCAACCGCATGGCCGACCAGATCCAGGAGACCTATTCGAACCTGGAGAGCAAGGTCGAGGAACGCACCCGCGACCTCGCGCAGTCGATCCACGAGCTCAAGGTGCTGGAGGAGGTCGGCCGCGCGGTGGCCTCCTCGCTCGATCTCAACGCGGTGCTTGCGACGATCGCGGCCCGCGCCATCGAGATCACCCGCGCCGACGCGGTGCTGATCTACGGCTTCGACGCCGAGGCGCGCCGCTTCAACCTGGTCGAGGCCAACGGCATCGACAAATCCGCCGACGGCGCGCATGTCACCATCGCGCAGGGCGAGAACATCCTGAGCGATGCCGCCGCCAGCGGCGAGCCGATCGCGCTCGCCGCACTCGACGAGGCCGCCGAGCAGCCGCTGCGCGAGGTCGCGCTCGCGGCCGGCTTCAACTCGGTGCTGGTGGTGCCGCTGATCGACCAGCAGGGCACGCTGGGCTCGCTGGTGGTGCTGCGCCGCGCCGGCGGCGAGTTCGCCGGCAGCGTCATCGGCCTGATGCGCACCTTCGCCAACCAGGCCGTGCTGGCGATGCGCAATGCGCGGCTGTTCAGCGAGGTCGACCACAAGAGCCACGCGCTGGAGGCCGCGAACAAGACCGTGCGCGCCCAGGCGGACAAGCTGCGCGAGCAGACCGAGCAGCTCAAGGACTGGAACAAGTCGCTGGAGGCGCGCGTCAAGACCCAGCTCGGCGAGATCGAGCGCATCCGCAAGCTCGAGCGTTTCCTGGCGCCGCAGGTGGCGCAGCTGATCGCCTCCTCCGACAGCCCCGAGGGACTGCTCACCAGCCAGCGCCGCGAGGTCACGGTCGTATTCTGCGACCTGCGCGGCTTCACCGCGTTCACGGAAGCGACCGAGCCGGAAGAGGCGATGAACGTGCTGCGCGAGTATCACGCCGCGCTCGGCAAGCTGATCTTCAAATACGAGGGCACGCTCGACAAATATGCCGGCGACGGCGTGATGATCCTGTTCAACGCGCCGATCCAGTTCGAGGACCACGTCAAGCGCGCGGTGAAGATGGCGGTGGAGATGCGCGACACCATCGGCCCCCTGACCGAGCGCTGGCGCAACCGCGGGCACAGCCTCGGCTTCGGCATCGGCATCGCGCTCGGCTATGCCACGCTCGGCCAGGTCGGCTTCGAGCAGCGGCTGGAATATGCCGCTATCGGCAGCGTCACCAACCTCGCCTCCCGCCTCTGCGGCGAAGCCAAGCCCAACCAGATCGTGGTGAGCCGCCGCGTCTACGGCATGGTCGAGCCCTGGGTCGAAGCCCGCGCCCTCGACGATCTCCAGCTCAAGGGTTTTAACCACCCGGTGCTCGCGATGGAGATCCTGAGCTGGCGCGAGGAGGTGGAGAACGTGGTTGATGCGGCCGCGGCGCGGCGGCGGGGGTAGCTGCGGCTCACGGACCCACGCACACTCATCATCTGCACGTTCTCCAGAGGCAAGTAGTCAAGGAATCCTTGACTACTGCTCGCCGCAAGCGGGCCCGAGAGAATGACATCAGGCCGCAGCCGAGATGTCCCTAAATCAAAAACGTCGAAAACAACCCCATGCACAGTAGACGAGGTCTTTGAGATCAAGGGGTTACGCGTGCCTTACGCACGTGCTGGCGCGGTTTGACTTGTCGGGCAAAACATCGGCAGAATGGTATGATCTCCACGGCCCCTCCCCCCGAACCACATCCCTCCTCCCCGCGACCAACCCTCGCCTCATTGGCGAGGCTGGAATCCGGATGGAGACGGACCGTGGCGTTTGCATTGCCTTCGCGTGCTTATGATCTGCAGATGCTGGACCGCCCCGCCGACCGCGCGCGCGATCATGGCTGGGTCTTTGGGTTGCCGCCGGGCATCACGAGCGAAGAATGGCCGCTCGATCCGGTCAGCGGCTATCCGCTCATGCACGGGTTCACGCTGCTGCTGCCGGAGGATTATCGCGTGCATGGCGAGGACATCGTCGCGGTGTCGTTCTTTGCCACCGCGCCCGATCACAATGACGGCGGCGCACCCGACGATCCCGAAATCCGCGAAGCGGTGATGGCGCGGCCCGCGCATCCGCGCCTGTCGCGCATGACCGACATTCTCGACTACGAATATGCCGCACTGCTTCTCACCAAATCGGAATACGAGGGCGGGTTCGCGACGCCGCCGGCACCGCTGGCGCTGGCGACGGCGGAGCGGCCGCGCTGGCTCGACGTCGGCGGCGCCAGCGCCTTCTACGAGGCCGCCGCGCCTTACGTCAGGAAGATGTTCGCCGCGCCGCCGCGCACCGATCTCACTGAAACCCGCGCAATCGCCATGACGCCCCGCGCGAATGATCCCAATGCGGGCAAGGGCCCGCAGGACGAGGACACACGCAAGAACCCGCCGACCGGCTATCAGTCCTATTACTATTTCGTCGGAGGCGTGCTGAGCGGCGATAATTACCGTCTGCATGACTGGGTCAAGGACCATGCCCCCAACCATCTCGGCGGCACCATGCGGCCTTGCCAGGTCGAGCCGGAGATGAGCCCGTTCTATATCGAGTTCGAGGAATATTTCGGCGGCTACAATTTCGGCGGCGGCAACGCCCAGCTCGACTTCAGGGACATGAAGTTCGAATGGGCTTGCGGGTAGGCTTTAGTTTGACGCGTTTTGCTTGACGCGAACCGGTATCCACTTCGCTCGAAAACGCTCTGATCACGCCCCCCGCTTCGGCCCGATCGCCTCGAAGGCGGCCTTCTGCTCGTCGCTCAGATCCGCCTGGAAATCGTCGAGCGCGTCGCTGATGCCGCCGACGGATTGCAGCATCGTCTGCAACCGCGCCTTCACGGCCGCGAGGCGGGCCTGCGGTGTGGCGGCCGCTTGCCTCGGGCAGGCGCTCAGCGTTTCCATGGTGCGCAGGGTTGCGTCCTGCAGCACCTCGAAGCGGGCGCGGCCGACCTCGTCGAGCTTGAGCGTGGCGGCGACGTCTTCGGCGGGCCATTGCTGCTGCACGAGCTGCTCGTATTGGCGCTGCGCCTTTTCGTCATAGCGCGGATCGTAGTCCGCCTGGCAGGCGGCCGCCGCCTGCGCGTCCTTGCGCTGAATCGCGGCGAGCGCCGTGCGACGCTCATTGGCGAGCGCCTCGAGCCTGGCCTTCTGGTCGTCATTGAGGAGATCGACGAACTTCGACAGCGGCTGCGCGACCTCGTCCGTCGCCTTGATCATGGCCTCGAGCCGCTCGCGCATCAGGCCGAGGCGCTCGGAGGCCGTCGCCGGAGCTTGCGCCGGGCACGCGGCGCGAATGGTGTCGCGCGCTGCAAGCCAGGCGGATGCGAGCTCGTCGAGCGCGGTGCGCTGCAATTCGTTCGGCGTGATCGCCGCGGCGATGCGGTCGACCGGCAGGCCGCCGGTATCGCTGGCCTCGCAGAGCGTTTCTGCCGTCGGAACCCTTCGTCCGCGGCGGCCTTGCGGCGCGGTGTAGGCGGCGAGCTCCGTCGCCGCATAGGGCGCGAAGATCGCGGCATAGATGTCGCCATAGCCATAGAAGGAGAGGCTGGTGGAGTCGCCGAGGATGATCGCGGTGGTGAGATCGTCATGCGCGAACGGCCAGAACACCGGGCCGACCCAGCCGTAGCTGCCGTCGGGATGGCGCCACCAGCCCTGCGGGCGGCGGCCGCCATGCCAGCCCGCCAGCGCAGCCTGCGCCGTGAGGGCCGCACGCAGGACGTAAGGGTTGGACAGCTGGCCGCGCTCGGCCCGGCGCGGGTCCTGCGACCTCAGCGCAGCGGAGCGATAACGGCCACCGCGCACGGCCATGCGGGGATGACGCAGGCGCGACATGCCGAGCATGTGGCCGACGGCGAAACGCGCGACTCCGAGCGGACCGCCGCGCAATCCGAATTGCGCCTCGGCTTTGCCAGGCAGCAACACGGCCGCAATCACCAGGGCCGCGCCGGCCAGCGCCAGTCCCATGCGTCGCGGAATGATCGCCGACTTGACCACAGACTGGACCACAGACTTGGCCACGTCCTGGCCCTCCTCCCGCGCCGAGCGCGCAATGCGTCGCAGCACAATGACGCGCGAGGGAACCGATTGTTCCGGAGAGACACAGGACAAAGCGCCGCGGGGTGTGGCGATGCGGTCTTGCTCGCGTCCGGCGGCTCGTCATTTCCGGATGCGCCGGAATGACGAGCAGCGCAGCTCATTCCGCCTTTTGCGGCACCACGAAGGTCTGGCCGGGATAGATCAGATTGGGGTTCTGGATCTTGTCGCGGTTGGCATTGAAGATCGCCTGGTAACGGCCGCCGTCGCCGTAAGCGAGCCGGCTGAGCGCCCACAGGCTGTCGCCGCGGGCCACGACCCGGCTGCCGCCTGCCTCTGCCGGTGTGGCGGTGAGCACGTCCGCGGGCGACGCCGATGCGACCGAAGTGGCCGCCGGCGCGCGCGCCAGCACCTTGGGCTTGGGCGCACCGACCAATTTCGGCCGGGCTGCTTGCCTGTCAGGCACGGAGGCCAGGCGCGGCGAGGCCGATGGCAGGGCGGCCACGACCTCCGGCTTGTCATCCGGCTTCTCGGCCTGCTTCGTCTCTTGTTTCGCCTCTTGCACGGCCTCCTGCTTCGCGGCCGGTGCGGGCCGCGCCGGGGGCGGCGCCGCAGCGGCGATGGTCACCGGCATGGTCCGGCCGGACTCCGCAACCGTTCCGTCCGGCGCCCTGGCCCGGAGCGTCAATTCGTAGGAGCCGGCAGGAAGCTGCGGCGGGG
>NZ_LSIC01000119.1 GCF_001556045.1 Bradyrhizobium sp. CCH5-F6
CGTCGTTGCTACGGCCAAGCCTTGGCGGATGCGGCATTCGCGTCAACCGGCGCGGTGCTGGTGAATTCCGTGAGGGTGAGGGAGGCCAGAAGGAATTCGGCTCCCGGGAGAGCGCGGCATAAGCCGTCCGACCATCGCGCAGGGAAGGCCGAGTGATCGGCACCACCTGTATGCTGCTGTGCGGTTCTTCTGCGTGTGCATTTTGCGCAGCAGACCGCGGGTGCGTTGTCAGCACCCGGCCTTCCCTGCGCCCTCTTGGCTTCGAGGGTGGAGCGACGAAGCAAAGCTCGGGCGAACAGCGCTGCGAGGACGTGAAGCCGTGTCCGCGAGTCGAGACGTGTGCTGGAGGATGGCGATGCTGCTCCATACGCCGTCATTGCGAGGAGCGAAGCGACGAAGCAATCCAGAATCCCTCCGCGGAGGGATTCTGGATTGCTTCGCTTCGCTCGCAATGACGGTGGAGGCAGCGCGGCGTCGTACCTCGCTTCCGTGCGCAGCGCTACTTCAGCGGTGCGCTGCAGAGCCGGGGTCCATGTTGCGGCATCGTACCGTGTGGCTCGGTCCCGGCTCAGCGCTGCAACGCTTGCGCGTTGCAGCTTGTCCGGGACACGAGCGAGAGCCGCGTCTTCAGAACCGTCGATTCCCTGTCTTCGACCCGCTCACAACCACGTGTCTTTATTCGGAAACGATCATTCCCTATTATCCCGAAATGCAAAAGATTGCTCGCCGATCTCGGTCAGCCCGTCCGCCCGGCCGCCCCCGTGAGTTCGACATGGACACCGCCCTCGACCGCGCCGTGCGCGTGTTTCGCGAGCGCGGTTATCATGCCACCTCGATCGGCGATCTCACCGCGGCGATGCGGCTTGCCACCGGAAGCGTGTACAAGGCGTTTCGCGACAAGCATGCGGTCTTCCTCGCCGCCTTCGAACGCTACACGGCGCTGCGCCAGGAGCAGACCCGCAGCGCGGCGGCGCGGGGCGCAAACGGCCGCGAGCAAATCCGCAACGTTCTGCTGTCCTATGTCGAGCACTCCCAGGGCGTCGAGGGACGGCGCGGCTGCCTCGTGGTCGGCAGCGCGGTGGAACTGTCCGCACGCGATCCCGTCGTCGGCTCCCGCGTCAGCGCGCAGCTTGCGACCAACGAAAGCTTCATCGCCGGCCTCATTCGCGCGGGACAGGCCGACGGCTCGATTCCGCGCCATGTCGTCGTCGAAGACACCGCGCGGCTGATGATCTGCATCACGCAAGGCATGCGCGTCGTCGGCAAGGCTCGCCTGCGGCTCGACGGCGAGCGCCTGGCCGACGTCGCGATGAAGCTGCTCGCCTGAATTATTTGTCATAATAGGGAATAGTCATTTCCTATACCTTATCTGGAGTCCATGCGAATGACGATGAATGCCACCATCGAGACAGCGCCCGCACCGGATGCGGTGTCGCAGCGCCTGACCTTCGTGCTTGCCGCGGCCTGTGGCATGGTCGCCGCCAACATCTACTATGCGCAGCCCCTGATCGCCCCGATCAGCACCGCGCTCGGCCTCTCGCATGCAGCGAGCGGGCTGATCGTCACCATGACGCAGATCGGCTACGGCGTCGGGCTTCTCTTCATCGTGCCGCTCGGCGATCTCGTCGAGAACCGCACCCTGATCTGCTCGGTGATCACGCTCGGCGCCGCGGCGCTGCTCGCCGCCGCGTTCGCCACGCACGCGCTGCCGTTCCTGATCGCCGCGCTGTTCATCGGGCTCGGCTCGGTCGCAGTGCAGATCATCATTCCCTATGCGGCGCATCTGGCACCTGAGGCCATCCGCGGCCGGGTCGTCGGCAACGTCTCGACCGGACTGATGCTCGGCATCATGCTGGCGCGTCCGGTGTCGAGCTTCGTCACCGCGGCGCTGTCGTGGCACGCGGTGTTCTTCTGCTCCGCCGCGCTGATGATCGTGCTCGCAGCCGTGCTCTGGATGACGCTGCCGAAGCGCAAGCCGGTCACGCGGATGCATTACGGCGAATTGCTGTTGTCGATGCCGCATCTGGTGCGAACCACGCCGCTGCTGCGGCGCCGCGCGCTCTATCAGGCGAGCCTGTTCAGCGCCTTCACCCTGTTCTGGACCGTGGCGCCGCTCCAACTCGCCGGCGAATTCGGCTTCTCCCAGCGCGGCATCGCGCTGTTTGCGCTGGCCGGTGTCGCCGGCGTGTTCGCAGCGCCGATCGCGGGACGGCTCGCCGATCGCGGCCATAGCCGCAGTGCGACGCTGGTCGCCATGCTGCTCGCGGCGGTGGGTTTTCTCTTGACGTATGTCGGCACGCCCGGCTCGGTGCTGAACCTCGCCTGTCTGGTGGTGGCTGCGATCGCCATCGACATCGGTGTCCAGGGCAATGTCGTGCTCGGCTTCCGCGCCATCTTCGCGCTCGGGCACGAGCACCGCAGCCGCCTCAACGGCCTCTACATGGCGACGTTCTTCGCAGCCGGCGCGGCCGGCTCCGCGGTCGGGGCCTTCGCCTTTGCGCAGGGTGGCTGGGCGCTCGCATCGGCCATTGGCCTCGCTCTGCCCGTCGCCGGCCTGCTCTACGCGGCGACCGAGTAGCAGGCGACGTAGACAGGATTGTGCGACGCGTCCCGTTTACCCGAATTAGCTGGATGCAATTTCCGCCTCGCGGTTTCCGTGCCGGTGTAGTACTTTGGTCGCAAGCGGACCCGGTTAACGGGCGGCAGGGGGAGGCTGATGAGGCGTACGGGGTTGTTTGGCGTAGCGTGGGTACGGCCATGGTCGTGGCAGGCGTTTCTGCTCGGGCTGGTCGTCGTTGCAATGTCGGCCGTGCTGCAGGGCATCTGCGTCGCCCTCGGCGCAAAACTCTATTTCGCGGCGTTCCTGCCCGGCCTGTTCGTGCTTGCGTTCGTCGCGGGCGCACCGGCGGCGGTATTCGCTGCGCTGCTCACCGTCCCGCTGGTGTGGTGGGCGTTCATGTCGCCCTTCTTCCGGTTCACTCCACTGACCAGCGCGAATGCCGATTCCATCAACCTGTTCTGCCTCCTGGCCGTACTCCTGATCGGCCTTGCCGATCTCTGCCGCGAGACGATGACGATCATCAGCCGTGGCGGGCTGAATCCGTCGGACGAGAGCGTGGCAACGAATCCGCAATAAATTGGCCTGGCAAGACCGCGGATGTTGCGGGCGCGCAACGGTCCGGCAACCATTCGCGCACGTGCCGCGCGCCGCTAACTTTTCGAAAAAGATTTGGCCGCAGTTTCTCCCGCGGGAATGACGAGGGAGTTTTCGGACATGAACGGTCACGCCATCTTGGAGAACGTGCGCCGCTACCGCGGCATCGCATCGCTCTATCGCCAGACCGCCGCATTCCGCCCGGGCCAGAGCTGGTCGCTGCTGGAGCAGGCGAGGGATTGGGAAGCGCGGGCGCTGTCGGAGCTGGAAGCCTATTTCGCGACGCGCGCGGACTGCTCCACCCCACTCGCGGCCTGATCGCCAGCCATCGGTGCGGCCGTGAACCGGCGCGCCGAAGGCGAGATCGCCCACGGGCCAATTACGGAATTGTCTCGGCATCCTGCTGTGCTAGCAACGGGCCGATCTCCTTCACGTCGGCCGGGGCACGCGATGACCACCTTCAATCGGATCTTCACGACGGAGCGTCTGCTCCAGATCATCGTGGTGCTGGCGGCGACCGTCGCCATGAAGCTGATGAGCTGAGCGCCGGCCGGCTATCGCCCGTCGAGCTCGGGCAAATCAGGCAGATAATTCGACCCTTCCGAGCCCAGGAAATCGAACATCGCCTGTGCGGGCGGCAGCAGCACCTTGTCGCTGCGGCGGATCACGTACCATTGCCGGACGATCGGCAGGCCCGCCACGTCGAGCACGACGAGCCGGCCTTCGGCGAGCTCATGCGCCACGGTGTGGGCCGAGATGAAGGCGATGCCCAGCCCGGCGATGACGGCCTGCTTGATGGTCTCGTTGCTGCTCATCTCCATGCCGATGATCGGCTCGAGATCCGACTTCTGGAAGAAGCCCTCCATCAGCGTCCGCGTGCCCGAGCCGGGCTCGCGGGTGAGGAAGGTCTCGTGCACGAGATCCGTCAGGTTGAGGCCGGAATCCTTCTCCAGCCAGTGGCCCTTGCGTGCGACGATCACGTGAGGATTGCGCCCGAGCTGGCGTACGTCGACGGTGACGTCGGCCGGTGGCCGACCCATCACCGCGAAGTCGAGGTCGTAGCCGTGTATGGCTTCGCGGATCTCCTGGCGATTGCCGATCGTGAGCTTGATCTCGATCTTGGGATGCCGCTTGGAGAATGCCGCAATCGCATGCGGCACGAAATATTTCGCGGTCGAGACCGCGCCGAGATGCACCGTGCCGCCGGTTCGCCCCGCGAGCAAATCGAGCGCGCCCTGGCAATCCGTGATGGCGGCCTCGACCCGCTCGGCCAGCGCCAGCACCTCCTTGCCCGCTTCCGTCAGCAGCATGCCGTCGCCGGTCCGCTGCAACAGCGGCAGGCCGGCGAGGTCCTGCAGCTGCCGGAGCTGCTGGGTCACGGCGGGCTGGGTCAGGCCGAGATGGCCGGACGCCGCCGTCACGCTGCCCTTGGCCGCGAGCGCCGCAAGCGAGCGCAGTTGGCGGATCGTCAGATGCCGCAGCTGCGCAGCCCCATGGCTGGGGCTATTATAAGAAAATTCTTTGAGGTTCATTATGAATAGAAATTTTCCTTATTAGGCGGCGCCTGTCAATCTCCTGATGCCGGAATTGAACGCACCAACCTCCGCCGGGGAGGGAAACGGTGCGGCAGCGGCAAAGGGATGGGCGCAGATGACCGGGCAACTCAGGCTGGACGACCACCTTCAACGGTATTCCGAGACCGCACCCCACGCGCTGGCGGTGGCTGGTGCCGTTGATGCCATCGCGGCCGCGGCGATCGAGATCGCCGATCTCATCGCCTCCGGCGATCTCGCCGACGCCTCGGGCCTGACCACGGGCCGTAACAGCGACGGCGATCTCCAGCGCGATCTCGACGTCCAGGCCGATGCGATCCTGCGCCGCTGCCTCAGCCGGCTGCCGATCGCGGCGCTGGCGTCGGAGGAAATGCGCGAGGCCCAGATCGTCGACCGCGACGGCCGCATCTGCATCGCGATCGACCCGCTCGACGGCTCCTCCAACATCGACATCAACATGACCGTCGGCACGATCTTCTCGATCCTGCCGGCGCCCGACGATCTCTCGCTCGCCTTCCACCAGCGCGGCTCGGCGCAGCTCGCGGCGGGCTTCGTCACCTACGGTCCCCAGACCTCGCTGGTGCTGACTCTCGGCGAGGGCGTCGACATCTTCACGCTCGACCGCAAGGCGGGCTGTTTCCGACTCGCGCGCAGCGGCGTGCAGATCTCGGAGGCCTGCGACGAGTTCGCGATCAACGTGTCGAATCGCCGGCATTGGGATCCGCCGGTGCGTGCCTTCGTGGACGAATGCCTCGCCGGTGTCGAAGGACCCGCCAATCACGATTTCAACATGCGCTGGATCGGTTCGCTGGTGGCGGAGGCGTATCGCATCCTCACCCGCGGCGGCGTGTTCCTCTATCCCTCGGACGCGCGCCCCGGCTATGGCGACGGCCGACTGCGCCTCACCTACGAGGCGCATCCGATGGCGATGATCATCGAACAGGCCGGCGGCTCGGCCTCGACCGGGCGCGAGCGCATCCTCGAACTGTCTGCGCAGAGCCTGCACCAGCGCGTGCCGCTGATCATGGGCTCGAGCAACGAGGTCCGGCGCGTCGAGGAGCTGCATTGCGATCCGCTGCTGGTTGCCAGCGTCGCAGCGCCGCTGTTCGCACGGCGTGGATTCTTCCGGCTCTGAGCGAGGCGCGCCATGTCCAGGAAACATCCGATCATCTCCATCACCGGCTCCTCCGGCGCCGGCACCACCTCGGTCAAGAAGACGTTCGAGCAGATATTTTTTCGCGAGAAGGTCAACGCCGCCTATATCGAGGGCGACGCCTTTCATCGTTACGACCGCGCCGAGATGCGTGCCCAAATGGCCAGGGAGGCCGAGCGCGGCAACAAGCATTTCAGCCATTTCAGCCCCGAGACCAACCTGTTCGAGGAGCTGGAGCGCGCCTTCCGGGACTACGGCGAGACCGGCACCGCGACGACTCGGCACTATGTGCACGACGCGGAAGAATCGGCGCTGCACGGCGCGGCGCCCGGCACCTTCACCGAATGGAAGCGACTGCCGGAGAATTCGGACCTGCTGTTCTACGAGGGCCTGCACGGCGCCGTCGTCACGGACAAGGTGAATGTCGCGCGTTATGCGGATCTCAAGATCGGCGTCGTGCCCGTGATCAATCTCGAATGGATCCAGAAGCTGCACCGCGACCGCAACGCGCGCGGCTATTCGACCGAGGCCGTCACCGACACGATCCTGCGGCGGATGCCTGACTACATCCATTACATCTGCCCGCAATTCAGCGAGACCGACATCAACTTCCAGCGCGTGCCGACGGTGGATACCTCCAACCCGTTCGTCGCGCGCTGGATCCCCACGCCGGACGAATCGATGGTCGTGATCCGCTTCAAGAACCCCCGCGGTATCGACTTCCCCTATCTGCTCTCGATGCTGCCGCAGAGCTGGATGTCCCGCGCGAATTCGATCGTGTGTCCCGGCGCCAAGCTCGATCTCGCGATGCAGCTGATCCTGACGCCGCTGATCATGCAGCTGATCGAGCGCAAGCGAAACCTGAAGTGAACGAGGAGAGAATCCGATGAACATCTCCGTCCGTGCCGAAGCCGACCTCACGGCGGTCACGCACCACGATCTCGCCAACGCTGTGCGCTTCCTCGCGGTGGACGCCATCGAGACCTCGCAGTCCGGCCATCCCGGCCTGCCCATGGGCATGGCCGACGTCGCGACCGTGCTGTTCTCGCGCTTTCTGAAATTCGACTCGGCGCATCCGAACTGGCCCGACCGCGACCGCTTCGTGCTGTCGGCGGGCCACGGATCGATGCTGCTCTATGCGCTGCTGCATCTGACCGGCGGCGATGTCAGCCTCGACGACATCAAGGCGTTCAGGCAATGGGGCTCGAAGACGCCGGGGCACCCCGAATATGGCCATACGCCTGGTGTCGAGACCACGACGGGGCCGTTGGGACAGGGGATCGCCACCGCTGTCGGCATGGCGCTCGCCGAGCGCATGGCCAACGCGCGGCATGGCGACGGCCTCGTCGACCACTTCACCTATGTCATCGCGGGCGACGGCTGCCTGATGGAAGGCATCAGCCAGGAGGCGATCTCGCTGGCCGGCCATCTCGGGCTCGGCCGCCTCATCGTGCTGTTCGACGACAACGGCATCTCCATCGACGGCCCGACCTCGCTTGCGACGTCCGATGACCAGCTCGCACGCTTTGCGGCTTCCGGCTGGTCGGTGCGCCGCATCGACGGCCACGATCCCGAAGCCATTGAGCAGGCGATTGCGGAAGAGCGTGAAACGACGAAACCGTCGCTGATCGCCTGCCGCACCATCATCGGCTATGGCGCGCCGGACCGGCAGGGCACCGAGAAGGCGCATGGCGCGCCGCTCGGCACCGAGCAGACGGCAGCGGCGCGGCGGACGCTTGGTTGGGACTATCAGCCCTTCGTGGTGCCGATCCCGATTCAGAAGGCCTGGCGGATGATCGGGCAACGCGGACAGGTCGACCGTCTCGCCTGGCTCGACCGCTATGAAAGCGCAACGCCCGAGCAGCGCGACCTGTTCGTCGAGGGCAAGGCCGTGGCTCTGCCCGCCGCCTATGCGCTGGCTGCGGCGAAATTGCGCGAGCGTTTTGCCGGCGAGCGGCCGAAGCTCGCGACACGACAGGCCTCGCAACAGGTGCTCGATGGTATCGCCGGAACGATTCCCGGTCTGGTCGGCGGCTCGGCGGACCTGACACATTCGAACCTGACGCATGCCAAGGCGCAGGCTCCGGTCAAGCGCGGTGCGTTCACCGGCGACTACATTCATTACGGTATTCGCGAGCACGGCATGGCGGCTGCGATGAACGGCCTCGCGCTGCATGGCGGCTTCATCCCGTACGGCGGTACGTTCCTGGCCTTTTCCGACTACAGCCGGCCGGCGATCCGACTTGCGGCCTTGATGCGGCTGCGCGTGATCCACGTGATGACGCACGACTCCATCGGGCTTGGCGAGGACGGCCCGACGCACCAGCCGGTCGAGCATCTCGCCGCGTTGCGCGTGATCCCGAACCTGCTCGTGTTCCGGCCGGCTGATGCCGTGGAGACGCTGGAGGCCTGGGATTGCGCGCTGGCGGCGGAGCATCGTCCGTCCGTGCTGTGCCTGTCGCGGCAGGCTTTGCCGACGTTCCGCAGCGATGCGCGCGGCCAAAACCGTGTCGCGCGCGGTGCCTACCTGGTCGTCTCGCCGGACGGCGGCCGCGATGTGACATTGATGGCAACCGGCTCGGAAGTCTCGATCGCGCTGGAAGCTGCCCGCCTGCTCGCGACCGAGCACATCCGTGCGGCGGTCGTCTCCGCACCTTGCTTCGCGCTGTTCGAGGAGCAGCCGGAAGACTACCGCGCCGCAGTGCTCGGCACCGCGCCGCGCGTCGGCATCGAGGCAGCGGTGCTGGGCGACTGGCCGCGCTGGATCGGTGCTGACGGCGAGTTCGTCGGCATGCGCGGCTTCGGCGCCTCGGCGCCTGCGTCCGTGCTGTATCGCGAGTTCGGCATCACCCCGCAAGGCATCGCGGAAGCAGCGCGGCGAGCGATCGCCCGCAAGAGACAATAGGAGGACTTGTCGTGGCCCGTATCACCCTTCGCCAACTGCTCGATCATGCCGCCAACCACGGTTATGCCGTGCCGGCGTTCAACATCAACAACATGGAGCAGGGCATCGCGATCATGCAGGCAGCGGCCGAGGTCGACGCGCCCGTCATCATCCAGGCCTCGCGTGGCGCGCGCAGCTACGCCGGCGATCTCATGCTCTCGCACATGATCGACGCGCTGGAGCGGACTTATCCCGACATCCCGCTCTGCATGCACCAGGACCACGGCAATGACGAGGCGACCTGCGCCAGCGCCATCGCCCATGGCTTCACGTCGGTGATGATGGACGGTTCACTGAAAGCCGACGCCAAGACCGCGGCCGACTACGATTACAACGTCGCGATCACCCGCCGCGTTGTCGATCTCGCGCATTGGGTCGGCGCGTCCGTCGAAGGCGAGCTCGGCGTGCTCGGCTCGCTCGAGCACGGCGGCGGCGAGCAGGAGGACGGTCATGGCGTCGAGGGCAAGGTGAGCCACGATCAGCTCTTGACGGATCCCGACCAGGCCGTCGATTTCGTTCGCGCAACGAAGGTCGACGCCCTGGCGATCGCGATGGGCACCTCCCACGGCGCCTACAAGTTCAGCCGCAAGCCCGATGGTGACATCCTGGCGATGCGCGTGGTCGAGGAGATCCATCGCCGGCTGCCGAACACCCATCTGGTCATGCACGGCTCCTCGTCGGTGCCGCAGTCGCTCCAGGACATGTTCAACCAGTTCGGTGGCGAGATGCCGCAGACCTGGGGCGTGCCGGTCGAGGAGATCGTCCGCGGCATCCGATGCGGCGTGCGCAAGGTCAATATCGACACCGACTGCCGCCTCGCGATGACGGCCGTGTTCCGCAAGGTCGCGGTCCAGTCGCGCTCCGAGTTCGACCCGCGCAAGTTCCTCAAGCCCGCGATGGACGCGATGCGTGAGCTTTGCCGCGAGCGCTTCGAGCAGTTCGGCACCGCGGGTCATGCCAGCAAGATCAAGGTCATTCCGATGAGCGAGATGGCCCGACGCTACCGTGCCGGCGAGCTGGATCCGCACATCGACACCCGCGAGCACGTCGCGGCCTGAGCAGAGTTAGAGAGCAGAAGAGAGAAGAACGAGGGAGAGAGCCATGAACGCACATACAGGAACCGTCCGCGGCAAGGAGCGCTATCGCTCGGGCGTCATGGAATACGCGCGCATGGGCTATTGGGAGCCCGACTATGTGCCGAAGGACACCGATGTCATCGCACTGTTTCGCGTGACGCCTCAAGAGGGCGTCGATCCGATCGAAGCATCCGCCGCAGTCGCCGGCGAATCCTCGACGGCTACCTGGACGGTGGTGTGGACCGACCGGCTGACCGCCGCGGAGAAATATCGCGCGAAGTGCTACCGCGTCGATCCTGTGCCGGGTACACCGGGCTCATACTTTGCCTACATCGCCTACGATCTCGACCTGTTCGAGCCGGGCTCGATCGCCAACCTCTCGGCCTCCATCATCGGCAATGTGTTCGGCTTCAAGCCGCTGAAGGCGTTGCGGCTCGAGGACATGCGCTTCCCGATCGCCTATGTGAAGACGTTCCAGGGCCCGGCCACCGGCATCGTGGTCGAGCGCGAGCGGCTCGACAAGTTCGGCCGGCCGCTGCTCGGGGCGACCGTGAAGCCGAAGCTGGGGCTTTCCGGCCGCAACTACGGCCGCGTGGTCTACGAGGCGCTGAAGGGCGGGCTCGATTTCACCAAGGACGACGAGAACATCAACTCGCAGCCCTTCATGCACTGGCGCGACCGCTTCCTCTACTGCATGGAGGCGGTGAACCGCGCGCAGGCTGCTTCGGGCGAGGTGAAAGGCACGTACCTGAACGTCACCGCCGGGACGATGGAGGACATGTACGAGCGCGCGGAGTTCGCCAAGGAACTCGGCTCGGTCATCGTCATGATCGACCTCGTGATCGGCTACACCGCCATCCAGTCGATGGCCAAATGGGCGCGACGCAACGACATGATCCTGCATCTGCATCGCGCCGGCCACTCGACCTATACCCGGCAGAAGAGCCACGGCGTGTCGTTCCGCGTCATAGCGAAGTGGATGCGGCTCGCGGGCGTCGATCACATTCACGCCGGCACGGTGGTCGGCAAGCTCGAAGGCGATCCCAACACCACGCGCGGCTATTACGACGTCTGCCGCGAGGACTTCAACCCGACCAGGCTCGAGCACGGCCTGTTCTTCGACCAGTCCTGGGCAAGCCTGAACAAGATGATGCCGGTCGCCTCCGGCGGCATCCATGCCGGCCAGATGCATCAGTTGCTCAACCTGCTTGGCGAAGATGTCGTGCTGCAATTCGGCGGCGGCACGATCGGTCATCCCATGGGCATTGCAGCCGGCGCGATCGCCAACCGCGTGGCGCTGGAGGCGATGATCCTCGCCCGCAATGAGGGGCGCGACTACGTCCATGAAGGGCCGGAGATCCTGGCCAGGGCGGCCGAGACCTGCACGCCGCTGAAGGCCGCGCTCGAGGTCTGGAAGGACGTGACTTTCAACTACCAGTCCACCGACATGCCGGACTTCGTGCCGACCGCGCTGGAAACCGTTTGAGGAGAGTGAAAATGAAACTGACCCAGGGCTGCTTCTCGTTCCTGCCCGATTTGACCGACGACCAGATCTCCAAGCAGGTGCAGTATTGCCTCGCCAACGGCTGGGCGGTGAACATCGAGTTCACCGACGACCCGCATCCCCGCAACACTTATTGGGAGATGTGGGGCCTGCCGATGTTCGATCTGCAGGATGCCGCCGGCGTGATGATGGAGCTCGCCGAGTGCCGTCGGGTGTATGGCGATCGCTACATCCGCATCAGCGGCTTCGATTCCAGCCATGGCTGGGAGTCGGTGCGCATCTCCTTCCTCGTCAACCGGCCGCCGCAGGAGGCAGAGTTCGAGTTGGTGCGACAGGAGATCGGCGGGCGCGCAATCCGGTACAGCACTGTCCGAAAGAACGTCGCGCACGCGTCGCAATAGCCTTTGTTTCCGCGCGGAGCCTCCCTGCTCCAGATCCTTGGCGGACAACTGCTTCGCCGCCGCCCTGCGGCGAAGCCCTTTATTCGAGGCGCCGATGCTTGATGTACCCCATACGACCACCACCGAGACCACGTTCGATCTCCGCAAGGAGGCCGAAGCCGCCGGGATCACCGATACGCTGCAGCAGCTCGAACGGGAGCTGATCGGCCTCCGGCCGGTTAAGAACCGGGTACGCGAGATTGCGTCGCTGCTGTTGATCGAGCGCATCCGGCAGCGTGCCGGCCTGGCATCGTCGCCTCCGACGCTGCACATGTCGTTCACCGGCAATCCCGGCACCGGCAAGACCACCGTGGCGCTGCGCATGGCCAGGATCTTGCACGGCCTCGGCTTCGTGCGGCGCGGTCAGGTGATCTCGGTGACGCGCGACGATCTGGTCGGCCAGTATATCGGGCACACCGCGCCGAAGACGAAGGAGATCTTGAAGAAGGCGATGGGCGGCGTGCTGTTCATCGACGAGGCCTACTATCTCCATCGCCCCGACAACGAACGCGACTACGGCCAGGAGGCGATCGAGATCCTGCTCCAGGTGATGGAGAACCAGCGCGAGGATCTCGTCGTGATCCTCGCCGGCTACGGCGAGCGCATGACGAGCTTCTTCGCCTCCAATCCCGGCTTCCGCTCGCGCATCGCCCACCACATCGAATTTCCGGACTATGCGGAGGACGAGCTGCTCGTCATCGCCGAGCTGATGCTGAAGGAGCGGGGCTATCGCTTCTCGGCGGCGGCGCGCGAGGCGTTCGAGAAATACATCGCGCTGCGCCGGACCCAGCCGTTCTTCTCCAACGCGCGCTCGATCCGCAACGCGGTCGACCGCATCCGCCTGCGGCAGGCCGATCGCCTGGTGTCCGATCTCGACCGCATGCTCGATATCGCCGACCTCGAAACCATCGATCCCATGGACGTCCTGGCGAGCCGCGTCTTCAGTGGCGGCGTCGACGCGCGGAGTGCGAAGCCATGACGGGAGAGCTCATCATCGCTCCCTCGATCCTGGCGGCGGATTTCGCGCGCCTTGGCGAGGAGGTTGCGGCGATCGACGCGGCCGGCGCCGACTGGATCCATTGCGACGTGATGGACGGGCATTTCGTGCCGAACATCAGCTTTGGTGCCGACGTCATCAAGGCGATCCGGCCGGTGACGACGAAGGTCTTCGACGTGCATCTCATGATCGCGCCGGCCGATCCCTATCTCGAGACGTTCGCGAAGGCCGGGGCCGACGTCATCACCGTGCATGCCGAGGCAGGCCCGCATCTCGACCGTTCGCTCCAGGCGATCCGGGCGCTTGGCAAGAAGGCAGGCGTAAGCCTGTGTCCCGCGACGCCGGAGAGCGCGATCGAGTATGTGCTCGATCGTCTCGATCTCGTGCTGGTGATGACGGTCAATCCCGGCTTCGGCGGCCAGTCCTTCATCGGGCCGCAACTCGCGAAGATCAAACGAATTCGGGCCATGATCGGCGATCGGCCGATCCGGCTCGAGGTCGATGGCGGCGTCACGCGCGACAATGCGGCGGCCGTTGCCGCGGCGGGCGCGGATACGCTCGTTGCGGGCTCCGCTGTGTTTCGCGGCAGGGGCGTTGCCGAATATGCCGCTAATATCGAAGCCATTCGTGCCGCCGCCGAGGCCTGCCGAGTTCCGCACCTGCAAAACTCTGAGCAGCGGATGCGCATAAGCGAGGGAGGTCTCATCCGGTAGACCACAGGAGGCCGAGCGTCAGTTGGCGCCATTTGGAACTTTAGCCCGAGTACGCATTTCCCAAGTACGAGCCGAGATCAGGCGTGGCGCGCGTAGCAAACTTTTTGCACAATCGCCATCGGCCTGACGTAAATCGGGGCCATAACCCCGGGGAATGCGAGGGAGGGTCTCATGGAGAACGTACGTCGCTACCGGGCGCTGGCGTCCCTCTGTCGTCAGCAGGCGGCCTACCGGCCGCTCCAGACCTGGGAACTTCTCGGCCAGGCCGAACATTTCGAACATCTCGCTGAAATCGAACTCGAGGCGCATTTCGACGCGTGCAATGCGCAACGCAATGATGACGCCACCACGCCCCCGACATGGGAAGCTCCCGTCGCGGCGTGATGGCGCCAAGCCGGCTCGGATCAATGCGACATCAGGGTCGGAACCGTCATGGCTTCCAGCATGGCGCGGGTGACGCCCCCCAGGACGCGCTCCTGCAACCGCGAATGGCCGTAGCCGCCCATCACCAGGAGATCGAGACTCTCGTCCGCCGCCAGCGACAGGATGGTCGGCTGAATGTCGGCGCGCGTTGCCGACAGCGCGACCGTGCGCGTCGACAGTCCGCGCCGGCCGAGATGCTTTGCCAGACTGCTCGCTGAGGCTTCGCCGGGCGCGGTATCGGCCTCGTTGATGGTGATGATCACGATCTCTGCGGCGCGCGCCAGGAACGTTGTTGCGTCGCGCACGGCGCGGGCAGCGAGCCGGCTGCCGTCCCAGCAGATGCCGATCCGGTTCGCCTTGAAGGCTCCACGGAAGGTATAGGGCAGGAACAGCACCGGGCCGCCGGCCTGGAACAGGATCTCGCCTGGTACGTCGTTGTCGAACGAGCCCTGCGCCGGATCAGGCTGGAGCACGATGCTGAGGTCGTGCAGTCGCGCCATCTCGCCGAGCGAGACGGCTGCATCCGCCGGGATCGCGCCGAGTGCGTGGCAGGCGTAGGAGATGCCGGCGTTCGCCGCTTCGCTCTTGAACACCGCGAGCGCGGCCTCGGCCCGTTCCACGGCGCGCTCACGTTCCAGCTCGAACACGGCCGCCACCGCGGCGCCCCCCTCCATCACGTAAGCTGTACTGGTTGCGACAAAGCCGACCGCGACCGCGTCGAGATGCGCGTTCAGGTGCGCCGCGAGCGAGATCGAGCCCTCGATCGCGGGACGCATTGGACGTTCGGTGGGAATGTGGACGAGAATGTCTTTGTACATGGCGCGCCTCCGCTGGACGTGGATATCATCCGACGGCCGCAGTTTTTCACTGCGCGAAGGACCCGTGTTGAGCTGCATCAAACGGTCGGCGACGATTTGCCGGCTGCGCCCGCTCGGCCATTGTTTGCCGAGATTTAATCGGATGGACGGGACGCTGTAAGGTGGCAACGGCCATGTTGAGGGCAAGGCGACATCAGCTCAACATGGACATTTCGACATGAACGATCCCGTCAATTCCGACACCGCCACCTCTCGCAAGATCTTGCGTCCGCGCCGGCTCGCGCTGCTCGGCACCGTGGCCGCGCTGGGCGTGGCCGCCCTGTCAATGGCGCCAGGCTCGTCGCCGTTCGGCATGAACTCCTTCGTTGCGCCGGCTCAGGCCGCGGAAGCCGCTGCGACGCCGCCGGGCTTCGGCGATCTGGTCAGCAAGGTCAAACCCGCGGTGATCTCGGTGCGGGTGAAGATCGATCGGGACAACGACAAGAGCGCGATGCTGCAGCAGAATCGGATGGATTCGGACGAGGAGGCGCCGTTAGACCAGTTCTCGCGGCAGTTCGGCTTCCGCTTCCCGGGCGGCATGAACGGCACGCCGCGCCAGCGCCATCAGATGATCACGGGCGAGGGCTCCGGCTTCTTCATTTCCGCCGACGGCTATGCCGTGACCAACAACCACGTCGTCGACCACGCCGAGTCCGTCCAGGTGACGATGGACGATGGCACGACCTATAGCGCGAAAGTCGTCGGCACCGATCCGAAGACCGATCTCGCGCTGATCAAGGTCGATGGCAGGAAGGACTTTCCGTTCGTCAAATTCTCCGACCAGAAGCCGCGCATCGGCGACTGGGTGGTCGCGGTCGGCAATCCCTTCGGTCTCGGCGGCACTGTGACCGCCGGCATCGTCTCGGCCAGCGGCCGGGATATCGGCAATGGTCCCTATGACGATTTCATCCAGATCGATGCGCCCATCAACAAGGGCAATTCCGGCGGCCCGGCCTTCGACATGAACGGCAACGTGATCGGCGTGAACACTGCGATCTTCTCGCCCTCGGGCGGCTCGGTCGGCATCGGCTTCGATATTCCGGCCTCGACCGCCAAGCTCGTCGTCGCGCAATTGAAGGACAAGGGCGCGGTCACCCGGGGCTGGCTGGGCGTGCAGGTGCAGCCCGTGACATCGGATATTGCCGACAGCCTGGGCCTCAAGGAGGCGCGCGGTGCGATCGTCGACAATCCGCAAGATGGCAGCCCGGCGGCGAAGGCCGGCATCGAGGCGGGGGACGTCATCACCGCCGTCAACGGCACCACGATCAAGGACTCCCGCGACCTCGCCCGCACCATCGCCACCTTGGCGCCGGGCACGTCCGTGAAGCTCGATGTCTTCCGCAAGGGCGACAGCAAAACGGTGACCCTGGCGCTCGGCGAGCTGCCGAACGAGCGCCAAGCCAAAGGAAGCGGCAATGCCGACGAGGGCAGGGCGCAGTCGAATGCCGGCACGCCGCGACTCGGTCTCAGCCTGGCGCCGGCAGGTGACGTCCAGGGCGCGGGCCAGAAGGGCGTCGTCGTCACCGAAGTCGATCCGCAAGGGCCGGCGGCACAGCGCGGCATTCAGACCGGCGACGTCATTCTCAATGTCGGCGGCAAGGCGGTCGCCAATGTCGGCGACGTTCGTTCGGAGCTGGCGCAGGCCAAATCGTCGGGCAAGCGCAGCGTGCTGTTGCAGGTCAGAAGCGCGGAGGCGACGCGTTTCGTCGCGGTGCCACTCGCCTAACGCGTACCTCGACCGGCGACGATCTGAAAAGGCGGCCCACAGGCCGCCTTTTTTGCGCTCTCGAGATTCCCATACGCCTCGATAACATTCTCGTTAACGGCAGGCATGAGGACCCGGTGCGTCCGAAAAAGCCGTGTTCGCCGATCACAATCCTGACGTGCCTCCGTGATCTGCGGCAACGTAGCCCTGGACTCGGGTCGCAAGCGTGGAACCCGAACTACCCGGCGCTGGACAGGCCGGTGGTTCGCATTTGATCGGTGCCGCCATGGATCGATTGAAGCTCTCGCTGAGGTGTGCGCTGCTCGTGGCGCCATTGGTGCTGTGGAGTGCAAACGCGCTTGGGCGCGACGACGGCCGCTACGCCGATTCCCCCCTGAAGCCATGGTTCGACGGCTTGCGCAGCCACCTTGGTCCGTGCTGCTCGGACGCGGATGGTTTTGCCGTTGCCGATCCCGACTGGGAGTCTCACAACGGCCGTTACCGTGTGCGTATTGACGGGCAGTGGATCGATGTGCCGGACGAAGCCGTCATCACTGAGCCGAACAGGGCAGGCCGCACCATGGTCTGGCCGGTGAAGACGGCGTTCGGGATTTCGATCCGCTGCTTCATGCCCGGCAGCATGATCTGAAACTGGTCAGCGTCAGCGCTTGCTGGATTTGCGCTTCGACGACGTCCTTGACGACTTTCTGGACGTCGTCTTGGCGCTCTTGCGCTTCGACGCCTTCTTCGGAACTTTCTTGCCCTTCTTGCGTGCCTTCGACAATCCAATCGCGATCGCCTGCTTGCGGCTTTTCACGCGGCCGCCGCGTCCCCCGCGGCCGCTCTTGGCGGTGCCCTTCTTGTAGCGCCGCATCTCGCTTGCGACATCGCTGCCGGTGCTGCGTGAGTAGCGGCGCTTCTTTGCCTTGCGTGCCATGCTGTTCTCCCTTTGGCCGTGGAGAACCAGTCGGCACCCGTCATGGTTCCGACAACGCGTATGCAACCCGTCCTGCGGCGCAATGCAGGCTAGAAGGAATTCGCCAGCTCGATTTCCGCTTCCAGCGCCTGAATGCGCCGTGCGGCCTCGCTGAACGACAGATCGCGCGCATATTGGGCGGGTTGATAGGCCTCGTCGCTCAGTCGTTTCAGCCTGAGGCCCTGCGCCCGCGTCATCTGCTCGCTGAGAAAAACCCTGGCGTCGAACCTGGTTTGCCCCTGCATCTGGCTTCTCCATTCTAAAAATAGCGGCTTGACTATATGTTCTTATTTTGTTCTAACAAGCCATGGACAACCGAATTAATGAAATTCGACGTAAAATCAGGGCCTTGAGGCTCGAAATGGCCGACGTCGAGGCGTCGGTGCGCGACCTCGTCGAGCGCGACTGCGACTGCACGGAAAGGGCCCTGGCGCAGATGGATCTGCGCCGGAAAATCAACCTCCTGATCGGCGAATGGAAGGCGGCTGGCGGCAGCAGCGTTCTGCCCGATGTCCGTGACCGGGTGCGCCTTCGGCCCGTGAAGGCAGTCGGCAATCCCGTGAGCGGAATCAGGCGCTGAGATCTTCGGGAGCGCGTGGGGGAGGTTCCTACCAATCTCGAAACTGCGCGTCGGACTGCATGTGCGGGCAGCGCGAACGCCGGGGCCCTGGATGCTGGCAGCAGGAGGCGCCGGGCGCCAAGGTGGAGGGCTCCGCGGTGGCGGTCACCAACGCCTCAAGATTGCTTGTCTTCTTCAAGGATGAACACGACGCCGGTGAGCGTCGCGCCGATCGCGAAAGTCGTCACCAAGGTGAGGGCGAAGATCAAAGCTGCCTGGCTTCCGCCGTTGTTCAAGAGGTTGGCCACGGCTGGATTGGACAGCACGAGCGCGAGGCTGAAGGCGAGGCCGAGGGCTGCGCCCATCATCGCATGCGTCATCAGCTTGATGAGGCCGCTGGCGGAGATCAGCTCGGACGACTTCTTCGTGCGCATGGGCTGCATCCCGAACTGGCATGCAAACGCGCGCTTGATTTCCTGGTTCCCGTGAATGGCTGGGATTTTCATCGTCCGCTTCATCCGACGTTCATGCCGGGTTTGCCAAGATGAACGCCATCAAAACGGGAACATCGATATGGGTAAGGTCGTCTTTCTTTACCGCTCGCTGGCCTATCGCAATGCGGCCGCGGACATCCTGCGCAAGGCCCGCACGCTCCCGCGTGGTGCGGAGCGGAGCGCGGCACGCCGCTACGCCGGGGCACTGCGAGATCTCGCCCGAACGGAAGCCTGGCTGGAAGGGCGGATCGCTCGCGAACCGCGGATGGCGGAGCGCATGACGAGCGCAGCGTCCGGCTAACCGGATGCGCGTTGCAGCTCGGCGGAGGTGGCGGTGTCGAACTTGCCGAGTGCGGCCGTCGCCGTCTTGCGCGTCAACGGCACCTCCAGACGGCACACCAGGCCCTCGGCGCGCCAATCGAATTGCGCCTGTCCGCCAAGCTGGGACTCGACGCTCGCAAGAAGGCTCCGCGTGCCGAAGCCGCGAGATTTCGGTGTCGTTACCAGCGGCCCGCCGGATTCTTCCCACCTCAGCGTGAGCACCTCGTCCTCGACCCGCCAATCGATGGCGAGCCGCCCCGACCGTGTCGAGAGCGCGCCATACTTCGCCGAATTGGTGAAGAGCTCGTGCAGCGCGAGCGCCAGCGTCTGGGCCGTTGCCGGCAGCAACTGAACCTCGGAACCTGCCAATCTGATCTGGCCGCCGAGCGAATAGGGCGCGAGTTCCTCCTCGATCAGCCTGGAGAGTTCGGCGCCCTGCCAGCTCGACAGCGACAGGATGGTGTGCACGCGCGCCAGTGCGTTGATGCGTCCCTCGACGGCGTTGACATAGGCCTTGACCTCATCGGCCCGGGTCAGGCGCACGATCGACTGCGCCAGCGCCAGCGCGTTCTTGGCGCGATGATCGACTTCCCGCGCCAGGAGATTTTGCCGCTCCTCGGCGCGCTTGCGCTCGGTGATATCGACCGTGACGCCGCTCACTCGCACCACGCGCCCGCTCTCGTCGACCGTCGCGGCCGCCGTGCCGACGCACCAGCGCACCTCACCGTCGGGCCGCACGATGCGGAACTCGGTCTCATAGGAGCGCGTGCCCTTGTTGAACTCGGCGATCGCCTTGCGCAACTGGTCGACATCATCGGGATGCAACAGCGCCTGAACGTTGGCCGGATTGACCTCGAAGCTCTCTGCGCTGACGCCGAAGATGCGGTATTGTCCCTCGTCCCACATCCAATCGCCGCTGATCCAGTCCCAGTCCCATGATCCCATCTTGCCCGCGGCGATCGCCATGCTGCGCCGCTGCTCGCTTTCGCGCAGCTTGGCGGTGGAGCTCTCCAGTTCCGCGGTGCGTGCGCGGACGCGGTCCTCGAGCTCGTGGTTCAGCCGTTCGAGCTCGCGCGTCTTGCGGTAGAGCTCGGCAAACACCTTGATCTTGGCGCGCAGCACTTCCGGCACCACCGGCACAGGCACGTAGTCGACAGCGCCCATCTCGTAGCCGCGCAACCGGTCGATGTCGCTGACCTGGATGGCCGAGATGAAGATCATCGCCGTCTTCTGGAAACGCGGATGCTCGCGGATCATCGCGGCCAGCTCGAAGCCGTCGAGTTCGGGCATGCAGACGTCGACAAGGATCACGGCGATCTCGGTCTTGAGCAGCACCTCCAGCGCCTCGCGCCCCGAGGAGGCGATCACGAGGTTCTCGCCGAGATCCTTCAATATCACCTCATAGGCGAGCAGCTTGGCCGGCTGGTCGTCGACGAGCAAGATGTTGACCTTTTCGTGGTCCATTCGCGGATCCAACTCAGCGGTGCAGCCACATGCGGATCGCAAGCAGCAATTGATCGGTGTTGACGGGCTTGGCGAGGTAGTCGGACGCGCCGGCTTCGAGGCATTTCTCACGATCGCCCTTCATCGCCTTGGCGGTCAGCGCGATGATCGGAAGACGGGCGAAGGCCGGGTTCTCGCGGATCACACCGATGGTCTGATAGCCATCCATCTGCGGCATCATGATGTCCATCAGCACGATCGCGATTTCCGGATTGGATTCGACCAGTGTCACTGCCTCGCTGCCAGTCGTCGCCGTCAGCACTTTCATGCCGCGCCGTTCCAGAACGCTCGACAGGGCGAAGATGTTGCGGGCATCGTCGTCGACGAGCAGGGCGGTCTTGCCGATCAGATCCTCGTCGGAACTGTTCAGCTTCTCCAGCATGCGCTGCTTCTCGAGCGGCAGTTCCGTGACCACGCGGTGCAGGAACAGAGCCGTCTCGTCGAGCAGGCGCTCCGGCGACTCCACGCCCTTGACCACGATGCTGCGCGCCATGGTGTGAAGCTCGGCATCCTCTTCCGCCGAAAGCTCGCGGCCGGTGAACACCACGACAGGGATGTTCGACAGCGCCTCGTCGTTGCGGATCTGGTCGAGCACCTCGAAGCCGCTCATGTCGGGCAGCCGCAAGTCGAGCACCACGCAATCGCAGGGCTGCTCGCGCAAGGTCGAGAGCGCCCCGGCGCCGGTGTCGGCCGCCAGGATCTCGATGTCGTCGTGATGCAGCAGCTCGCGGATCGAGAGCTGCTCGGCCTCGTTGTCCTCGACGATCAGCAGCCGCTTGCGCCGTGGCCGAGCATATTCCTTTATCTGCGTCAGCGCGGCCGATACGCCCTCGGTCGTCGTCGGCTTGTTGACGAAGGAGAACGCGCCGCGCGCCAGCGCATGCTGGCGGTCCTCGTCGAGGGTGATGATCTGCACGGGGATGTGGCGGGTCAGCGGATTGTGCTTGAGCTGGTTCAGCACCGTCCAGCCCAGCATGTCCGGCAGGAAGACGTCGAGGGAGACCGCCGTCGGCTGGTACTGCTTGGCGAGCTCCAGCGCTTCGGCGCCGCGGGCGGCGACCAGGATCTTGAAGCCCTTGTCGCGGGCCAGATCGACGAGCACCCGGGCATAGTGCGGATCGTCCTCGACGATCAGGAGGATGGTGTCGCCGGGCTCGAGGTTGAGCCGGTCGTCGGGCAACTGCTCTATGACCCGCTGCTCGGGCGCGCTCGCTTGCAGCGCCGGCGGCTGGCTGAGCTGCTGCGGCGCGGGCGTGCGCGGCGCGAGCGTCGGGCCGGAATATTTCAAGGGCAGATAGAGCGTGAAGGACGAGCCCTTGCCCGGCAGGCTGCGCAAGTGAATCTCGCCTCCGAGCAAGCTGGCGAGTTCGCGGCTGATCGCGAGTCCCAGTCCGGTGCCGCCGTATTTGCGGCTGGTGCCGGCATCCGCCTGCTGGAACGCCTCGAAGATCAGCTTCTGCTTCTCCAGGGGAATGCCGATGCCGGTATCGGATACTTCGAACGCGATCACGGCCGGCGCGGAGTTCAGCACCGGGTGATCCGTCCCCCAGCCGCCGATCGCGCCGGCGACCTTCAGGCGCACTTCGCCTTCGGCGGTGAACTTGAAGGCGTTGGAGAGCAGGTTCTTCAGGACCTGTTGCAGGCGCTTGGAGTCGGTGACGATGCTGCGTGGCAGGTTCGGATCGACGTCGATCCTGAACGACAGATTGCGGTTGTCCGCCTCGTGCCGGAACGGCCGGCCGACGGTCTCGAGCAGGTTCGCGGTCAGGATCTCCTCGGCATCGACCGTGACCGTGCCCGACTCGATCTTTGACAGATCCAGAATGTCGCTGATGAGATTGAGCAGGTCGGTGCCGGCGCCGTGGATGGTGCGGGCGAACTCGACCTGCCTGGCCGAGAGGTTGCCATCCGGGTTGTCGCTGAGCTGTTGTCCGAGGATCAGGATCGAGTTCAGCGGCGTGCGCAGCTCGTGGCTCATATTGGCGAGGAATTCGGACTTGTATTTCGAGGTCAGCGCAAGCTCGGTGGCCTTCTCTTCCAGCGCGCGGCGGGCCTGCTCGATCTCCTGGTTCTTGCGTTCCACCTCGACGTTGCGCTCGGCGAGCTGCTGTGCCTTCTGCTCGAGCTGGTCGTTGGTCTGCTGCAATTCGCGCTGCTGGGTCTGCAGTTCGCCTGCGAGCTGTTGCGACTGTTTGAGCAGGCCTTCGGTCTGCATCGTCGCTTCGATCGAATTGAGAACGATGCCGATGGAGTCGGTGAGCTGCTCCAGGAAGGTCATTTGCGAGGTCGTGAAGGAGACCAGCGAGGCGAGCTCGATCACGGCCTTGACCTCGCCTTCGAACAGCACCGGGAGCACCACGAGGTTCTTCGGCGCGACGCGGAACAGCGCCGAGTTGATCGGCACCACGTCGGACGGAATGTCGGCGACCATGCGTGGCCGTTTGTCGAGCGCGCACTGGCCGATCAGGCCTTCGCCGAATTGCAGCACGGATTGATAGGGATAGACGCCGTCGCTGGCGTAAGAGGCGAGCAGCCGGAGCTGCGGATCGTTCTCGTTCTCGACCTGGTAGATCACGCCGGTATGGGCGTTCACCAGCGGCGACAATTCGGTGAGCAGCAGCCGGCCGACGGTGGTGAGGTCGCGCTGGCCCTGGAGCATGTTGGTGAATTTCGCGAGGTTTGTCTTCAGCCAGTCCTGCTCGGTGTTCAGCTCGGTCGTGAGCCGCAGGTTGGTAATCATCGTGTTGATGTTGTCTTTCAGCTCCGCGACCTCGCCGCGGGCGTCGACCTGGATCGACCGCGTCAGGTCGCCCTTGGTCACGGCAGTCGCGACTTCCGCGATCGCGCGCACCTGTGAGGTGAGGTTGGCCGCGAGCAGGTTCACGTTGCCGGTGAGATCCTTCCAGGTGCCGGCGGCGCCGGGCACGTTGGCCTGACCGCCGAGGCGGCCTTCGACGCCGACCTCGCGCGCCACCGACGTCACCTGGTCGGCGAAAGTCGCGAGCGTCTCGGTCATGTTGTTGATGGTGTCGGCGAGCGCCGCGACCTCGCCCTTCGACTTCACGGTGAGATTTTGCTTCAGATCGCCGTTGGCGACCGCGGTCACCACCTTGACGATGCCGCGCACCTGCTCGGTCAGGTTCGCCGCCATGAAGTTCACGGTGTCGGTAAGATCCTTCCAGGTGCCGGCGACGCCGGGCACCTGTGCCTGGCCGCCGAGCTTGCCTTCGGTGCCGACCTCGCGCGCCACGCGCGTGACTTCGCCGGCGAAAGCGTTGAGCTGGTCCACCATGGTGTTGATGGTGTTCTTCAGCTCGAGGATTTCGCCCTTCACGTCCACCGTGATCTTGCGCGAGAGGTCGCCCCGCGCGACCGCGGTGGTGACTTCGGCGATGTTGCGGACCTGCGTTGTCAGGTTCGCAGCCAGGAGGTTGACGTTGTCGGTGAGGTCCTTCCAGGTGCCGCCGACGCCGGGCACGACGGCCTGACCGCCGAGCCGCCCTTCGGTGCCGACCTCGCGCGCCACGCGCGTCACTTCGGCGGCGAAGGAGCGCAGCTGCTCGACCATGGTGTTCAGCGTGTCCTTCAAGAGAAGGATCTCGCCGCGCACGTCCACCGTGATCTTCTTGGAGAGGTCGCCGCCGGCGATCGCGGTCGCGACCTCGGCGATGTTGCGGACCTGGGCCGTCAGGTTCGAGGCCATGAAGTTGACGTTGTCGGTGAGGTCCTTCCAGGTGCCGG
>NZ_LSIC01000012.1 GCF_001556045.1 Bradyrhizobium sp. CCH5-F6
TCATTCCGCCCAGCCATTACAACGGAATACTGCCAGCCTTTTTCAACAGAATCGGCCAACAGGCGACATCACAGTTTATCTTTTCAAGTGCGAAAAGCTGGTGCAGACAACCTCGTAACAAGGGCCGTCATCGAAGCAAATCATTAAGTGCCGAATATTCGCTTCCTGCGATCTGTCAGCGATTTGAGACCACAATTCAGTACGCCCTAAATCCACGAGCTTGCCGTAAGCTGACCGGATCATCTCTGCAGTTAGAGAGGTGAGATAGGTGCACTTGAATAGCTCGGTCCCCTCAAGAGAAAGATCGTGATATTCAACCACATCAACATCGTCCCTCGGTACCACTAACGAAATGGCCAAGCGCGTGATACGCTTCGGCAACTGCTCAATCCTTGTAGATTCAACCTGAGTGGGAGGGACCGGGACCTCCCAAAGCGTTGCTGTCATGAACCTAGCCTCTGCGAATTACCTCGTCCGATCCCTGTTCAGCTTGCATGCAGTCCTCGATGACTGCAATGAGCCAACAGCGGAAGTCCGCGCGGGGCCGAGGCCTATCGATCAATGGGCGAGAATGTGCGCACGACCTCATACATGCCCGGCTCAAATTTCGCGATCGTGAGCGCCTCTTCGAGAAAGGGTAACGGTCCAGGATCCTTGCGCATGGACTCATAGTCTTCCACGCTGCGCCACTGCGCATACATGGTCACCTTCGTGCCGTCGAGGCTCCGATGAAGGGTCGAGGAAACAAAGCCAGGTGCCCGGCTGACGAATTCATCGGTCGCGCGCGCAAGCAAATCGAGGAGCCGGTCCTGATTGGCTGGATCCACCGTGAAGACATTTATTAGGCTGATCATACGGTTTGATCCTCTCTCTTACTACCTGATGCCATGCCCCGTTGCGGGTCACAAGCGGACGCCCCGGGACTAGCGCAACCGATCCGATTACGGTGACAGCACTGGACCGTCACGGTAATTCGAGCCTCAGCGATCTCCCGCCGCCAACTGCTCACGGAAATACTTCACGACCGCCGCATTGAACTCGCGATGAAATCCTGCTCGATCGAATCCCGCCGGCGTGTCGGCGCAGATACGTGGGACGGCCGCCGCCAGCTCCTGCGAGCACGGTGCCAGGAACGCATAATGGCCGGCCGGCACCACGTGAACATCGGGCTTGCCCGGCAGGCCCTCCGCTACGCGCGCGTTGCCCGAGCCGTCGCCGACGCCAGGTCCGCCGAACTGCGAGCGCCAGAACTGGAGAGGCACATTGACGAGAGCGAGGTTCTCCCGCGTCAGGGTGGCCGGTGCGGGATCAACGATGACGGCGGCGTGAATGCGCGCATCGTGGATCGGCTCGGGCGGCGTCTCGCCATTGTGAAGCTGTGCGCACATGCCGGTCGTCTCCTTGCAGAGGCTGGCGAGCCTGGCGAAGTCCGGCTTGGTCCCCATCAGCACGAGGCCGGTCGCCGCTCCGAGCGAGAAACCGACGAAGCCCACCCTGGCAGGATCGATCACCGCCTTGTCCTTCCAATCGTTCAACAGGAAATCGAGCAGGCGCACGATGTCCGCCGGGCGCGATCCCCAAACCGACAGCGTATCGCGCCGCGAGGAGTCGCTGACCGTATCGCCGGGATGATTGATGGCGGCGACAACGAAGCCGGCATCGGCCAGCGCCTCCGCCGTATCGTGCTGCTGGCCGAAAAATCCGCCCCGGCCGTGAGAGTAGATGACGAGCGGCAGCTTTGCGCCCGTGACAGTGCAGTCCTTCACGCCCTTCAGGTCGAAATCGGCACTCACCGATAAACGGCCCAGCGCCACATGCGCCGGCTCCCCCGCGCACGGATACCAGATCGCGCCCGACAGCGCCGGATCGGCGTCGAGCAACTGAATGCCCGCGGCCCGCAGAGGCGAGCCGAAACAACTGAGGATGACGGCCAAAGCCCAAAGCGCGCGGCGCAACGGAAGCTCCCCTGATTTCCCGCGGGAGTTGAACGGGGAAACGATAGCGGAATTGTGGCTTCGGCTTCCAAGCGGGCACACCTTGCGGCCGCTGTCGGTGTTGAGGCAAAGTGGCCGCAAGAAGTCAGGGCTATCGCATATGTCTGGTGGCGGCCTGCGTGCACGCCTCGTCCTTCGAGACGGCGCTCGCGCGCCTCCTCAGGATGAGGCTCATCGGCGTCAGCGCTCGTTGAAACTGCTGCCGCGCACTCCGTCCTCATCCCCGCGCAATGGCGAATCCATTGTCGCTGGAGGAGCCCGCCTGAAGCGGGCGTCTCGAAGGATGGCCGCAAGGAAAAATGCGATAGCCCGGCGCAAGACAGGGAGGATCAACATGTCACTGCTGGGCAAGGCCGCCGTCGCGATGTGGTGGAGCGTTCGGCCGGAGCAGCGCGGCGAGTTCGGCGACTGGCATTCGCATGAGCACTTCCCGGAGCGGATGAGCATTCCCGGCTTCCGGCGCGGATCGCGCTGGACCAGTACGACGGATGCCGAGGGCTTCTTCGTGCTCTACGAGCTCGAGCAATACGAGGTGCTCACATCCAAGGGATATCTCGATCGTCTCAACGCGCCGACGCCGTGGTCGGCGAAGATGATGCCGCATCATCTCGGCATGGTCCGCAGCCAGTGCCGGATCGTCGGGAGCTTTGGCGGTGGCGTGGCGGCATCGCTTGCGACCATCAGGCTGTCGCCGCAGGCCGGACGTGACGCGGACCTGCAGGCGCACCTCGCGAACACGCTCGGCACATTGGCGCAGAAGCCGGGGCTGACCGGCGCTCACCTCCTCCACACCGACACGCCGCGGACGAGCGCACCCACCGCCGAACAACGGATCCGCGGCAACGACGGTGCCGCCGACTGGATCGTGCTGCTTTCGGGCTACGATGCCGATGCGATCGAGGAGGTGATCGCAAGCCCGCTTTCGCCGGAATCGCTCGGCGCCATGGGCGCAGAGGCCAATCCGACGGTCGGCCGCTATCGCCTGGCGTTCACGATGACGCCGCAGGATATCGCAGTCATCTGACCACCTGGCACGGACACGGCAAAAAAATCACGAGCCCCCTGTCGGATCGGCGGCTTCCCCGTCGTCCTCGTGACATGAATGGGCCATCGACGCCAAACTCGGGCCCATCGATCACCGAGGAAAAAACATGCCCAGCACTGTCCGCTTGCACCGCGTCCTGACCACCAGCCCGGAGAAAGTCTATCGCGCCTTCCTGGAGGCCGATGCGATGGCGAAATGGCTTCCGCCGAACGGGTTCACCTGCACCGTGCATCACCTGGAGCCCAAGGTCGGGGGCACGTTCAAGATGTCGTTCCGCAATTTCACGACGGGCAACAGCCATTCGTTCGGCGGTGAATATGTCGAGCTCGTTCCGGGCGAACGTCTCCGCTACACCGACAAGTTCGACGATCCCAATCTGCCGGGCCTGATCGAAGTGACCGTGACACTGAAGAAGGTCTCGGTCGGCACCGAGATCGACATCACACAGGCCGGCATCCCCGACGTCATTCCGCCGGAGGCCTGCTATCTCGGCTGGCAGCAGTCGCTGCGCAATCTGGCAGAGCTCGTCGAGCCCGAGATCAATCAATAACAACGGCATCAGCATCGTTGGGTACGCAAAGCGGCTTGTCCGCCGCAGCTCGAATTGCGAAGGCGGAAGCGTGCCTCCCAATGCTCTCAACCTCGAAAAGATGGTGGGCGCGGCGCGCGAAGAGCGCGCCTTTGCCCACCCTACGCTGTTCGGCCAGTGCATGCCGGTCTATCCACCTCGGCATTGCGAGCGCAGCGAAGCAATCCACAATCCCTCCGCGGAAAGACTCCGGATTGCTTCGCTGCGCGCGCGATGACGGAGAATGAGGAAACGCTCCGCGAGACCAACTCGCATCGAGTTGCTACACGCCCTTCGCGAGCCCGCCATCCAACGCTCTCTCAATCCCGCAAAAGATGGCGGGCACGGCGCTGCGGGCCTTTGCCCAGGCGACGGCACTGGTGGGCGATCTTGATGTGCGTCAAACCGTCAAGAGGGCAAACCGGCTAGGAGCAGGAGTCATCCCTGCCGGCCTCGGAGGCGATACGATGAGATCTTCTGTCGAATGGTTGATCATTGCCGGTCTTGCCGCTGGTTTCGCTGCTGCCGCCAAGGCCGAAGAGGTCGACATCGGGAAGGCGGAATTTCAGTCTTCATGCGCGAGTTGTCATGGCGCCGACGCTAAGGGCAAAGGACCGGTCAGCGGCCAGCTCAGGACACCGCCTTCCGATTTGACCATGCTGGCCAAGAACAACAACGGGGTGTTTCCCACCAACGCCGTTTACGAGACCATATACGGGTCGAAATCAGTCCCGGCTCACGGCACGCGTGAAATGCCGGTCTGGGGCGAGCGGTTCAACCCCATCGTCAACCTGCCTCACGCCGTCGATTCCTATTATTGGCAAAAGGCCGGGCCGCAGCAAAACCCGGAGGTCGTCGTGCGGACCCGCATTCTCGCCGTGATCGATTACCTGAACCGAATTCAGCAGAAATAGCGGCCAATAGCGCCGCTCGCCGCCTGCTAGGCGGCCGTGACCTCACTTGCCGCCCAGCGATCCGGGTCGGGACTATGTCCGATCAGCGCAAGGCCATAGGCGATCGACTCGAACTGGTCGCCGGACATCAGCCGCTCGTTGCCGAACCGCTCCGCGAAGAGCTTTCGCACAGCGGGCACGAAGGACGTGCCGCCGGTCAGGAACACCTTCTCCACCTCGCGCGCGGCGATGCCGGCTTCGCCCAGCACCTTGTCGACGGTGGCGCCCAGCCGCGCAATGTCGTCTGCAATCCAGGCCTCGAAATTCTTCCGCGTGATGGCCGCGCCGATCTCGACGCCGCCGCCCTGGAAGCGGAAGTCCACCTCGTCCTGTTTCGACAGCGCGACCTTGGCGTCGGACACGGCGCGATAGAGCGAAAATCCGAGGTCAAGATCGACGATGGTGATGAAATCCTCGAGCAGCTCCGGCTTCAGCGCGGTGCGCGCGAGTTCGCGGAGCTCACGCAGGTCGCCGTTGCTCTTCATCATCGCGAGCTGATGCCAGCGCGCGAGGTTGGTGTAGTGGCCGCTGGGGATCGGCAGCACCTTGTCGAACGAGCGGAAGCTGGAGCCTTTGCCGAGGCGCGGCGAGATCACCCGATCGACGATGCGATAGTCGAACGTGTCGCCCGCGATGCCGATGCCGGCGTGGCCGAGCGGCTCGGCGCGCAAGGCACCGCCCGAGCGGGAGAACCGCATCACGGAGAAATCGCTGGTGCCGCCCCCGAAATCCGCGACCAGCACGGTGGCATCGCGCTCCAGACGGCGGGCGAAGGAGAACGCCGCGCCCACGGGCTCATAGACGTAGCGGGCGTGGCCGGCACCCAGGCGTTCGAACGCGGCCCGGTAGCGCTGCATCGCCAGCGCCTCGTCCGGATTGCCGCCGGCGAAACGCACCGGGCGGCCGACCGTGATGTTCGCCGCCTCGAAGCCGAACTTCCCACCGCCATGGCGCGCCAGCGTGCGCAGGAACGCCGCCAGAATATCCTCGAACTTGTAGCGCTGCCGGAACACCTGGGTGGTGTTGAAGCTGCTGCTCGCTGCAAACGTCTTGAACGACTGGAGGAAGCGGTAGACGTGGCGTCCTTCGAGGAACTGCTCGATCGCCCACGGGCCGCCCTCGGCCTGGGCGCCGGCGCCCGGCCGGTCCTCCCAGAAGCACAGGGCCGACACATAGACGCTGTGGCGCTGTCCGCCGTGATCGAAGCGGATCGCCTCGACCCGGCGGTCGTCTGCCGCGAGGGCGACGACCGTATTGCTGGTCCCAAAATCGATGCCGATCGAGACGGCGGGCGAGGCGCTCGACATGAACCACTCTGACAGATGATTGGAAAGGGGGCAGAGCACTAACGGCTTTGCCGTCCCCTTGCAAGACCTGATCGGAAGGTCCCGGACCTTACGCCAAGACGCTGATATTCACGTCGATCAGCTGGACTGATCGCCTCGACGCCAAATTGGAAACGGATCGGCGAGAGCGGACCATGCGGCGATGTCCATCGACGACGTTTCCGGGACAAGACATGCGTCCAGCCTGCGGCGGATCGCGGCTTCGTCCATGCCGGTGCCGATGAACACGATCTCCTGGCGACGATCGCCGTACACCTTGTCCCAATACTGGCCGAGCCGCTTGCGCCAGCCTTCATCGTTCGGCCACCGCTCCTTCGGAACGCTCGCCCACCAGAAACCCAGCGCTTCGGTCCTCACGATCGCGCCCGCCTGGCTGATCTCACCGAGCCATTGCGGCCTCGTCGCCAGCCAGAAATGCCCCTTCGCCCGGATCACGCCCGGCCAGGAGTCCTTGACGAACTCGTCGAACTTCGATGGATCGAACGGCCTGCGGGCGCGGTAGACGAAGTTCTCCACGCCATATTCCTGCGTTTCAGGCACGTGGTCGGCGAAACCATAGAGCTCCTTGTACCAGAGCGGATGCTGCTGGGCCTTCTCGAAGTCGAACCGGCCGGTGTTGAGCACGCGGTCGAAGGGCACGCGGCTGTGATTGGCCTCGATGATGTCGGCTTCGGGATTCAACGAGCGGATGATCTGCCGCGCCGCCTCGCGCTGTTGCGGCGAGGCTTCGTCCACCTTGTTGAGGACGATCACGTCGGCGAACTCGATCTGCTCGACGAGGAGATCGACCAGCGTCCGCTTGTCGCCGTCCAGCGCCTCGCCGCGCTCGCCGAGGAACTCGGTCGAGGAATAGTCCTTCAGCAGGTTGGCGGCGTCGACCACCGTCACCATCGTGTCGAGATGGGCGATGTCGGAGAGGCTTTCGCCCGCCTCCGAGCGGAAATCGAACGTCGCTGCGACCGGGAGCGGCTCCGAAATGCCCGTCGATTCGATCAACAGATAATCGAAGCGCCCGCTTTCGGCGAGCGCACGTACCTCCCTCAGGAGATCGTCGCGCAGGGTGCAGCAGATACAGCCATTGGTCATTTCCACCAGTTTCTCATCAGTCCGCGAGAGGTTGGCACCACCATCGCGGACTAGGTCCGCATCGATGTTCACCTCGCTCATGTCGTTCACGATCACCGCCACTTTCAGGCCGTGCCGGTTGTTCAGGACGTGGTTCAGCAAAGTGGTCTTTCCAGCCCCGAGGAAGCCGGACAAGACGGTGACGGGGAGTTTGGGCATGGAGATCGAACAGCCTTTCGAGCGGGATCGGTCGAGGACGGCGAGACACGGCACCTCGCTATGTAATGTTATAACATTACATTCTTTGCTCGACGGAACGTTGTCAAGGCACCTTCTCCGCCCAGGGGATTACGGCCGATACCGCAATGCGGAAGAACGAATGCTGCTATGCAAACAAACTGATGGATATTGGCATCTGGTATACATAAACTCCCTTTAGAAATGAGGCAGCACGATCGCCTGCTTCGAGAAAGGGATTTCCGATGTCCAAGTCCGCTTCCGTCGCTCTCGCCCCCTCCTCCTCGCTGCTCGCCCGCCTGATGGTCGCGATCGACAGCTTCCTGATGGCGAGCGCCGAGATCTCCAATCGCAACGGCGACCTGCCGCGTTTCGGCTTGTAAGAAGGCGCCTTGGCCGCCCCCGCCGATCGGCGGGCGGCAGATCCAACAGCCTCTCCCATTGATCAAATGGCCCCACTCGGGGCCATTTGCTTTTGCATCCTCGCCTGGCCTTCCCGGCCCGACTGCGACAATGTGTCCGACTGGGGCCCCGCCGATCCGATTGTTTGTTTGCTGGCATCTCGCATACCATTCGACCAACAAAGAACGATCGCACAATCCAAGGTGTGAGGCGGGGAAACGTAGCACGCGACGGGAAACAGCCGAGGGACACACGTGCCGCGCCCCTTGGCGGCCCCTTAGCCGAAAGGAGCGGATGCCGCGCCTTATCCCTGCTCATAAAGTTTCTATCGGACTACCACGGAGGTCGACCGCAAGGGTGACACCGGGTATCTGAATCGAGATGGGCTGCCGCAAGCCGCCAAAGAGCGACTGCGTTGGGTTCGACAGGGAGAGAAGCAAGATGAAGCCGTTCGTTCTGAATGTCGCCTTGGCGGCAATCGCGATGTCGTGCGCCAGCAGCACCGCAAGCCGTGCGGCCTGGGAGCCGGTCCGTCCGGTCGAGTTCATCGTGCCCGCGGGCACCGGCGGCGGCGCCGATCAGATGGCGCGCACCATCCAGGGCATCGTCACCAAGCACAATCTGATGAAGCAGCCGCTGGTCGTCATCAACAAGGCTGGCGGCGCCGGCGGCGAAGGCTTCCTCGACGTGAAGTCGTCGTCGGGCAATCCGCACAAGATCATCATCACGCTGTCGAACCTGTTCACGACGCCGCTGGCCACCGGGATTCCGTTCAACTGGAAGGATCTGACGCCGGTGGCGATGCTGGCGCTCGACGAATTCGTGCTCTGGGTGAATGCCGAGAAGCCCTACAACAGCGTCAAGGATTACGTCGACGCCGCGAAGAAGGCACCAAGCGGCTCGTTCAAGATGGGCGGTACCGGCTCCAAGCAGGAAGACCAGATCATCACGGTCGGCATCGAGAAGGCGATCGACGCGAAGTTCACCTATATTCCCTACAAGGGCGGCGGCGAGGTCGCCGTTCAGCTCGTCGGCAACCACGTCGATTCGACCGTCAACAATCCGATCGAGGCGGTTGCGCAATGGCGCGGCGGCAAGCTTCGTCCGCTCTGCGTCTTCGACGCCCAGCCGATGGCCTATGACGAGCCGATCGCCGAGGGCAAGGCCTGGAAGGATATTCCGACCTGCAAGTCGCAGGGCCTCGCGATGGAATATCTCATGCTGCGCGGCGTCTTCATGTCGCCCAAGGCCACGAAGGATCAGATCGAATACTATGTCGAGCTGTTCAAGAAGGTGCGCGCCACGCCGGAATGGCAGGACTTCATGAAGAGCGGCGCCTTCAACACGACCTTCATGACCGGCGCCGACTACGCCAAGTGGATCGAGGCGGAGGAGAAGCGCCACGAAGGCTTGATGAAGGAAGCCGGCTTCCTCGCATCGGGAAATTGAGCCGCGACATCGACGATGGCTGAGGACGCGGCCCGTCCTCACGCCTGCCGCGACCGCGAAACCCTGCGTTTCCGCCTGGAGGTCCCATGACTGAACGATCCGGATCCGAATCTGGCCCGGCACACAAGACGCTGGAAATCGGCATGGCGCTGCTGATCGGCGCGTTCGGCCTGGTCGTGATCTTCGGCAGCATGAAGGCCGGCATCAACTGGGGCGCGGAGGGCCCGCGCGCCGGCTTCTTCCCCTTCTATATCGGCGCCGCGATCGTCGGCGCGAGCGCCATCAACCTCTGGCATGCGCAACGCGACGATGACGGCCGGCTGTTCGCGGAATGGGGACAGCTGCGCCAGGTCATGAGCGTCGTCGTGCCGACCGCGATCTATGTCGGCTCGATGCCGTTCATCGGCCTCTACGTCGGATCCACGGTCTTCATCGCCTGGTTCATGCGCTGGCTCGGCGGCTATCGCTGGCTGACGACCATTGCGGTCGCGGTCGGCATGCCGGTCCTGACCTATCTCGTTTTCGAGCGCTGGTTCCTGGTCCCGCTTCCCAAGGGGCCGCTCGAGGAATGGCTCGGTCTGTAAGAGCCGCGCCTTCATACAATCATTGCTGCAGGACGTTTCGACATGGAAGAGTTGGCCAATCTGTTTCACGGCTTCGCGGTCGCCCTGCAGCCCTACAACATCATGCTGATGGTCATCGGCATCACGCTCGGGGTCATCATCGGCGTGCTGCCGGGGCTCGGGGGCGCCAACGGCGTCGCGATCCTCCTGCCCCTGACCTTCAGCATGCCGCCGACCTCGGCGATCATCATGCTGTCCTGCATCTATTGGGGCGCCTTGTTCGGCGGCGCCATCACCTCGATCCTGTTCAACATCCCCGGAGAGCCATGGTCCGTGGCGACCACCTTCGACGGCTACCCGATGGCGCAACAGGGCAAGCCCGGCGAGGCCCTCACCGCCGCCTTCACTTCCTCCTTCGTGGGCGCGCTGTTTGCCGTCGTCATGATCACGCTCGTCGCGCCCCTCGTCGCGGGCTTCGCACTGCGATTTGGTCCGGCGGAGAAATTCGCAGTCTACTTCCTCGCCTTCTGCAGCTTCGTCGGCTTGAGCAAGGAGCCGCCGTTCAAGACCATCGCGGCGATGATGATGGGCTTCGCGCTCGCGGCGGTCGGGCTCGATTCGATCACGGGGCAGTTGCGGCTGACCTTTGGCATCACCGAACTGCTCAACGGCTTCGACTTCCTGATCGCCGTGATCGGCCTGTTCGGGATCGGCGAGATCCTGCTGACCATGGAGGAAGGGCTGGCGTTCCGCGGCGGCAAGGCCAGCATCAACCTTCGCGTCGTGCTTCAGACCTGGCGGGAATTGCCCGCCTATTGGATGACCTCGTTGCGCTCCTGCCTGATCGGGTGCTGGATGGGCGTCACGCCCGCCGGCGCAACGCCCGCATCCTTCATGAGCTACGGCATCGCCAAGCGCCTGTCGCGACGCGGCAACAATTTCGGCAAGGGCGAGATCGAAGGCGTGATCGCGCCGGAGACGGCGGCGCATGCCGCGGGCACTGCCGCGCTGCTGCCGATGCTGTCGCTCGGGGTGCCCGGCTCGCCCACCGCCGCCGTGCTGCTCGGCGGCTTGTTGATCTGGGGACTGCAGCCCGGCCCGATGCTGTTCGTCGAGCAGAAGGAGTTCGTCTGGGGCCTGATCGCATCGATGTATCTCGGCAACCTCGCCGGCCTCATCGTCGTGCTCACCTGCGTGCCGATCTTCGCCGCGATCCTTCGCGTGCCCTTCGGCATCATCGCGCCGCTGATCCTGGTGCTGTGCGCGATCGGCGCCTATTCGGTGCACAACAGCACCTTCGACGTGATGCTGATGCTGGTGTTCGGCGTGCTCGGCTATCTCCTGAAGAAGTGCAACTACCCGCTCGCGCCGCTGGTGCTCGCCATCGTGCTCGGCGACAAGGCCGAGGAGGCCTTCCGCCAATCGCTGCTGGGATCACAGGGCTCGCTCGGCGTATTCTTCTCCAACGGCCTCGTCAGCACGATCATGGCGCTTGGCCTCGTCGCCCTGTTCTGGTCCGCGATCCAGGAAGGCTTCAGCCGGCTGCGCACGTCGATGGCGTGACCCGGAAGACGCGTCCGAGCAGCGCCAAACCGTCGCAGGCGACGCTTCTGGAATAAGGAATTCCAGGAATCGTCCGCCCGCCAGCGCCGCTCGTCGGCGTGCGCGAACAAACCCACGAACGGAAAAAATCCCCCAACGCGCGGAATTCTCCGAGCATGCAGGCGGCGACGCGATCCGCGAAAATGTATCGTCAAATCAACGGATTGAATGGCCTCTATCGCCATCGAGGCTGCCAAGACGCGAGCAATTCGGGCTTTACAATCCCGCGTCCATGGCTCATGTGGAGAAGCCTGCGTTATTTTGCCGCACCTCTAGTCCCTCGCTTGAATATTGGCATAATGAATACCAGGATGCGGGCCGGCGCATGCTTAAAAAAATCGGCGCGTTTCGGGAGGGTTCTTGATGACGGACATGGTGCAGTCGGGGGTGGCCCCTAGTGCCGCACGCGTAAGCGATGCCTATCGCTGGGCGCAATTGGCGATCGGCGTGGCGGCGATGGTGATGATCGCCAACTATCAATACGGCTGGACGTTCTTCGTCCCCGACATCCAGAAGACGTTCGGCTGGGATCGCGCCTCGATCCAGTGGGCCTTCACCCTCTTCGTCCTGTTCGAGACCTGGCTGGTGCCGGTCGAAGGATGGTTCGTCGACAAATACGGCCCGCGCATCGTGGTGCTGGTCGGCGGCGTGCTCTGCGCCATCGGCTGGGCGATCAACGCGCAGGCCACCTCGCTCAACGGCTTCTATCTCGGCATGATCGTCGCAGGCATCGGCGCCGGCGGGGTCTACGGCACCTGCGTCGGCAACGCGCTGAAGTGGTTTCCGGACAAGCGCGGCCTCGCTGCGGGCATCACGGCCGCGGGCTTCGGCGCGGGCTCCGCGCTGACCGTCGCGCCGATCCAGGCCATGATCAAGGATAGTGGATTCCAGGCCACCTTCCTTTATTTCGGCCTCGGGCAAGGCATCATCATCTGCATCCTCGCTTTCTTCCTGCTCGCCCCGAAAGCGGGCCAGGTCCCGAACGTGGTGGCGAACGCCAATCTGCTGCAGACCCGCCGCAACTATCAGCCGACCGAGGTGCTGCGTCAGCCGATCTTCTGGCTGATGTACTTCATGTTCGTGATCGTCGGTGCCGGCGGGTTGATGGTGACCGCAAACCTGAAGCCGATCGCAGCCGACTGGAAGGTCGACAACGTGCCGGTGACGCTGATGGCGGTGACGATGACGGCGGTGACCTTCGCCGCCACGATCGATCGCGTGCTCAACGGCCTGACGCGTCCGTTCTTCGGCTGGATCTCCGACATGATCGGCCGCGAGAACACGATGTTCATCGCCTTCGGCATGGAAGGCTTCGGCATCTGGATGCTCTACCTCTGGGGACACGACCCGGTCTGGTTCGTGCTGCTGTCGGGCTTCGTGTTCTTCGCCTGGGGCGAGATCTACTCGCTGTTCCCCTCGACCTGCACCGACACGTTCGGCGCCAAGTTCGCGACCACCAATGCCGGCCTGCTCTACACCGCGAAAGGAACCGCCGCGCTGCTGGTGCCGATCGCCAACTACATGCAGCAATCGTCCGGCACCTGGGACAGCGTGTTCATCATCGCAGCGGGCGCCAACATCCTGGCTTCGCTGCTGGCGATCGCAGTGCTCAAGCCGTGGCGCAAGATCGTGGTCGCGAAATCCACGATCTGACGCGCTTCACCAGAGATCTCGCGGGTACGACGCCCGGCCTCACGGCCGGGCGTTTTCGTTTGCGCGACAAACGTCAGGATCGCTTTCGCAAGATTTTTCGGATCAGCCAAACCCAGCACTTGACGATTGGCATTATGTATACCACACTTCTTGCATCACTCACCCGGGAGGTTGCAATGCTGGTCGGAGACATTCTGCGCAAGAAGACGCCGCGCGTCGTCACGGTGCGTATGAACGAAACGGTGGGGATCGCGGCCAAGCTGATGCGCGCCAACAACATCAGCGCGCTGGTGGTCAAGGACGTTGTCCGCTCCGAGGGCAACACCGCGGTCGGAATGTTCACCGAGCGCGACGTGGTGCGCGCGGTTGCCGAGCACGGCGCGGCCGCCGTCAACGTCAAGGTCTCGCAGCTGGTCTCGGTCCAGCAGCTCGTCTCCTGCACCTCGGGCGACACGATCGAGCACGTTCGCCATCTGATGAACCGTCATCACATCCGCCACCTGCCCGTGATCGACAACTACAGCCTCGTCTCCGTGATCAGCATGCGCGACATCGCCGCGGCCGTTGACGAAGCTGCCAACTCGACACCGCGGGCAGCCTAGGCGTCACGCACCTGCCCTGCGACCCCGGCCCGGATGCTTCCGAGCCGGACCGATCCTCGCGCGGCGGGCACCTTTCCCTGATCGGTTCGGAGACGCAATCTGCACGGAATGAAGACGCCGCGCTATTTCGCTCCGCACCGCAGCAATATTGATCCCGCGCAAATCGGCCGTCGCGGCCGCCGCTATCCTTCCCGGCAAGAAACTTGATTTCTGACGCAAGGGAGGACGCCATGACGAATGCCGGCAACGCGCTTTTGTGGACGGCCCTGTACTTCGCTCTCTCGTTCGCCGCGATCTTCGTGGTGTGGTTCGCCGAAAAGATGCGGTCGAACTTCCTCGGGAAGCCGTAGCCTGAGTCACGCTCGCTGGTCATTGACGCCGCGATCCGGAACGGCTCGAGCCGGAGCGGGCGAGCAATGGAAGCGGGCGAATGGAGATGAGCGAAGCGACATGCGGGGATCACGCTTTCTCCGCCGCTTCGCTCATGCGGGCACCAAATCTCCCGGAAATATCCAGACACATCACATCTCCGCGCGCCAAGCATATGCCGCCAACATGTCCCGGGCGTGCCGCAACTTGGACGCATTCGGCCGCCCTTCTGGGAGCCGTGTCTGGGGGCACGGCGCTGCCGTGTTTGGACCAAACCTTCAGGGGTATGACTGTGAAGAAGATTGTAATTGCTCTGGGTGCTACGCTTGCTCTGGTGACGGCTGCAAACGCTGCGGATCTGCCGCGCCGACAGCCCGTGCCGGTCTATCCGGCCGAGCAGGCGCCGATCGGCAAAATGCCGATTGGCAAGAGCCCGGTTGGAAAGGCCCCGATCGGCAAGGCGCCCGGCCCGGTCGCGGCGCGCTACTGACGCGCAGCGGAATAAGCGCTTCATCTGCGTAACGGCCGATAGTCGGGGGAAATTGCGTGACGAACAAAGCTGATCGATCGGGATCCTGCATGCTCGCGGGCTTCGCTCTTGCGGCTATGCTCTCGTGCATGATGCCTTCGGCCTCGGCCCACGAGGCGAACAAGCGCGTTGCCGACGCGAATGCGCTTGCCACGACCGACACCGCCTCGCGACCTCAGCCGCAATCGACGCGGCGCCCGGTCGCGCGCGCGGAGAAAGGCCCCTACTACGTCGACTTCCGCGCGCGCACCGCCGCAAGCTGGGGCCATGCCTTCGTCTGGTACGGCAAGACCAGCGAGCGTGCCGTGGAGGTCGCAGGGCTCACACCGGCCGGCGACACGCTCGCCTATGTGCTGGGTCACATCACCTTCGTGCCGTCCGAGACCGGCGCGAGCTACGGCGATCTCGATCCGGAATATCTGACCGCCAGCTACCGGGTCTATCTCAACGAGGCCGACGCCAAGCGCGTGTTCGCCTACATCAAGAAATTGCAGGCGAACTCGCCGGTCTGGAACGCCGAGACCACCAACTGCACCGGCTTCATCGGCGACATCGCCGAGTTCATGGGATTGCAGGTCCCCAATCGCTGGCAGCGCCCGGAGAACTTCGTCAACCGCCTCAAGGAAATGAACGGCGGCCGACAAATGGTGCGGCTGTCGGCGGAGTAGCGACGAAGCAGTTGGGCTCAAGAACCGCTTCGGGGGCCGTCCCGACAGTCGCACTGGCGAAGGCCCGGCACCCCAATTATCCGCCGCACGGAATCACCCTCGTCCCCGCATGATTGCCCCGCACTCACCGCGCGCCGGTCCAATAGACATTTGCCGACGCGGGCGGCATCCTCCAGCCATCAACCGATAACAGAGCGCCATACAGGCGGGGGAAACGTCATGTTGCAGACTCGGTTCACAAAACTCGTCGGCGTCGAGCACCCGATCGTCCAGGGCGGCATGCAGTGGGTCGGCCGTGCCGAGCTGGTCGCGGCGGTCGCCAATGCCGGCGCCCTCGGCTTCATCACGGCTCTGACCCAGCCGACGCCGGAGGATCTCACCAAGGAGATCGCGCGCTGCCGCGACCTCACCGACAAGCCGTTCGGCGTCAACCTCACCATCCTGCCCGCGATCAAGCCGCCGCCTTATGCCGAATACCGCGCCGCCATCATCGAGAGCGGCATCAAGGTGGTCGAGACCGCCGGCAACAAGCCGCAGGAGCATGTCGACGAGTTCAGGAAGCACGGCGTCAAGGTGGTGCACAAATGCACCAGCGTGCGCCATGCGCTCTCGGCTGAACGCATGGGCGTCGACGCCATCTCGATCGACGGATTCGAATGCGCCGGCCATCCCGGCGAGGACGATACCCCCGGCCTGATCCTGATCCCGGCCGCCGCGAACAAGGTCAAGATCCCGATGATCGCCTCGGGCGGCTTTGCCGATGCCCGCGGCCTCGTCGCCGCCCTGGCGCTGGGCGCCGACGGCATCAACATGGGCACCCGCTTCATGGCCACCAAGGAAAGCCCGATCCACCAGCTCATCAAGGAGAAGATCGTCGCCAATGACGAGCGCGAGACCGAGCTGATCTTCCGCACCATGCGCAACACCTCGCGCGTCGCGAAGAACGCGATCTCGACCAAGGTCGTCGCGATGGAGAAGGAAGGCGCCAAGTTCGAGGACATCCGCGAGCTCGTTGCGGGTGCCCGCGGCAAGATGGTCTACGCCACCGGCAATTCCGACGAGGGCATCTGGTCGGCCGGCCAGGTCCAGGGCCTGATCCAGGACATCCCGAGCTGCGCCGAGCTCGTCTCCCGCATCGTGCGCGAAGCGGAGGCAATCATCCGCGGCCGGCTCGAAGGCATGATCGTTCATCCACAACGTGAAGCGGCGGAATAGTCACGGCAGGAAGCGAGACCAATTCATGAAGGCTTACGTCTACGGCCCTGGTGGCGCTAGGATTTCCGACGTCGCTCAACCAAAGCCCAAGGGCACGCAGGTGCTGGTCCGCGTCCGTGCCTGCGCCCTTAACCGCGCCGATACCGCCATGCGCATGGGGCACGCCCATGGCGCGGCCGGCGGCGTCGGCACCGTGCTCGGCATGGAATGGGCCGGCGAAGTCGCCGAACTCGGGCCGAACGCCAAGGGCGTCAAGATCGGTGATCGCATCATGGGATCGGGCGGTGCGGCGTTTGCCGAATATACGCTCGCCGATCACGGCCGGCTATTCCACGCACCCTCGAACATGAATTTCGAGGAGGCGGCCACCCTGCCCGTCGCGCTCACGACCATGCACAACGCCGTCGTTACCGTCGGCGGTGTGCAGGCGGGCCAGAGCGTGCTGGTCCAGGGCGCCAGCTCCGGCGTCGGCCTGATGGCGATGCAGATCGCCAGGCTCAAGGGAGCGAAGCTCGTGATCGGCTCGTCGACAGATGCCCATCGCCGCGGCCGGCTGAGGGAGTACGGCGCCGACCTCGCCGTCGACAGCTCCGATCCGACATGGGTCGACGAGGTACTGAAGGCGACGAACGGAGAAGGCGTCGATCTCGTCGTCGACCAGGTCTCCGGCAAGGTCGCGAGCCAGAACCTCGCGGCGACGAAGATCAAGGGCCGCATCGTCAACGTCGGCCGGCTCGGCGGCACACATGCCGACTTCAACTTCGACCTGCATGCGGCCCGGCGCATCGACTATGTCGGCGTCACCTTCCGCACCCGCACCATCGAGGAGGTCCGCGAGATCTTCGAGGAGGTCCGCAAGGACGTCTGGGGCGCGGTGGAATCGCGCAAGCTGCAGCTGCCGATCGACAAGGTGTTCGCGTTCGACGACATCGACCAGGCGTTCGAGCACATGGAGGCGAACAAGCATCTGGGGAAGATCGTGGTGGTGGTGTGAGGTGTGCGGCGGCGGAGTGCATTGACGCTCACTCCGTCATTCCGGGGCGGGCCGCAGGACCAAACCCGGAATCTCGAGATTCCGGGTTAGCCTTCGGCGCCCGGGAATGACGGGGGATCGAGGGCCCCGCTCCTGCAAATCACTCGCGACTACGGCTGTGGATCGTCGCTTGATGTTCACCCACGCCCTGCTAAATCCCCGCCATGACCTCCCAGCACAGCAAAACCTCGGTCGCCGCAATCTCGATCTTCGCCAGCGGCGGCATGGCGGCAGCCAAGTTCGCGGTCGGGATCGCGATCGGCTCGCTGGCACTGATCTCCGAGGCCCTGCATTCCGCGATCGACCTGGTCGCGACCATCATCACCTGGGCGGTGGTGCGGGTGTCCGACAAGCCGGCGGACGACGAGCACCATTACGGCCATGGCAAGCTGGAGAGCATCTCCGCGCTCGGCGTCACCGCCCTGCTCTACGTGCTCGCCGGCGGCATCCTGGTCGAGGCCTATAGCCGGCTGAGCGAAGGAACCCCGCCGCCGACCATTTCGGCCGTGCCGTTCGTGGTGCTGGTGATCGACATCGCGGTCAATCTCTGGCGCGCCCGCGCCCTGCACCGCGCCGCGCGGGAGACCCGGAGCCAGGCGCTGGCGGCGGATGCGCTGCATTTCGCCTCCGACGTGATGGGCTCGTTCGCCGTGATCGTGGGCCTGATCCTCGCGGGCCTCGGCTTCTGGTGGGGCGACGCGGCGGCGGCCGCGGCGGTTGCCGTGATGATCGCCCTGCTCGGGCTGCGCATGGCCGGCTCGACCGTGCAGACGCTGGTCGATCGCGCCCCGGAAGGCGCCCAGGAGAAGGCCACCGCCGCGATCCGGAGCGTGCCGGGCGTGATCGACGTCGACCGGCTGCGCGTGCGCATGGTCGGAGCGACCACGTTCATCGACACCATCGCGCAGGTCCCGCGGACCTATCCGATCGACCGCGTCGAGGAGATCAAGCGTAGCGCGCAAACCGCCGTGGACAAGGCGTTCGGCGACGCCGACCTCACCTTCACCGCCGTCCCCGTCGCTCGCAACAACGAGACCGTGCGCGACCGCATCATGGTGATCGCGCACAATTCAGGCCTCGCCGTTCACCATGTCACGGTACACGATCTCGGCGCCAAGCTGACCGTCAGCATCGACCTCGAGGTCGACGCCGACATGCAGCTCGAGGACGCCCATGACGTCGCCAACACGCTGGAGCGCAACATCCAGGAGGAGTTCGGCGAGGACGTCGAGGTCGACGTCCACATCGAGCCGCTGGAGCCGGAACTGCCGTTCGGCGTCGATGCCGCCCCGGAACGGGTGCAGATCATCGCCGCCGCTCTGACCCAATACGCCGCCGGCGGCGAGATCCACGACATCCACAACGTGCGGGTCCGCAACACCGACGCCGGCGAGATCGTCAATTTCCACTGCCGCGCGGCACCCTCGATGAGCGTGATCAAGGTGCACGAGCAAGTCGACGCGATCGAGCGCGCGTTGCGGCGTGCGTTCCCGACCGTAAAGCGCGTCATCAGTCACGCCGAACCGCCGCGTGCGTGATGAAGAATTTGCGGCGAGCAACACGTTCTCGTTTCGGACTCGCTGCGCCCGTGAGTTTGCGGCCCCGCGATGCACATTCTGCGTGTTGGATAAGAATAATTTCGCGTTAACGATTCGTTGACTCTCGACAGCCCGCGAAAACTGGATTCAAATCAGTGTGATTCGGAAGCGATGTGGGGCTGCTTCCGAGCTCAAGTTGCAAGCTGGTTTTCAGGGGGCCGAAGGCATGCCGCGTGCAGACGCCGCGAACGCATGCGTCCAATCCGATTCGATCAAGGGATTGGCGCAATCGATCGCGAAACCTGCCTATCACCGGCTCCTGATCGCGGAGCCCGCGCTGCGCCGCGCCGTGCCGACGCTCATCATCGCCTTCCTGATCACGATCTGCCTCGGCGCGTTCGTGCAGGTGGTCGATCAGACACGCCAGAAGCGGCTGGTGATCCGTCACGACATTTCGGCACTCGCCGACCTGCTCGCCGAGCGCATCGACCGCCTCACCTCGGTGCGGCAGGAGCGGCTGAAGACCGTCGAGAGCATGCCCGCGCTGTTGCCGGATCTCATTCCGTCCTGGGGCACGGCTTCGGGCCGCCACGTCATCGTCACCTCGGCCGGAATCGAACGCCGCGTACTCGCCCGCATTCCGATCGACAGCGACCCCGTCGGCAACGACCGGCTGCTCGATGCGATCACGACGGCGCAACTGCTCGCAGCGCCGACGCGCGACGGCAACATCTCCGACATGACCCTGCCGAGCGGCAACGCCGCGATGGCGACTTCGCGGCAGATCAAGTCGCTGCCTGGCTTCGTCACCGTGATCCAGGAGCGGAACGAGCCGATCTGGGGCTCGGATGCCGCACTCTCGGTGACGCTGTCGGCGACCACCGGCTTCGTCGTCCTGATCCTCGGCTTCGCCTTCCACTGGCAGTCGACCCGCGCCCGCGAGGGCGACCTCATCAACGACGCCGTGCGCGGCCGTATCGACACCGCGCTCAACCGCGGCCGCTGCGGGCTGTGGGACTGGGATTTGTCGCGCGGCCGGATCTTCTGGTCGCAATCGATGTTCTCGATGCTCGGCCTCGATGGCCGAAACGAGCTCCTCACCTTCGGCGAGGTCAACGCGCTGGTGAAGTCCGACGACATCGACCTGTTCGAGATCGCCGACCAGCTCATCTCCGATAAGATCGACCACATCGACCAGACCTTCCGCATGCAGCATGTCGAGGGCCACTGGATCTGGCTCCGCGTCCGCTGCGAGAAAACGCGCGGCGCGACCGATTCCAGCGTGCACCTGATCGGGATCGCGGTCGACATCACCGAGCAGAAGAGCCTCGCCGAGAAGACCGTGGAAGCCGACCTTCGCCTGCGCGACGCGATCGAGACCATTCCGGAAGCCTTCGTGCTGTGGGACGCCAGCGACCGCCTGGTGCTCTGCAACTCCCACTTCCAGCGCCTGCACAAACTGCCCGACACGGCCGTCATTCCCGGCACCTCCTACGAGACCGTGCTCGAGGTCGGCCGCATGCCGGAGGTGCGGACCCGTCACAACGAGACCGGCGCCCAAGGTCCGGGCGCGCGTACCTTCGAGGCGCAGCTCGACGACGGCAGCTGGCTGCACATCAGCGAGCGCCGCACCAAGGACGGCGGCTACGTCTCGGTCGGCACCGACATCACGCGCATCAAGGAGCACGAGCAGAAGCTGGTCGACAACGATCTGCGCCTGCGCGCCACCGTCATCGACCTCAAGCGCTCGCAGGCCGCGCTGGAGCGCCAGGCGGTCGAGCTCGCCGACCTCGCCGAGAAATATCAGCGCGAGAAGACCCGCGCCGAGGAAGCCAACCAGACGAAGTCGAAATTCCTCGCCAACATGAGCCACGAGCTGCGCACGCCGCTGAACGCCATCATCGGCTTCTCCGAGATCATGGGCTCGGGTATGTTCGGCGAGCTCGGAAGCGAGAAGTACCAGGAATATTGCCAGGACATCCTGACCAGCGGCCACTATCTGCTCGAGGTCATCAACGACATCCTCGACATGTCCAAGATCGAAGCCGGCCGCATGAAGCTCGACATGGAGGAGCTCGACCTAGCGCGAACGCTGGCGGAATCCCTGCGCGTCGTGACCGGCCGGGCCCAGGACAAGAACATCACGCTCGACGCCGACATCGCAAAATCCATCTCCGTCGTCGCCGACCGCCGCGCCACCAAGCAGATCATCGTCAACCTGCTCTCCAACGCGGTGAAGTTCACGCCGGACGGCGGACGCGTCGTGGTGCGGAGCCGGCAGCTCGACGACAGGATCGTGCTGATGATCGCCGACACCGGCATCGGGATCGCGCCGCATTCGCTCGCACGGCTTGGCCGTCCTTTCGAACAGGTCGAGAGCCAGCTCACCAAGACCTATCACGGCTCGGGCCTCGGCCTGGCCATCGCCCGCTCGCTGGCGCAGCTCCACGGCGGCTCGATGCGGCTGCGCTCCAAAATCGAAGTCGGCACCGTGGTGCGCGTGACGCTGCCACGCGACGCGGTCAAAGCGTCCAAGATATCGGCTGCAGCTTAGCGCACGACGGACAGCTCGCCTGCGGCCATCCTTCGAGACGCCCGCCTGCGGCGGGCCCTCAGGATGAGGGCGGAATATGCGGCAGCAGTTTCAAGAGAGCGCGATGGCGCGGAGCCTCATCCTGAGGAGACCGCGAAAGCGGTCGTCTCGAAGGACGAGGCGCTTGCTCGAATCTACCCTTGCAGCGTCGGCGCGACTTCGCGCGCGACGTTGACCAGCGCCGCGATCAGCGGTGTCATTGGATCGCGCTGCGGAATGACGAGGCCGATGCTGTAATTGACCTCGGGGTCGACGATCGGGATCGAACGGACCGTGTCGGAAAGGCCGAGCGTCTCGGCGAGCTTGGCCGGCATCACGCTCGCCCAGCGCCCCGTCTTGACGTGCGTGAACAGCACCAGCAGCGAGTTCGAGGTCAGCGTCGGCGTCGCCTCCGCGCCGACCGAGCGCAGCGCGCGGTCGATGATGCGGCGGTTCTGCATGTCGGGCGTCAGCAGGCACAGCGGCACCTGCCCGACCTCGGTCCAGGTCACCGTCTCGCGGTCGCCGAACATCGCGTCCGGTGCAGTGAGCAGACGATAGCTCTCGTTGTAGAGCGGAATGGTGCGCACCTTGCCGATCGGCTCGTTCTCGATGTAGGTCAGTCCCGCATCCACCTCGAGATTTTCGAGCAGCCCCAACACCTCGGACGAGGTGGTGGACTGGATGCGAAAGCGCACCTCGGGATGCTTGGCGCGAAACGGCGTCGTCAGCGCGGCGACCATGCCGAGCACGGTCGGGATCGCCGCGATGCGGATCTCGCCTGAGAGCTGATGCTTCAGCCCGTTGATTTCCTCGCGCATGGCGCGGGCATCGCCCACGATGCGCCGCGCCCAATCGAGCGCGCGCTCGCCTTCCGGGGTGAAGCCCTGGAAGCGCGACCCGCGCTGGACCAGCATCACGCCGAGAATCTCCTCGAGCTGCTTCAGCCCGGTCGACATCGTCGGCTGCGTCACGCCGCAGGCCTCCGCCGCGCGTCCGAAATGCCGCTCCTTCGCCAGTGCCAGCAGCAATTCAAGCTTGTCGATCAACCGAACGTCCCCTTGGGTTCTATCGTGGCATGCAAGCTAGCACGCTCGCCCGCTGCCCTACACGCAAAAACACCGGGCGAAACGCCCATTATTTCGTTTTCAGATCGACCGATTGCTCTCTCCGATCGATCCGAATTCGCAATCGCAGCACGGGACAGCTTTATTGATCTTCGAGCGATTCCAAATAGCTTGCTGCGAGGAACGCTCAGATTGAGAACGAAGAATGACAGCGGTTTTTGAGCCTTGGGACGAGACGCGCGGCGCCGAAATCATCGCCGAACATGCCGGGCAGGAAGGCGCGACGCTCGTCATCCTGCACGCGATTCAAGAGGCGTTCGGCTATGTGCCGCAGGCGGCGATCCCCCTGGTCGCGAAAGCACTCAATCTCTCGCGGGCCGAGGTCCATGGCGTGTTCACGTTCTACCATGATTTCCGCCACAAGCCGGCCGGCCGCCATGTGCTGAAGCTGTGCCGTGCGGAAGCCTGCCAGGCCGCGGGCGGCGACGCGCTGGCAGCGCGCGCCGAAGCGAAGCTCGGCGTGGCGCTCGGCGACACCACGGCCGACGACCGCATCACGTTGGAGCCGGTCTACTGCCTCGGCCTGTGCGCGACGGCGCCGTCCGCGATGCTCGATGGTCGCCTCGTCGGACGGCTCGATCAGAAGCGCCTCGATGCGCTGGTTGCGGAGGCACAGCGATGAGCATCCGCCTGTACGTATCGCGCGATGCCGGTGCGTTGGCCGTCGGCGCCGACGAGGTTGCCCATGCGCTGGAGCAGGCCGCAACCAGGCGCGGCGTTGCAGTGGAGATCGTCAGAACCGGCTCGCGCGGCCTCTACTGGCTGGAGCCGCTGGTCGAGGTCGCCACGCCCCAGGGCCGCATCGCTTTCGGTCCTGTCACCCAGACCGACGTGCCGTCCCTGCTCGACGCGCTCGCCAACAATACGCCGCATCTCTTGCAGCTGGGCGCGACCGACGAGATTCCCTGGCTGAAGCGCCAGACCCGCCTCACCTTCGCCCGCTGCGGCGTGATCGACCCGCGCTCGCTCGACGATTACCGCGCCCATGGTGGCTACAAGGGCCTCGAGCGCGCTCTCTCGCTTGGCACCGACGCAATCCTCAACGAAGTCACCGCGTCCGGTCTGCGCGGCCGCGGCGGCGCCGGCTTCCCGACCGGCATCAAGTGGACGACGGTCGCTCAAGCCAAGGCCGACCGCAAGTTCGTCGTCTGCAACGCCGACGAGGGCGATAGCGGCACTTTTGCCGACCGCATGATCATGGAAGGCGATCCCTTCCTGGTGGTCGAGGGCATGACGATCGCCGGGCTCACCGTCGGGGCGACCAAGGGCTACATCTACATCCGCAGCGAATATCCGCACGCGGTCGAGGCGATGAAGGCGGCCATCGTCGCGGCCCGGCGCGGCGGTTATCTCGGCACGAATATCGGCGGCTCGAAGCAATCCTTCGATCTCGAAGTGCGCGTCGGCGCCGGCGCCTACGTCTGCGGCGAGGAGACCTCGCTGCTGGAGAGCCTGGAAGGACGCCGCGGCATCGTGCGCGCCAAGCCGCCGCTGCCGGCCCATCACGGCCTGTTCGGCAAGCCGACCGTGATCAACAACGTGCTGTCGTTCGCCGCCGTCCCCTTCATCCTCGCCGAAGGCGCCAAGGCCTACGCCGATTTCGGCATGGGCCGCTCGCGCGGCACGATGCCGATCCAGCTCGCCGGCAACATCCGTTACGGCGGGCTGTTCGAGACCGCCTTCGGCGTGACGCTCGGCGAGCTCGTCGACGACATCGGCGGCGGCACGTTCACGGGCCGCCCGGTCCGGGCGGTGCAGGTCGGCGGCCCCCTCGGCGCCTATTTTCCCCGTGCGCTGTTCGATACGCCGTTCGATTACGAGGCCTTCGCCGCGCGCGACGGCCTGATCGGCCATGGCGGCATCGTCGTGTTCGACGACAGTGTCGACATGCGCAGGCAGGCGCGTTTCGCGATGGAGTTCTGCGCCATCGAATCCTGCGGCAAGTGCACGCCCTGCCGGATCGGCTCGACCCGCGGCGTCGAGACCATCGAGAAGATCATCAAGGGCGAGCGCGTGAGCGAGAATCTCGCGCTGGTCGAAGACCTCTGCAACACCATGAAGTTCGGCTCGCTCTGCGCGCTCGGCGGCTTCACGCCCTACCCTGTGCTCAGCGCGTTGAAGCATTTCCGGGAAGATTTCGCACCCGTACCGACCACGCTTCAGGCCGCGGAATAGGAGAACGACAATGTCTCTGATCGAAGAAATCGACTTCGGCACGCCGCGCTCGAGATCGGAAACGATGGTGACGCTGACCATCGACGGCAAGGAGGTCACGGTGCCAGAAGGCACCTCCATCATGCGCGCCGCGATGGATGCCGGCCACCAAATTCCGAAACTCTGCGCGACCGACATGGTCGACGCGTTCGGCTCCTGCCGGCTCTGCCTCGTCGAGATCGAGGGTCGCGCCGGCACGCCCGCCTCCTGCACCACGCCGGTGATGCCGGGTCTCGTCGTGCACACCCAGACCGAGCGGCTGAAGAAGCTGCGCAAGGGCGTGATGGAGCTCTACATCTCCGATCATCCGCTCGACTGCCTCACCTGCGGCGCCAACGGCGATTGCGAATTGCAGGACATGGCCGGCGCCGTGGGCCTGCGCGACGTGCGCTACGGTTATGAGGGCGAGAACCATGTTTTCGCCAAGACACCTGGCAGGACGGACGGCTGCACCAACGATCACTGGATGCCGAAGGACGAGTCCAACCCCTACTTCACCTATGACCCCTCCAAGTGCATCGTCTGCTCGCGCTGCGTCCGCGCCTGCGAGGAGGTGCAGGGTACCTTCGCGCTGACGATCTCAGGCCGCGGCTTCGACAGCCGCGTCTCGCCGGGCATGAGCGAGAGCTTCCTCGGCTCCGAATGCGTCTCCTGCGGCGCCTGCGTCCAGGCCTGCCCGACCGCGACGCTGACGGAGAAGTCCGTGATCGAGATCGGCCAGCCCGAGCACTCCGTCGTCACCACCTGCGCCTATTGCGGCGTCGGCTGCGCCTTCAAGGCCGAGATGCGCGGCGAGGAAGTGGTGCGCATGGTCCCCTACAAGGACGGCAAGGCCAATCGCGGCCATTCCTGCGTCAAGGGCCGCTTCGCCTGGGGCTACACCAACCACAAGGAGCGCATCCTCAAGCCGATGATCCGCGAGCGCATCGAGGATCCCTGGCGCGAGGTGTCGTGGGACGAGGCGTTCTCGTTTGCCGCCGCGAAGATGCGCGGCATCCAGAAGAAGTACGGCCGCGACGCCATCGGCGGCATCACCTCGTCCCGCTGCACCAATGAAGAGACCTATCTGGTGCAGAAGCTGATCCGCGCCGGCTTCGGCAACAACAATGTCGATACCTGCGCCCGCGTCTGCCACTCCCCGACCGGCTACGGCCTCGCCACCACCTTCGGCACCTCCGCCGGCACGCAGGATTTCGACTCAGTGGAAGACACCGACGTCGTGGTCGTGATCGGCGCAAACCCCGCATCCGCGCATCCGGTGTTCGCCTCGCGCCTGAAGAAGCGGCTGCGCCAGGGCGCCAAGCTGATCGTGATCGACCCGCGCCGCACCGAGATGGTGGAATCGCCGCATGTGAAGGCGCTGCATCTGCCCCTGATGCCCGGCACCAACGTCGCGGTCATGACGGCGATCGCGCATGTCATCGTCACCGAGGGCCTCGTCAACGAAGCCTTCGTGCGCGAGCGCTGCGACTGGAGCGAGTTCGAGGAATGGGCCGCCTTCGTCGCGCAAGCCCGGAACAGCCCGGAAGCGACCGCGATCCTCACCGGCGTCGATCCGAAGGCGCTGCGCGAGGCGGCCCGCACCTACGCCACCGGCGGCAATGGCGCGATCTATTACGGCCTCGGCGTCACCGAGCACAGCCAGGGCTCCACCACCGTGATCGCGATCGCCAATCTCGCGATGGCGACAGGCAATATCGGGCGCCCCGGCGTCGGCGTGAATCCGCTGCGCGGTCAGAACAACGTTCAGGGCTCCTGCGACATGGGCTCGTTCCCGCACGAACTGCCCGGCTATCGCCACATCTCGGGCGATGCCGTGCGCGAGCAGTTCGAGGCGCTGTGGAGCGTCAAGCTCAACCCGGAGCCGGGCCTGCGCATTCCCAACATGTTCGATGCCGCGGTCGAAGGCACCTTCATGGGCATCTACGTGCAGGGCGAGGACATCCTCCAGTCCGATCCCAACACCTCGCACGTCGTGGCGGCGCTGTCGGCGATGGAATGCGTCATCGTGCACGATCTCTTCCTGAACGAGACCGCCAACTACGCCCACGTCTTCCTGCCCGGCTCGAGCTTCCTCGAAAAGGACGGCACCTTCACCAACGCCGAGCGCCGCATCCAGCGCGTCCGCAAGGTGATGTCGCCGAAGAACGGCATGGCCGACTGGGAGGTCACCATCGGCCTCGCCAAGGCCATGGGCTTCGAGATGAAGTACAGCCATCCCTCCGAGATCATGGACGAGATCGCGGCGCTGACGCCGACCTTCGCCGGCGTCTCCTACGCCAAGCTCGACGAGCTCGGCTCGGTGCAGTGGCCCTGCAACGAGAAAGCGCCGGAGGGCACGCCGGTCATGCACATCGACGGCTTCGTCCGCGGCAAGGGCAAGTTCGTCGTCACCGAATATGTCGCGACCGACGAGCGCACCGGCCCGCGCTATCCCCTGCTGCTCACGACGGGCCGCATCCTCAGCCAGTACAATGTCGGCGCGCAGACGCGGCGGACCGAGAACGTGGTCTGGCATGCCGAGGATCGCCTCGAGATCCATCCGCACGATGCCGAGCAGCGCGGCGTGCGCGACGGCGACTGGGTGCGGCTGAAGAGCCGCGCCGGCGAGACCACGCTGCGCGCGGAGATCACCGACCGCGTCGCGCCCGGCGTCGTCTACACCACCTTCCACCACCCGGACACGCAAGCCAACGTCATCACGACCGACTATTCGGACTGGGCAACCAATTGCCCCGAATACAAGGTCACGGCGGTGCAGGTCTCGCCGTCGAACGGCCCGTCGGACTGGCAGAAGGCCTATGACGCACAGGCGCGGCAGTCCCGCCGCATCGTGCCGGCCGAAGCCGCGGAGTAGCGGCATGCACGTGCCAGTCCAGGCCATCGACCGCGAGATCTGGCGCGACGGTATCGCGTCCGGGGGAACACGATTCATTCCAGAGGAGACGCCCCTGGCCCTGACCTACAATGGCGGCACCTATGCCGTCATGATGGGAACGCCGCAGAATCTGGAAGATTTCGCAGTCGGATTCAGCGTGAGCGAAGGCATCGTCAGGTCAGCCGACGACATCCGCTCGCTGGAAGTGGTCCGCCTCGACGACGGCATCGAGCTCCGCATGTGGCTGGCAATGGAAGATGCCGCGCGGATCAGCGAGCGCCGCCGCCACGTCGCGGGACCCACCGGTTGCGGCATCTGCGGCATCGAGTCGATTGCCGAGGCGGTGCGCCCGGCTTCCGTTGTGCCTGACGGGCAGACCTTCACGCCGGAACAGATCATGACGGCGATGCAGGCCATCGCGCCGCTGCAATCGATCAACCTGCAGACCCGCGCCGTTCATGCCGCCGCGTTCTGGTCCCCTGCAGGCGGCATCGTCGCGCTGCGCGAGGATGTCGGCCGTCACAACGCCCTCGACAAGCTCGTGGGGACGCTGGCGCGCAGCCGCACGGATGCGCGGGGCGGCATGGTGCTGCTGACGAGCCGGGTCTCGGTGGAGATGGTGCAGAAGACGGCCGCAATCGGCGCCCCCGTGATGGTCGCCGTGTCTGCACCGACCGCGCTCGCGATACGCACGGCGGAAGCCGCCGGCATCACGCTGATAGCGATCGCGCGCCAGGACGGGTTCGAAGTGTTTTCGCATGGCGAGCGGATCGTCTCCCGCCATGCCACGGAGGTTGCCGATGTCGCCTGACCGCCTGATCTACATGGCCAACCAGATCGGCAAATTCTTCCAGAGCCAGGGCCATGACAGGGCCGTGCCGGGGATCGCCGAGCACATCAAGAAATTCTGGGATCCGCGGATGAAGCGCGCGATCTTCGCCCATCTCGATGCGGGCGGCGCAGGCCTCGAACCCGATGTGCGCGAAGCCATCACCTCGCTGAAGCAGGCGACGTCACTTCCAGCAGCGCCCTGAACACGCGCCGCACCTCGGTCTGCGTCTCCTTCACGCGCGCCTCCAACGACGAGAAATCCGGCGCGTCGCCGGCGCGCGCCATCACGCGCAGAAGATCGGTGCCGGCGGTCTCCGGCTTGAAGCGTTCGCTGACGCACAGCCGCAGGATCTGCGTCAGGTCGTGGTAGAGCCGCGCCGCGGCACGCAATATCTCCGTCTCCGACTGAGGGAGAAAGCCGAGCCTGCATGCATTGTCCAGCACCTGCATGGTGCCGACGTCGAGAATCTCGGGCTTGTCGTGCGCGTGCACGAGCTGGAGATATTGCGCGATGAAGTCGATGTCGACCATGCCGCCGGCGGCATGTTTGAGATCCCAGCAATCGGCCTCGCCCTTCTCCTGCGCGATCGCGCGCCGCATGTCCGCGACGTCGTTGGCGGTGATGGCGGGATCGCGCGGGCGGGTCAGGACCTCGCGGATGACGCGCTCGATCCGTTCCCGGAATTCGGGCGATGCCGACACCACGCGGGCGCGCGTCAGTGCCATGTGCTCCCAGGTCCAGGCCTCGTTGGCCTGGTAGTCCGCGAACGAGACGAGGCTCGACGCCACCGGACCGGCGCGTCCCGAGGGCCGCAGCCGCATGTCGATCTCGTAGAGCACGCCGTAATTGGTGCGCGTCGTGAAGGCACTGATCAGACGCTGGGTGAAGCGGGCGAAATAGTGGGCACCGTGCAGGGACTTCGCACCATCGGAGTCCGGATTCTCGCCGTCGAAATCGTAGAGCAGGATCAGGTCGAGATCTGACGAGGCGGTCATCTCGCGGCTGCCGAGGCGGCCCATCGCGACGATCGCGGTCTGCTGATCCTTGATGCGGCCGTGCTGGGCGGCAAAGCGGTCTGCGACGAGGCCATGGACAGTGTGGACGATGCCTTCGGCGACGTCGGCAAAGGCCGTGCTCGCCTGTTGCGCCGAGACCGTGCCGGACAAGATACGCGTGCCGATGAGGAACAGGCTCTCCTGACCGAACTGGCGCAGGCGGTCGAGGAATTCTTCGTATGAGCCGGCGTCCTGCACGGTCGTGGCGAGCCGTCCCGACAATTCCTGCCGGTCCGGCATGGCGCCGAAGAAGCGGGGATCGATCAGGCCGTCCATGAGCTGCGGCTGCCGCGCCAGCATCTCGCCGAGCCGGGGCGCCGCGCCCAGCACCAGGGCCACCAGCGCGACGAGATCGCGATTCTGGCCGAGCAACGTGATCAACCGGCCGCCGCGCTGGAGCGCGCCGAGGAAATGATCGAACGCCACGACGGCGCGATCGGGCTCTTCGGCATGGGCAAGTCCGTCGATAAGCGTCGGCACGAATTCGACGAAGGCGCTTCGCGTCGCCTCAACGCGAAACACACGATAATCGCCGGTGATCCAGTCGCGCACGGTCTGCGCGACGGCGGCAGGCTTCTTGAAGCCGAGCGCCGTCAGGTGCTGGAGCAAGCGCGGATCGTCCGGCCCGGCACTGTAGTCCAACGCCGGCAGCTTGGCCGTCCCGGTCGGATCGTCGCCCTCGAACAGTTTTTCGTAGTGACCCTGGACGATCTGCAGCTGCTGCAAGAGGTCGCGCGCAAAGGCCTCGCGGTCCGGATAGCCGAAGAACCAGGCGAAGCGTTCGACCGCTTGCTTGTCCTCGGGCAGCGTGTGGGTCTGCTCGTCGGCGATCATCTGGAGGCGATGCTCGACACGGCGCAGGAATTCGTAGGCGGTGGTCAGTTCGTCGCGCGCCGCAGGGGTGATCCACTTGCTGGAGGCGAGCACATCGAGCGCTATCAGCGTCGGCCGCACCCGCAACTCCGGATGGCGGCCGCCCGCGATCAGCTGCTGCGTCTGCGCGAAGAACTCGATCTCGCGGATGCCGCCGCGCCCGACCTTCACGTTATGCCCCTCGACCGCGATCTCGCTCTGGCCGCGATAGGTCTGCATCTGCCGCTTCATGTCGTGCACGTCGGCGAGTGCGGCGAAGTCGAGATGCTTGCGCCAGACAAAGGGCGCGATCTCGGCGAGCAGGGCCTCGCCTGCTTTTGCATCGCCGGCACAGGCGCGCGCCTTGATCATCGCGGCGCGTTCCCAGGTGCGCCCTTCCCGCTCGTAATAGCCCAGCGCGGCGTCGCGGGAGATCGCCACCTGCGTCGAAGACGGATCGGGCCGCAGGCGCAGATCGACGCGGAAGACGTAACCGTCATAAGTGCGCTGCTGGAGGATTCGCGCCATCCCCTGCGTGACACGGACGAAGAACGGCTGCGGCTCGATGTCCGCGGCCAGGGTCGTGGCATCGGGATCGAAGAACACGATGAGGTCGATATCGCTGGAATAGTTCAGCTCGCCCGCGCCCATCTTGCCCATCGCGAGCACGATCAGCCCGCAGCCTTCTTCGGGCGCCTCGGGATTCGGAGGGCAGAGCTTGCCGCGTGCGGCTTCCTGCCGCAGCAGATATTGAAGCGCGGCCTGCACGGAAGACACCGCGACGTCGGTCAGCGCGGCCGTCACCCGCATCACCGGCCAGACGCCGCCGATGTCGCACAGCGCGATCAGCAGCGCGGCCTCCGCCTTCATCCGGCGCAGCAGCCGCATCACCTCGGCTTCGTCGGAGGCCGCCAACACCGCGCTCCGCGCCTCCGCAATCAAAGCCGCCAGATGCGCATCCGGGTCGGATTCGAGCAGCCGGATCAGGCGCAGCGCATCGGCGCGCACCAGGTCGAACAGATAGGGCGAGAATTCCGCGATGCCGGCCAGGATGTTGCGGGCGAAAGGATGGCCCAGCAGCGCTTCGAGACGAGCCGATTGCGCCGGCTCGAGCTCGGCCAGCCAATTCTCGAGACGTCGTTCGTCGGTTGTGGAAGCGGCAATATGGGGAGCCGCCGCGAAGCGTGCGGCCAGCCTCTCACCATGCTTGTCCGCGTATCCCGGCGCGGAGTGGTTCATGCCACCTTCTGTGGCACATCCGGTATTGGCGGAGCAACCCTGTCGCCGGCCCCGGCGCGCGCCGGCAGCACGAGCGTGGCGACGAGACCTGGATGGGCATCGCCCAAGCGCAATTCGCCGCCATGCAATGTCGCAACCGCCGAAGCGAGGCTGAGACCGAGGCCGGAGCCCGGCAGGGTGCGGCTGGCCTCCAGCCGCACGAATCGCTCGACGACGTGCTTGCGATCCGCTTCGGGGATCCCCGGACCACGATCGGTGACGCTGAGCAGCACCTGATCGCCGTCGCGCCTGGCCTCGATCGTGATCTGCCTCGCGTCCATGCTGACCACGGTTCCGGCGGCCTGCGCCGCCGGCTTGCCGTATTTGATCGCATTCTCGACCAGATTGGCGAGCGCCTGGCTGATCAGCTCGCGATTGGCATGAATCGGCGCCGGCTCGCACTTGACCTTCAGGGTCATGCCGTCGTCCTCGGCCAGCGGCTCGTAAAGCTCGTGGATACCGCCCGCGACCTCGGCGGCATCGAAGTCGTCCATGTTGCCGCGCGCCTGCCCGGATTCTGCCCGCGCGATCATCAGGAGCGCGTTGAAGGTGCGGATGAGACCGTCGGATTCCTCGATGGTCCGCTCCAGCGCGGCGCGGTAATCGGCTTCGCCGCCCGATCGCGCCAGCGCCTCCTCGGCGCGATTGCGCAGCCGGGTCAGCGGCGTCTTGAGATCATGCGCGATGTTGTCGGAGACTTCCTTGAGCCCCGCCATCAGCGCCTCGATCCGCTCCAGCATGGCGTTGAGGTTTTCCGCGAGGCGATCAAGCTCGTCGCCGCTCCGCCCGACAGGAAGGCGCTCGCTGAGATCGCCGCTCATGATTCGCTGCGTGGTGCCGGTCATGGCGTCGATGCGCCTCAGCACCCTTCGCGCGACGAAGATGCCGCCGCCGAGGCCAAGCACGACGACGATCAGGACCGACCATTGCGCCGCCTTCGCCACGATGCCGAACAGGCGACGCCGCTCGTCGAGATCGCGGCCGATCAGAAGACGGAAGCCGTTCTCGAGCTCGGTGACGCGCACCAGCGCGCGATGATCGCGCTCGTCGGCGTCCTCGATCCGCCGGTAGGCCGTTTCGGACCAGCCGCGCGTCGCCATCACGCCAGGCGCGAGCGAGCCGACATTGCCGGCGATCGCCTGCCCGGTCGGCGTGGTCACCAGATAGAGGTTGGCGCCCGGCCGCAGCGCCCGGTACTCGATCGCGAGCACGAGGCCACGCAGGCCTCGGCGGCCGTAGATCTCGTTGATCTCCGAGGTCTCGGAGTTCACCGTCTGCGTGATTTCCTCGGTGATCAGCCGCCGCGTATTCCAGGCGAAATAGGCCAGCAAAGAGGCCGCGAACATCGCGAACAGCAGCAGATAGACCAGCGTCAGCCGGAATGCCGTGGTGCGGACGAGTTTACCGAATGCCGTCACGGATCAAGTCACCTGGCGAGTGGAAGTGTCCGCCGACATTACCACGGGTCTCCGAAGTCCCAGAAGTGACAAAGCGTTCACAATCTCATTGGGAGATTTCTGCTGGACAGAAATATCTCTCACAGATATATTCATTGTTCATGAAGACGGTGTTGTACACCAAGGCAGCGCTACGGAGTCTTCAGGCTCACGGCAACCGCGCAAAGCAAATCCGCGCCAAGATCGAGCAGTACGCCACGACCCCGGAAAGCCTGGCGAACAACGTCATTCAGCTCACGGGCAGCAGCGCAAAGCGCCTTCGCATCGCGGGCTTTCGCGTTCTGTTCACCGAGACTGAAACGACGATCACCGTTCTGGACGTGGGTCCGCGTGGCGCAATCTACCAATAGGAGCGATCATGCCCGTCATGACCAAGACCCCCCAGGGCGACGATATCGTGATCCTGTCGCGCGCCGAATACGACGCCCTGACGATGGGTCGGCGGGATGAGGATGCGGCTGACGCGGCACGAGCCAACGGCATCCTGGCCGATATCGAGATGGGGACCGAGATCCTTTTGAGCAGCGAACAGGCGAGCGAGTTGCTCGAGGCCAAAACCCCACTGGCATTCTGGCGCAAGCATCGCGGCATGACCCAAGAGGCCTTGTCGAAATCCGTCGGCGTGGCTCAGGGCTTCATTTCCGAAATCGAGAACGGAGCAAAGACCGGCGATGTACAGACCCTCGCCCTCATCGCGCGGGCACTCGGAGTTTCGTTAGACGATCTGGTCATCCCAATGCCGGTCAAATCGTCAAAACAGGGATCCGGCAAGGCTCGCATGATCCGCGCGACAAGCTCGAAGGGCAGAGGACGCGCACGATCGCGCGCCACGAAGCGCAAAGTGAAGTCGCCCTCAGCTTAGATTTCAACGGCCCGTCTCAGCTCTGCGAGGTCGAGATCACGGACCATGAAACGCAAATCCCTACCGTATCCCGTCACGGATCATGTACCCCGCGCCGCGGATCGTGTGCAGCAGCGGCCGCTCGAAACCCTTGTCGATCTTGGAACGCAGCCGCGAAATGTGCACGTCGATCACGTTGGTCTGCGGATCGAAATGATAGTCCCAGACGTTCTCGAGCAGCATGGTGCGAGTCACCACCTGCCCGGCATGCTTCATCAGGTATTCGAGCAGGCGGAATTCGCGCGGCTGGAGCGTCAGCTCATCCTTGCCGCGAGCGACGCGATGTGACAGCCGGTCGAGCTCGAGATCGCCGACGCGATAGAGCGTGTCCTCGGCGGGACCGCCGCGACGGCGCGACAGCACCTCGACGCGGGCCAGTAGCTCGGCGAAAGAATAGGGCTTCGGCAGATAGTCGTCGCCGCCGGCACGCAGGCCCTTGATGCGGTCATCGACCTGACCGAGCGCGGAGAGAATCAGCACCGGCGTCGTGTTGCCCTTGTCGCGCAGTGCGCCGATCAGCGACAGGCCGTCGCGCTTGGGCAGCATGCGGTCGACCACCAGCACGTCGTAATCGCCGTTCTCGGCCATGGCGAGGCCTTCCTCGCCGTCAGCGGCGTGGTCGGCAATGTGTCCGACCTCGCGAAACGCCTTGGCGAGATAATCGGCGGATTCGCGGTCGTCTTCGATGATGAGGAGGCGCATCGTGCGTTCGGCGGCGGTCAAGGGAGGGAACCTTCTCTAAACATGGCGCGAGCGGCAATCGCATGCAAGCCGAGCGGGAGAGTCTCGGAGCGGGAAAAGGCGGGCGGTGAGGCTGGGGGGACCTCACCGCCCTAGGCCTTCCGACGGAGGGGGGCGTAATTCCACCGGAAGGTAGTGAGGGGAAGCGAACGTTGCGCTGCTTCCCCGAAGGGGCCGTCGGCGGGGGCGACTGATGCCGGCGACACCCTCCATCTCGTAAGCCTCCCGAAGGTTAGCCCTTGGCGATGGGCACGGCGACGAAGCGCGACTGGCCGCCGCTCTTCACGCGCATCAGGACGCTGTTCTTGTTGTCGGTCCGAGCCGCGTTGATGGCGTCGCGGACTTCGCCGGCGGTGGCCACGCTCTTGCCGCCGACTTCGAGGATCACGTCGCCTTCCTTGAAGCCGCGTTCGGCGGCAGCACTCTTCGGATCGACTTCGGTGACGACGACGCCTTCCTTGCCGGCGCCGGCCACGGAGTTGGCGGGGGCAACGGTCATGCCGAGCTTGGGCACGTCGGTGCCGCGATTGGCACCCTTGCCGCCGTCCTTGTCGGTGTCGGCCTTGGCCTCGACCGTGTTCGGCAGCTGGCCGAGGGTGAGGTTCACGACCTTGTCCTGGCCCTTGTGCAGCACGTTGAGCTTCACGGTCGCGCCGGGCGCCATGCCGCCGATGGTGCGGGCGAGCTCACGGGCGTCCTTGACGGCATCACCGTTGACCGCCGTGATCACGTCGCCGGACTCGATGCCCGCCTTGGCGGCCGGACCATTGGCCTGCGGCTCCGCCACCAGCGCGCCTTCGGCCTTCTTCATGCCGAGGCTGTCGGCGATGTCGGAGGTCACGGGCTGGATTTGAACGCCGATCCAGCCGCGGCTGACCGAGCCCTTGTCCTTGAGCTGCGCGACCACGCTCTTCACGGTGCTGGCCGGAATCGAGAACGCGATGCCGACACTGCCGCCGGAGGGCGAGTAGATCGCCGTGTTGACGCCCATCACCTCGCCGTTGGTATCGAAGGCGGGACCGCCGGAATTGCCCTTGTTCACGGGCGCGTCGATCTGGATGAAATCGTCATAGGGCCCGTTGCCGATGTCGCGACCGCTCGCCGAGACGATGCCCGCGGTCACGGTGCCGCCGAGGCCGAAGGGATTGCCGACGGCGAGCACCCAGTCGCCGATCCGCGGCTTGCTGTCGGCGAGCTTGGCGAACGGGAAGTTCGAGCCGCCCTCGACCTTGATCAAGGCGAGGTCGGTGCGCTGGTCGGTGCCGATCACCTTGGCGGTGTAGGTCTTGCCGTCATCGGTGGTGACCTCGACCTTGTCGGCGCCGTCGACCACGTGGTTGTTGGTCACGGCATAGCCGTCGGCCGAGATGAAGAAGCCGGAGCCCTGGCCCTGCACGACGCGGCCGCGGCCTCCCTTCATGCCCGGGAGGCCGTCGGGACCGCCGAAGCGGCGGAAGAAGCGCTCCATCGGCGAGCCCGGCTGGAAGGGCGAGGACGAGTCATCCCCGTCTTCGTTGCTCGCGGTCTTCTCCTTGATGTTGACCTTCACCGAGATCACGGACGGCTTCACGCGTTCGACGACGTCGGCGAAACCGACGGGACGCTCGACCTTGCGAACCTCGTTGTTCACCTGCGCATGCGCCGGGCTGGAGAACAGGTCGGCCGGCGAGGTCGACGGGCCATAGCCATAGACGGCAGCGCCGAGACCGGCGACGACCGAAGCCATCAGCGCGAGCTTGCGCGCCGAGAACACCGAGCGGCGCGGCTGCCGGTACGACGGGAGGTTCGAAAGATCGATACGGTCGGTCATGCAGAAATCTCCAGGGCCTTGAAATCCTTGTGGCGCCGATACCGGCACCTTGCGGACCTGAAGATGGGGGCTCCCGCCTTACCGCGCGCTGGCGGCGGGGTTAAACTTTCGTAATGAAGGGCGAAGATGGATGCGGCAGTTTAGCACAGACTGAAAATTGTGGTCTTACAGGAACTTAATCGAGTTCCCGCGCCGAGACTGAGGCGCAGCTTTTACCGCTTAGCTTGCCCTGACGCTGACGATGAACTCGTCGACTTCGCGCTTCAAAGTCTCGGCCTGCTGCGACAGGTCGACAGCCGAATCCCGCGCCTCGGCGGCCATGCGGCCGGTCTCCGCGGAGGTCGAGGTGATCTGGACGATATGATTGGAAACGTCGAGGGTGCCGCGCGCGGCGTCCTGGGCGCTGCGCGTGATCTCCTGCGTGGCGTTGCGCTGCTGGGCGGTGTCGATCTCGATGCCGGACATGATCGACGAAATCTCCGACAGCGTCTTGGAGATGCCGTCGATCGCGCCGCGGGTTTCCGCAGTGATGCCCTGAATGCTGGCGACATGGGAGGTGATCTCCTCCGTCGCCTTGCTGGTCTGATGCGCCAGAGTCTTCACCTCGGAAGCGACCACCGCAAATCCCTTGCCGGCCTCCCCTGCCCGTGCCGCCTCGATGGTGGCGTTGAGCGCCAGGAGATTGGTCTGCGACGCGATCGCCTGCACGAGCTGGACGACCTCGCCGATCTTCTCGGCGGCATCCGACAGCGTGTGGATGGTATCGCGGCTTTTCTCCGCCTGTGACGCCGCGCCCTCGGCGCGCTGGGTCGCGTCCGTGACGCGGCGGCTGATCGTGCCGATCGAACTCGTCATCTCCTCGGCAGACCCCGCCACCGTCTGCACGCTGGTGCTGGCCTGGCTGGCGGCGCTCGCGACCGCATTGGCCTTGGTGCTGGTGTCATTGGCCGTCCGCGACAGTGTCTCGGCGTTGGTCTTCAGATGCACGGCCGATGACGCCACGCTGGCAACGACGCTGGCGACCAGATCGTTGAAGCGCTTGATCCGGTCGTCCAGGAATTTCGACCGCTCGGCCTGATGCTGCGCTTCATGCAGCTGCTGCTCGGAGAGGCGGCGCCGCTCGAGGCCGTTGGTCTTGAAGACCTCCAGCGCGCCGGCGAGCAGGCCGATCTCGTTGGTGCGGCCGAGCCCGGGAACGGCGGTCTCGAATTTCTGGTCGGCGACCTCGCGCATGGCATGCACGATTGCCGACAGGGGGGTGAGGATGCCGTTGCGCACAGCGAACCAGGTGACGAGGCAGATCGCGGCGGCGAAGACCGCAATCACGCCGCAGGCGATCAGGAACCAGGAGAACGCGGTCTGCGCCTGCTGGTAGATCTGCATCGCATGGTCGCGCGCCGGGCCGCTCAGCGCGGCAAATTGCGACGACAGGCTGGTGATCTCGTTGTTGAGATAGAGCACCGCGACGAAGCCGGTACCACCGCCGATGCCCAGCAGGAACAATAATGCAGCGACGACGGCGCCGACCAGGAAGCGGATCGTCAGATTGCTGTTCGCGAACATCGGGAGGACTCAGAGGCTGGAATTGATCTCCCGACAAGCTTCCAGACAAAGGTCAAAATAGCATGAAACGCGCGGCGGCGGCCGCCGCCTGGCTTCCATTTTGCGGTTGGACGTCAGGAAGATTTGGCATCGTCCGACATCAACGCGGCGAGCCTCGCCTCTTCCTCGGGCGAGAGCGGCGGCGCCGGTACGTCTGCACCGCTTCGCGCGCGGCGCCGGATCTGCAGCCACAGCGCCAGGGCTCCGCCGAGCAGCAGCACCGGCCCGAGCAGCCACAGCAGAAGATTCTGCCGTTCGAAGCGCGGTTTCAGCAGCACGAACTCGCCATAGCGCGCCACCAGGAAGTCGAGCACTTGAGAATTGCTGTCGCCGGCAGCGATGCGCTCGCGCACCAGGAGCCGCAGGTCGCGCGCGAGCGGCGCGTCGGAATCGTCGATCGACTGGTTCTGGCAGACCATGCAGCGCAGCTCGCGCGACAGCTCCCGCGCGCGCGATTCCTTGGCGGGATCCGACATGATCTCGTCGGGCTGGACGGCGTGAGCCGCAGGCAAGGCCAGCAGCATCAACGCGATGAACGGGGCCATCATCCGGCGCATCGGATCATTCCGCGGGCTGGAGGCGCTGCTTGGCCCGCGCCGGTTTCGGCGCGCCGACCCGCAGGCGGCGGTCGGAGAGCGAGAGCACGCCGCCGAACGCCATCAGCACCGGCCCCCACCAGATCATGAGCACCATCGGCTTGTAATAGATGCGCACGGCGATGGCGCCTTCGGGGGTGGCGTCGCCGAGCGAGACATAGAGCTGGCTCGCGCCGCTCGTCATCAGCGCAGCCTCGGTCGTCGACGAGCCGCGCGTCGTGAAGCTGCGCTTCGACGGCGTCATGACCGTGAGCGCCTCGCCATCGCGGCTGATCTTGAACTCGGCGATCATCTCGCGGAAATTCGGACCCTGGCGCTGAAACAGACCGTCGAGCTTCACGTCGTAGCCGGCGATATGGGCGACGTCGTTCTGCTTCATCGTCGCGATGTATTCGCTGTTCCAGGTGGTCTCGCAGACGATCCCGATCAGCGCGACGCCGAGGCCGGCATGCGCGAACGCCGTGCCCCAGGCCGACCGTGGCAGGCCGCGCGCCCGGTTCAGCACCGTTGCGAACGGCAGGCGAACCAGGCCCGTCCGCTCGACGATGTCGGTCACGGCGCCGGCAATGACGAAGACGCCGAGCCCGATCGCGAGCGGCGCCAGCGTGCTGCCGCCAGTCGTCCACCCCCAGGCGATGGCGACGGCCACGAGCCCGGCAACACCCGCCGCGAGCAGGCGCTGCGTCACGCCGAGCAGATCGCCGCGCTTCCACGCCAGCATCGGCCCGAACGGCACGGCGAGCAGCAGCAGGGCAAACAGCGGCGCGAAGGTGAGATTGTAGAAGGGAGCGCCGACCGACATCTTGAAGTCGGCGAGCATCTCCATCGCCAGCGGATAAAGCGTGCCGAACAGCACGACCGCGCAGGCCACCGTGAGCAGCAGATTGTTCAGCACCAGCGCGCCCTCGCGCGAGATCGGCGCGAACAGGCCGCCCTGCTTCAACGACGTCGCGCGGCCCGCGAACAGCGACAGGCTGCCGCCGATGAACAGGCAAAGGATCAGCAGGATGAACACGCCGCGGGTCGGATCGGTCGCGAAGGCGTGCACGGAGGTGATGACGCCCGAGCGAACCAGGAAGGTGCCGAGCAGCGACAGCGAGAAGGTCAGGATCGACAACAGGATGGTCCAGACCTTCAGCGCGTTGCGCTTCTCCATCACCAGCGCCGAATGCAGCAGCGCGGTGCCGGCGAGCCAGGGCATCAGCGAGGCGTTCTCGACCGGATCCCAGAACCACCAACCGCCCCAGCCGAGCTCGTAATAGGCCCAGTACGAGCCCATGGCGATGCCGAGCGTCAGGAATATCCAGGCCACCAGCGTCCACGGCCGCACCCAGCGCGCCCAGGCCGCATCGATCCGCCCCTCCATCAGCGCCGCGATGGCAAAGGAGAACGAGATCGAAAAACCGACATAGCCGAGATAGAGCATCGGCGGATGCACGGCGAGCCCGATGTCCTGGAGCACCGGATTGAGATCGCGTCCCTCGATCGGCGGATTGGCGATGCGCAGGAACGGGTTCGACGTCATGAGGATGAACAGGTAGAAGGCGCTGGCGACCCAGGCCTGGACGGCGAGCACGTGCGCGCGCAGCGAGAGCGGCAGATTGTTGCCGAAGGCCGCGACCAGCCCCCCGAACAGCGCAAGGATCGACACCCACAGCAGCATCGAGCCTTCATGGTTTCCCCATACGCCGGTGATCTTGTAGAGCAGCGGCTTCATCGAGTGGGAATTCTCGTACACGTTGGCGACGGAGAAATCAGAATTCACGTGGAGCATCACGAGCGCCGTGAACGAGGCGCCGACGAACAGCAGCTGCGCCAGCGCCGTGGAACGCGCCACGTTCATCAGGGCGGTATCGCGCAGCCGCGCGCCGATCAGCGGCACGATCGACTGGATCAGTGCAAGGGCGAGCGCCAGCACCAGCGCATAATGTCCGGACTCCGCGATCACCGCACCGCTCCCTGCGGGTTGCCCTGCGCCGTCGTGGCCGCAGGTTTGCTGCCGGCTGGTCCCTTGGCCTCGTAATCGTCCTTCCAGTGCCCCTGCTTCTTCAGGGCATCGGCGACGTCCTTGGGCATGTAGGTTTCGTCGTGCTTGGCGAGGACGGTATCGGCCTTGAACACGCCGTTGGCGTCGAGTGCGCCTTCGGCGACGACGCCCTGCCCTTCGCGGAACAGGTCGGGCAGGATGCCCTTGAAGGCGACCGGCAGCTTGGCATTGCCGTCGGCAACCTCGAAGGTCACCGCGAGATTGTCGCCACGCTGCAGCGAGCCGGGCTGCACCAGCCCGCCGAGGCGAAACCGCTTGCCCGGCTCGACATGCTTCTCGGCGACCATGGTCGGCGTCGAGAAGAACACGATGGAGTCGCGAAGTGCGTTGAGCACCAGCGCGGCCGCGAGCGCGAGCACGGCGAGCGAGCCGCCGATGATGGTCATACGTCGCTGCTTGCGCGTCATGGCGTATCCGTTCTCCGCTCGTCTCGTTCCGAAATCGTCATCCGCCGAGCCCGAGAGTCCTCAGGCCTTCGTTGAGCTGGCGCAGCCGGTCGGCGTCGCTGGCAACCGCCTGGCGGGCGTCCGCCGAGGCTCCCACAGCCTTGTCACGCTCGCCCATCACGAGATAGGCGCGCACCAGACGCAGCCAGCCCTCGACATCCTCGCCATTCTGCTTGAGCCGCGTCGCCAGACGATCGACCATGCCGCGCACCATCGCGTTGCGATCGCCTTCAGCCATATCCCTGGAGGCAGCAATCGTCTCATCGGACAGCGCGGGCATCGTGTCGCCCCCGCCGACCCGCGCGAGCGAGGACTGCACCAGGGCACGCCACGGCGCATCCGCCGGCGCTTTCGCGAGCAGCGCGCGCCAGATCGTGGCGGCATCGCCCTTGCGGCCGTCCTGCTCGGCGGCAAGACCCAGGAAGTAGTTTGCCTTGGGATCGTCGGCGTTCAAGGCGTGAGCTCGCTCGAACTCGGCCTTGGCCTCGGCCGTCACCACGCCGCCGGCAGCGGCCGAGATCGCTTCGCCGAGATCGGACCGGCGCTCCGCGCTCTCGCCATTGTAGGTGAGCGAGTTGCGATAGGCGCGCACCGCGTCATCGAAGCGGCCGAGCCGCTCCAGAACCGGCGCGAGCACGTTCCAGCCGCGCCCGTCGGTCGGATTCTTTTCCAGATGTTGCTCGACCTGCACGACGAGGTTCTCGAGCGACTGCGCCATGCCGGTCCCACGCTCCCGCTGCGCCAGGGGGAAGTCCTGAAGCCTCGGTGAGCCGAGCGGCATGTAGATGCCGACCGCAACGAGCGGGAGCCCGGCGAGCGCCAGCACGGCCGCGGCACGACGCCATTTGAGGCTCGACTTCGGCGCCGTTGCGGGCTCGCTGGCCGCTGCCGCGAGCAGCCTGCGGCTGATCTCGACGCGCGCCGCCTCGGCCTCCGGCGCAGGGATCAATCCTGCCGTGAGATCACGCTCGATCTCGGCCAACTGGTCCTTGTAGACCGCGACCTCGCTGCCCTGATCTTGTGCGCGGCTGCTGCGGCCAAGCGGCCAGAGCACGGCGAAAATCGCCGCGACCGTCATCAGCGCGAACACGAACCATAACGTCATCTGGCAAGCTTCCGGCGGCGCACGAACCGCGCCTATAGGTGCCTTTACACCACGGCCGGACGATGCGGCAATTGACAATTGTCAATTCGGCGCGAACCCGCGCGGTCCCGAAACGGTGAAACTCCAACGGCTTAGCCGATCTCGAAGTCCGCACTCTGCGCGGTATTCTCGCCGTGCCCGTTATAGACCTTCAGGAAGTATGTTCCCGGCCTGATCGCATCGGGCAACCGGATGCGTAGCGCCCCGACCGGAACCGGAGAGGCGACCCTAGTGATCGTCTCCGGGAATTGCCGGCCGCTTTCCTTCTCAACCAGCACCACCTTCGCGCCGACCATCAGTCGATGGTACTTGGCCGTAATGACGTGGTTCTCGATTTCGATGGAGCTGATGATGGACTTCATGCGCCTGCAGATAGAAATTCCCCGAACTTGCTCGGGAACCGTACGGCGCGCCATCGACACCGTCAACCAGAAATTGTGACCGTGAAATTTGCGCTTAATCAGCCCGCGCGCGACGATTTGCGCTCGCCCGTGAGCGCGTTCTCCGCCGCACGACTCATCAGCGAGGCGTAGTCGTCGCCGAACAGCACCTCGCAGAAGCGGATGGCTGCCTGGACCTGCTGCTGCCGGTAGGTGCGCACCTTGTGATCGGCGGCGCGCAGCGACTGCACCAGCTGCTCGGTCGACCGCTCAACATATTGCTGGAGATCGGAATAGGTGCGCAGCGTCACCTCGTTGATCGCGAGCTCGCTCGCATAGTTGCGGCAGGTCGCGACGAAGTCGATCAGCGCCACCGCTTCCTCCACCTCGGTGCTGTCGATCCGCGCGCCCGGCGGAATGTCCTTCTCCGGACGCTGGCGCAGGATACGGCGAACGCGGCCGGGAACGCTGTCGATCTCGGATTGCAGTGCATTGGAGATGTCGGCCCGGATCGAGGTCAACTGCTTGCCCCACGCGGAATCGTTGCGCAGGTCGAGCTCGGTGCGCAGGCCGCGCACGCCGTCGTGCAGCGTCTTGAGATTGCCGGCGACGTTGTCGAAATGGCCGCGCTTGATGTCCATGCGAAGGATCGCGGCCACGCAGGACAGATCGTGCAGCGCGATCGTGACGGCAGCGCCATAAGGCGTTGCCGCGACGCGAATCTCGTCATCGGACGCGGCAATCTTGATGGCGAGGCGGATGATCTGCCAGGGGGCGGTCATCCGCTGCACGACCATCGAGAGCGCGAAGGGAAGCATCTGTGGCGTCTGAAGCGCGGGAATGTTGAGCGCCGACGTCACCGAGGCGATCTGGGGCTCGCCGAAGGCGCGCAGGAAGCGCGGCAGCTTCTCGTTCAAGGTGGCGATGGCCTCGCGGACCTGGAGGACCGCCCCGATCGAATAGAGGTCCTCGATCACGTTCGGCGGGCCGACGCGGGCCATCGCGCGCGACTTGTCGCCGCCGCCCGGTCCCGTCAACTTGAGGATCGCGTCCGCGGCCACCGCCTGAAGCTTTTGCGCCAGGACTTCGACCTGCCCTGCATTGTCGGCCGGGATGCGCGACAGCGCCGCCTCGAATTCGCTGATCTTGTCCGGGGCGCCGTCACGGCCGAGCCATTGCCAGATGGGCTGTAGCGACGAGCGGCGGATCTGCCCGACCCGGATCGGGACGCCCGCCTCGACCAGGAACGGTTCCAGCACCTGGAACAGCAGCCGCGACAGATCGTCCGTCCGCGGCGGCGGCGCTTCGTCGGCTTCGGTCTTGCGGACGATCTTGCGCAACTGATCGAGCACGAGGGTCGCGACGGCCGTGTCCTGGCCGCGCTCCAGCGCGCGCTCGAACTCCCGCATCAGCAACGCCTGCGACTGCGGCGGGAGCTGCGCGAGATATTCCGTCAGCCGCTCGATCGATGTCTGGCTCATGCGCCCGGGTAATGCACGGTAAAGTGGCGGACATGGGATGCGTCCGGGCCCGATCTTAGGAGGTCGCCACTTAAGAAGCCGTTTAGGAAGTGGCTTCGAATGCCGCCGGTTTTCCCTGGACGTGTGTCGACGACGGGAAAAAGCCTCGTGGCAACAAGGGATTATATTCCAGGAAGGACCAGTTCGGCGCGCAGGCCACCGTTTGGCGCAGAGCCGAGCGAAAGGCTGCCGCCATAGAGCGCGGCGAGGTCGGTCACGATCGACAACCCGAGCCCCGATCCGGGCTTGGACTCGTCGAGCCGCTGGCCGCGCCGGGAGACCTGGGCGCGCTCGGCCTCCGACAGGCCCCGCCCGTCGTCATCGACGATGATCCGCAGGCGCGGGCCGGCGCCGGTCTGGTGCGGCGTCTCGACCCGCACCTCGATAAAGACGCGCGAAGCCGCCCATTTGCAGGCATTGTCGACGAGATTGCCGACCATCTCCTCAAGATCCTGCCGCTCGCCCCGGAACTTTGCGGATGGATCGGCCTTGGCCTCGACCACGATGTCGCGGTCGCGATGGATCTTCTCCATGGTCCGCCGCAGCGCCTCGATGGCAGGCGCCACCTCCGTCACGGTCGCGACCACTGAAACCCGCGCTGCAATGCGCGCACGCTGGAGGTGATGGGCGACCTGGTCGCGCATCAGGTCCGCCTGCTCCATCACCTTGGCCGCGAACGGATCGGCCGCGTGGGCGCCAGCCTCGTTGACGATGACCGAGAGCGGCGTCTTGATCGCGTGGGCTAGATTGCCGACATGGGTGCGCGCGCGCTCGACGATCTCGCGATTGGCATCGATCAGCGCGTTGGTCTCGCGTGCCAGCGGCGCGATCTCGACCGGGAATTCACCCTCGAGCCGTTCCGCCCGCCCGGAGCGAATGTCGGCGATCGATTCCGAGATGCGCTTGAGCGGCGCGAGGCCGAAGCGGACCTGGAACACGGTCGTCAGCAGCAGCACGATGCCGAGCGCCGTGAACGTGCCGCCGAGATAGTAGTCGAAGCTTCGCGTTTCGTCGAATATCTCGGTGTCGTCGCCGGCGACGCTGACGAGAAATTTGCCGTCGGCGCCGAGATCGACCGGCCGCTCGACCATGCGCAGATTTTGTCCCTCCGGTCCGTCGACATAGGCAAGGCGAATGCCGGCGGCGGTGAGCTCGGCACCCTGCTCTTCCAGCTTCGGCAGCTTCTTGTCCCACAGCGAGCGCGAGGAGCGGACCTCCGGCTTTTCGGTGTCGGTCCGCGTGATCTGCCAGTACCAGCCGGACAGCGGCAGCTCGAACAGGGGCTCGCCAAGCGATTGGAACTGCCGGTCCGGCGGCTCGTCGGGGGTCGCGACTTCCGCGATCAACGTGCGCAGATAGAGATTGAGCCGGCGGTCGAAGGCGCGCTCGGTGGCATCCTTGTAGACCGACGACAGCACGACGCCCGTGATGGCGAGGATCACCACGAGCCAGGCGGTCGCCGACAAGAACAGTCGGTTCGCAAGCGAGCTAGCGGCCATCGGAACGGTCCCGGCAGGGGCTGGAAGTCAGGCGGTCGAAGGTCATGGGCCGAACAAGGCCCGTGTCAGCGCGGCCGTCAAGCCCGGACCGCCCGAAGCCCGGGCCTCAGGCGCCCGGCGCAGGCGGCGGGGTCAGGAGATAGCCGAGACCGCGGACGGTCTGGATGATGTCGACGTCGAGCTTCTTGCGGATGCGTCCAACGAAGACCTCGATGGTGTTGGAGTCGCGGTCGAAATCCTGGTCGTAGAGGTGCTCGACAAGTTCGGTGCGCGAGACCACCCGCCCGGAATGGTGCATCAGATAGGCCAGAAGCCGATATTCGTGCGAGGTCATCTTCACGGGATTGCCTGACACGCTGACCCGACCGGTCCGGGTATCGAGCGTGACGGGACCGCAGCTGAGCTCGCTCTGGGCGTGGCCGGTCGAGCGACGAAGCAGGGCGCGGATGCGTGCCAGCACCTCCTCCAGATGGAACGGCTTTGCGACATAGTCGTCGGCGCCGGCATCGAAGCCCTGCACCTTGTCGCTCCAGCGGTCGCGTGCGGTGAGGATCAGGACCGGCATGGTGCGGCCGTTGCGGCGCCAGGCCTCCAACACCGAGATGCCGTCCTTCTTCGGCAGGCCGATGTCGAGCACCACGGCGTCATACGGCTCGTTGTCGCCGAGATAGTGCCCCTCCTCCCCGTCGAAGGCCCGATCGACGACATAGCCGGCGTCGGTCAGCGCCTTGGTGAGCTGGCGATTGAGATCGGGGTCGTCCTCAACAACGAGCAGGCGCACGCGTCTCTCCAAAGATAGGCTGCAAGAACAGGCTGCATGAATACACCATAAGAGATGAGCAATTCCGGCGTGAACTGAATATGAACGCGGGGAACCGGGCTACGTTACTTTTTGGTCATATACGACCTGCTTTCAAGCCAATGCGACTGCGCCCGCCAGGCCGCGGGACGAGCCGGCGGCATGGCGGGCGCAGTGTGTGCCGGGTTACGCGGCCAGCCGGAAGGTCCGGCCGTCCGGATCCGGTCGTCAGGTGCGGAAGAACACGAACCAGACGACGGCGAGGATCAGGATTGCGAGCCCGGTCGAGATGGCGAGCAGCGCCGCCACGGAGGGTCCAGGCTCGCCCTGACGCGCCTCGGTCGGAGTTTCCACGATCCGCTTCTGCTCTCGCGTGGTTGCCATGGTGACCTCAATCTCTCGCTGTCGCGTCGGATGGCCGCGACCTTCTCGCGGTTATGTCGTGCGGGAGCAACGCGTGATCTCGGGCGATGTTCCGGCCATGGGCGTGCTCCGGCAATGCGGTGCAGGCCGCGATTAACGCCGTTGCAAGATTCCGTGCCGGCGGTTGCTATGATTCGGGCCGGGGCGATGTTATCCTTAGTACTTGTCCTCTGTTGCGTCTGGAGTAGCCTATGGCCCCCCGCGCCAATTGGAAGGGTTTTCTGCGTCTGTCGCTCGTGACCTGTCCGGTCGCGCTCTATCCGGCCACTTCGGATACCGAGAAAGTCTCGTTCAACCAGATCAACCGCAAGACCGGTCATCGGATCAAGTACCTCAAGGTCGACGCCGAGACCGGTGACGAGGTGACGTCCGAGGACATCGTCAAGGGCTACAAGGTCGACACCGACACCTATATCGAGGTCACCAAGGACGAGCTCGACGAAATCGCCCTGGACTCGACGCACACGATCGAGATCGACGAGTTCGTGCCCAAGACAGACATCGACAACCGCTACCTGATCCGTCCCTATTACCTCGTGCCCGACGGCAAGGTCGGCCACGACGCCTATGCGGTGATCCGCGAGACCATCCGCAGCATGGACAAGGTCGCGATCGGCCGCGTGGTGCTGACCAATCGCGAGCACATCATTGCACTGGAGCCGCTCGATAGCGGGCTGATGGGCACGCTGCTGCGCTACCCCTACGAGGTCCGCAGCGAGAAGGAATATTTCGACGACATCCAGGACGTGAAGCTCACGAAGGACATGCTCGACCTCGCAAAGCACATCGTCGAGAAGAAGTCCGGCGCGTTCGAGCCCGAGCTGTTCGAGGACCATTACGAGACCGCGCTGATCGACCTCATCAACAAGAAGCGCAGCGGCATGCCGATCACCGCCAAGGCGGCACCGAAGACCGGCGGCAACGTCATCAATCTGATGGACGCGCTGAAGAAGAGCCTCGCGAGCGAGAAGGACGCGGCGCCCGTGGCGAAGGCCGCCAAGGAGACCGTCAAGGGCAAGAGGCCGAAGAAGCGCGTCGAGGGGCAGCGCGAGATGCTGCTGCCGATCGCCGGCAAGGGCGGCAAGGAGGCCGCGGCAAAGACTGCGCCCAGGGACGCCGCGAAGAAGGCCGACAAGCCGGCGCGGGCGAAGAAGGCCGGCTAGCCGCATCGCACCGCGCGGTCGCCCCCGTGATGTCTCTCCTCGCCGACCGGCCGGCCTGACATGCCCTGGTCGACGGCGTTCGACGATCCCGTTCGCGTCAGCAGCAAGCGCAAGCTGCTCACGCTTCAGGATGCCGCGGACTACATCATGCGGCTGCCCGAGGACGCCCAGCACGAGGCGCATTGGCAGACGGCGATCGAAACCTTGATCAATGCGGCCGAGACCGGCGGCGGTTGGGTGATGTTCGCCCGCATCGCCATGTTGCGGGCGCTGAATACGGACGGACGGCGTCGATGAGCGCGGTGGACATGTCCTTGCGGGGCCGATTGAAGAACAGGCTCAACAATCGGTTAAGCGGCCCGACAATCTCGCCTCGACGGCACTTCGGCCATGCAGCCCGCTTGGGGGGCTGCGATTTGAATCCATTTGGACGCATCGACGGAACCCTAATTTAATGGACTCCGTCGTATCAGCGGAGGCGTGATCGCCGGGGCTTAATTCTTTTGGCGCGCACAAAGATTTATTCGATCGATTTTCGAGTCCGATAACGAGGCGACCATCCATCGGATCGGATCAACAGGAGTTGGCAATGCGTCTGTTTAGGTCCTTCCTTGCCGATGAGAATGGCGCAACCGCAATCGAGTATGGCCTGATCGCCGCCGGAATCGCCCTGGCAATCGTGACCGTCGTGAACAACACGGGCGGCGCGCTGCTCAACAACAAGTTCAACTCGATCAGCTCGTCGATGAAGTAGCGGCAGGCCCTGGCCTGCGCGGCGCGTAGCGCTCCTCGCCCGGGTCTCCCGCCTTGCGGGCCATGATCTGGGTCAACAGCATCGGGACGGCGACGTTTAAGCATGGAGACCCAACTCCCTGCCGCCGGCCCGTCCATGCATCAAGACCTTCCGCACTCCCAACTGAAGATCCGCCGCGTCCGCCTCGATACCGGCCGTGAGAACGTCGTCGTCGTCTCAAGGCACTCGAAGGCGTTGCGCGCGGAGATATTCCGCGGTTTCAGCCGCGTCGAGCTTCGTCTGGGCGGCAAGGTTCTCCTGGCGACGCTGCTGATCACGGACGACGATGCGCTGGCGGCTCCGGACGAGATCGGACTCTCCGAGCCCGCGTTCCGGCGATTCGCGGAAGCCGTCGGAACGCCGGTGACGGTCAGGCCCGCCTCGCCTCCGGAGAGCCTGGAAGCAGTGCGTGCGAAGATCCGCGGACGAACATTGAGCCAGGCCGAGATCGGCGCGATCATCAACGATCTCGCGCACTATCGCTACTCCGACATGGAGATCGCCGCCTTTCTGATCGGTTCGGCCAGCTTCATCACCAGCGACGAGCTTCTCGCCCTCACCGGGGCAATGGCGCAGGCCGGCACGCAATTGGTCTGGCCGAACCCGGTCGTCGTCGACAAGCATTGCATCGGGGGCATCCCCGGCAACCGCACCTCGATGGTCGTGGTGCCGATCGTCGCCGCCCATGGTCTCCCGATCCCGAAGACCTCTTCGCGCGCCATCACCTCGCCTGCCGGCACCGCCGACACGATGGAGGTGCTGGCGCGGGTGAATGTCGGCGTCGAGGAGATGAAGGCGATCGTCTCGACCTGCAACGGCTGTCTGATCTGGGGCGGGCACGTGAACCTGTCGCCGGCCGACGACGTCCTGATCTCGGTCGAGCGCCCCCTGAGCCTCGATACCCGCGAGCAGATGGTCGCCTCCATCATGTCCAAGAAGATCGCGGCGGGCTCGACCCATCTGTTGATCGACATTCCGGTCGGGCCGACCGCGAAAGTCACCGGCGGCGTCGAGGCCATGCGGCTGCGGAAGCTGTTCGAATTCGTCGGCGACCGCTTCGGCCGCACGGTCGAGGTGATTACGACCGACGGCAGCCAGCCGATCGGCAACGGCATCGGGCCGGTGCTCGAGGCCAACGACGTCATGGCGGTGCTCGGCAACGAGAAGGACGCGCCGCGCGACCTGCGCGAGAAGTCGCTGCGGCTCGCCGCACATCTCCTGGAATACGATCCGAAGCTGCGCGGCGGCGCCGGCTACGCGAGGGCTCGCGAGCTGCTCGACAGCGGCGCGGCGCTGAAGCAGATGCAGAAGATCATCGACGCTCAGGGGCCGTCGACATGCAGCAACGAGCTGGGACCGCTCAGCTTCGACGTCGAGGCGACGCATGACGGCATCGTATCGGCGATCGACTGCCTGCGCCTGAACCGTCTCGCACGAACCGCCGGCGCGCCGCTCGACAAGGGCGCCGGCATCCGCCTGTTCAAGAAGATCGGCGACCGCGTCGAGCAGGGCGAGCCGCTCTATCGCGTCTACACGTTCGACCGGCCCGAGCATGATCTGGTTGCCGCCGCCGCCGACGACGAGACCGGCTACCTCGTCAACGGTCAAGAGGCACCGCAGGGCAAGACGGCGTCGTGAGCACGGTCGCGCTCCAGACATTGCCGTGCGGCACCGGTGCGGCCAGGCGCCTCGCGGCGCGGCTTGGGCTTGCCTGCGGCGAGATCGCCATACATCGCTTTCCGGACGGGGAACTGCGGGTCGCGGTCGCGCCGGCGACCGACACCACGATCCTCTACGCTCCGCTCGATCAGCCCAACGACAAGCTCATCGCCCTGCTCTTCGCCGCGGAGGCCCTGCGACGCGACGGTGCGAAGCGGCTCGTCCTCGTCGCGCCCTATCTCTGCTACATGCGGCAGGATGCTGCCTTTCATGCCGGCGAGGCCATCAGCCAGCGCGCCATGGGCCGCCTGCTCGCTGCGACCGTGGACCGCGTCGTCACCGTCGATGCGCATTTGCATCGCACTCCCGACATCAGGTCCGTGTTTCCCGGTATCGAAGCGGAGAACCTGTCCGCCATGCCGGCCATCGCGAACGCGCTGGCCGCCGGTAACGTCGATCCCGCGACCGTCGTGATCGGGCCCGACATGGAGTCCGAGCCCTGGGTGAATGACGTCGCGAGCCGTTTGCACTTGCAGCACACGGTGGCGCGCAAGACGCGGCATGGCGACCGCTCCGTCGCCGTCAGCTTTGCCGATCCCGACCTGCTCTCGGGACGACCGGCGCTCATGGTGGACGACATCGTATCCTCCGGGACGACCTTGATGGCCACCGCGAAGGCGCTGAGAGCGATTGGCGCGACCGTGGTCGATGCGGTCGTGACGCACGCGCTGTTTCCACCCGCGATGATCGCCTTATTCACGGAGTCCGGCATACGGTCGATCCGCTCGACCGACAGCGTGCCGCATCCGACCAATGCGATTGCACTCGACGAGATTCTCGCGGCCGCCTTGCGGTCCGAGCTGGGCACGACACATCTTCCGGAGGCGACGACATGAGCATCACCGTTCGATTTTGCGGCGCCGCCCGCACCGTGACCGGTTCGAGCTATCTGTTCCAGACCGCGACCGGCCGCTTCCTGGTCGATTGCGGCCTGTTCCAGGGCCAGAAGACGCTGAAGGAGCTCAACTACGGCGCCTTTCCGTTTCGCCCCGCCGATATCGATGCCGTGCTGCTCACGCATGCTCACATCGATCACAGCGGATTGCTGCCGAAACTCGTGCGCGCGGGATTCGAGGGACCGATCCTGGCGACACGCGGAACGATCGATCTCTGCTCCTACATGCTGCCCGACGCCGGCAGCATCCAGGAATCGGAGGTCACGCAGCTCAACCGGCGAAACGTCTCGCGCGGGCGCAAGGAGGTGCAGCCGATCTACACGCAGGCCGATGCGATTGCATCGCTGCAATCGTTTCGCGCCGTCGACTATGAACGCTGGACCGACGTGATCCCGGGCGTCCGCGCGCGTTATTGGAACGCCGGCCATCTGCTCGGCTCCGCCTCGATCGAGCTCGAAATCGCCGAGCAAGGTTCGACGCGTCCGCTGCGCGTTCTGCTCTCGGGCGACGTCGGGCCCGAGGCCAAGCTGCTCCAGCCCGACCCCGAAGCGCCGAGCGACCTCGACTACGTCATCTCGGAAGCGACCTATGGCGACCGGCTGCGTGAGGCCACGACACCCGCCCTCCGCCGCAAGCACCTCGCGGCCGAGGTGCGCGAGGCGGCGGCAGCCGGGGGCGCGCTGCTGCTCCCCGCATTCGCGGTCGAGCGCACCCAGGAGCTGATCGTCGATCTCGTCGACCTGATGGAGCACGGCGAGATTCCGACGGCCCCGGTCTTCCTCGATTCGCCGCTCGCGATCCGCGCGACCGAAGTGTTCCGCCGGCATGCCGAGAGCCTCGACCCATCCGTCGACGTCATGCGCCTGCTCAACTCCCCTCACCTCAAATTCACCGAAACCCCGGACGAGAGCAAGGCGATCATGCGTCTCACCGGATTCCACATCATCATCGCCGCGAGCGGCATGTGCGACGCCGGCCGCATCCGCCATCATCTGAAGCGCTGGTTGTGGAACGAGCGCGCGACCGTGCTGCTCGCCGGCTTCCAGGCCAACGGCACGCTCGGCCGCTTCCTCCAGAACGGGGCCAAGGCGGTGCGGATCCAGGGCGACGAGATCAAGGTCGCGGCCCGCATCCGCATGATCGACGAATATTCGGGCCACGCCGACGGCGCCGGCATGGCCAGCTGGATCGCGGCGCGCCGGCCGATCGCGCGCGGCCTGTTCCTGGTCCACGGCGAGGAAGGCGCGATCGCGGGGCTGGCCGAGCGCGTGGCCGAACGCATCATTCCCGCGGCCAAGGTCTACCAGCCGATGCTGGACGATATCTATGAGCTCGCCGCACCCGAACCGCGCGTGCTCGATGCGGATCGTCGCCGGCGGCTCGCGCCGGAGGCCGTGACCCGTCTCGACTGGCACAACGAGATGTCCGAGCTCATGCTCGACATCAACGACCGTGTCGCAGCCGCCGCCGACGACCGCGCCCGCGGCGTCATCATCCGAAGGCTGCGCCGCGCGCTGGAGGACATAGGATAAGGCCTCTGGCTGACGGTTGCGCCCCCTGCGCGATGGGGTCGCCTATGGCTGCGCGTCTCAAGCGCACGCGCTGCCGATCATCCAATCTTTGCTCGCCGGAAACAATTGACGCGCTTCGTTAAATGAGTGCGCGGTCGTCCGGAACGAAACCAATCTGGAATTGCTGCAAACCGCCTGACTTCGTCTTGCTCCTGGATCGGCACGGTTGCTACCAGCCGTCTCGACTTTTGGAATCAAGCGCAAGCGTGGTGGGAATGAAGAACGCGACGTATCTATTTGGTGCTTCTACGGTCGCAATTGCGACTCTGGCGTTCGATCCCTCGGCAATCGCGCAGACGGCTGTTGATTTGCCTCCTGTCATCGTCGAACAGGCCCAACCGCGACCCGCGGCGCGACCTCAACGCACATCCACGGCACGCGCGACGGGAACACGCCGCAACGCTGCGCGGACCGGCAACGCCCCGGCTGCGGCGCAGGTCGCCGCGCAGCCCGCCGCGGCGGGGGAGACCGCCATGGGCCCGGTGCAGGGCTATCTGGCGACACAGAGCGGCACCGGCACCAAGACGGACACGCCGCTGAACCAGACCGCGCAATCGATCTCCGTCGTCAGCGCCGAGCGCGTCCGAGACCAGGGCGTCAGCAGCATCCAGGAAACCCTGCGCTACGTGCCCGGCGTTTTCGCCGAGCCGGGTGGCGTCGATTCCCGCAACGACTATTTCAAGGTGCGGGGCCAGGATCCGAACGTCTATCTCGACGGCACGCGGGTGAACAACCGCAACAACTTCAACGAATGGCGCGTCGATCCCTACATGCTCGAGCGCATCGAGGTGTTCCGCGGACCGGCATCCGTTCTCTATGGCGACACCTCGACCGCGGGCCTCGTCAATTTGATATCCAAGCGCCCGCGTGCAGACGCAGCGAGCGAGATCGGCGTGTCCTTCGACAATTTCGGCCGCAAGCAGGTCCAGATGGATTCGACCGGCAAGGTCACCAAGGACGGCGAATGGCTGTATCGCTTCGTCGGCCTGTTCCGCGATAGCGGAACGCAGGTCGACTACGTCCCCGACGATCGCATGCTGCTGGCGCCCTCGCTGACATGGCGACCGACGGCCAAGACGAGCTGGACCGTGCTCGGCGTCTACCAGAAGGACAAGACCGGCACCACCAATGGCTTCCTGCCGCGGGAAGGTACGCTCACGCCCGGCATCAACGGCTACATTCCACGCAACCGGTTTGTCGGCGACCCCAACAACGATGTGTATCAGACCGAAACCGGCGCGATCAGCAGCCTGTTCGAACACAGCTTCAACGATGCCGTGAAATTCACGCAGAATTTCCGCTATGCGCACGTCGACGGCGTCTATCGTTCGGTCTACGCGAACGCATTCTCGGCCGATCCCTTCCTCGACGCCTCCAGGCGCACGGTGAATCGCTACAGCTACAACCAGCAGACGTCGAACGACAATATCACGCTCGACAACAACGTGCAGATCAAGGCCATCACCGGAGCGCTCCAGCACAAGGTGCTGTTCGGCGTGGACTATCGCAGCCTCTATGCACGGTCGTCCACCGGCTCCGGCTTCGACGCGACCCCGTTCGATCTCTATTCGCCGGTCTATACCAGCGTCCCCCTGCCGGCGCTGACGCGGGGATCGGATGCAGAACAGACCCAGACCGGCCTCTATGCCCAGGATCAGATGCGGCTCGGGCCCTGGCTGGCGACGATCGGGATCCGGCAGGACTATGCCAGCACGCGGTATACCGGCGCCGACAGCGACAGGTCGGCAACGACCGGCCGCGCCAGCCTGATGTACGAGACGCCGTTCGGATTCAATCCTTACGTCACCTGGGCCCAGTCGTTCAATCCGGTGTCCTTCAGCCCGACCTATGGCGGCAGCACGTGTCTCGATGGTCCCTGCAAGGACCAGCGCGGCGAGACCTACGAGGTCGGCTTCAAGTACACGCCGATGCCGGGCCTCGCGATCAACGGCGCGGTCTTCGACACGGTGGAGAAGAACCGTCTGGCCGCATCGAACGATCCATCCAATCCGTTCGCGTCGAGCCAGATCGGCCAGGTCCGCATTCGCGGCGCGGAGATCGAGCTCATCGGCAAGGTCACGTCCGATCTCGACGTCATCGCCAGCTATTCCTACATCGCCGCCAAGGTCGAGCGGGGCGACAACGTCGGCAAGACCGTGGAGGGTGTGCCCGCCAACCAGGCCTCGCTCTGGGGCAAGTATCGCCTGAGCGCGCTCGGTCTGCACGACGTGACGGTGGGTGCCGGCGTGCGCTACATCGGCGACTCCTACGAGGAAACCAATACGTACACGATCCCGTCCTACACACTGTTCGACATGATGGTAGCCTACGACCCCGGCAAATACAGGCTGCAACTCAACGTCAACAACATCGCCGACGAACGCTACGTGGCAGCCTGCTATGCGCGCGGCGACTGCTATTACGGTCAGGGACGAACGATCCTGGGAACGGCGACCTACCGCTTCTAGTCCGGCATTCAGCGCAAGCGGCGATGATCCGCATGCGGGACGCGTGAGGTTCGCCGTCGAGGGGATTGCCATCGCAAGACACGGTGTCGCGATCTCGCGGCCTGCTCGACCTGAGCCCACGAGGGATCGCGGCCGGCGAACCGCGGTCCCATTTCGGGCATCTTTTCCTTGCAAGATCGCTGCTGATAGGGTCGACTTCGCGGGCCGATGAGACCGTGCTCCGCATCCAGGATCGAGCGAAGGATTGCGATGAAAACGGCCATGCTGCTGGTGCTCGGTCTGGTCCTCGTCGGCGGATGGCCACAGGACCGCGCCTTCGCACAGACCGTGCCGCCGGTTTCGCTGGCGCCGCCCAAAGCCTCGCCCCCGCGCGCCGGCACCAAGGAACCTCCGGCGACATCTTCCGCCATCGCCGGGCCGACCCAGGCTCCGAATCCCGCACTCGACTATGACGGCTTCAGCGTCGATCGCGAGGACGACGCGCAGGCCGCGTCGCCCGCGGGATCGCGGACCGCGAGGTATGGCGTCGCCGACACGTCAACAGTCGATCCCGACGGCGAGTCGTTGAAGCGCAAGCTGATCATTTGCCGGAATTGCAAATAGCCTCCGCAAAGCCCAGCAGCCACGTTTGGTGCAGTCCTCCCCGGCCGATGCCGACCTGCATGGCTAACCTACCTGCCTGAGCCACCGGCCGGACTTTACCACCCCTCCGATTCCTGATCCTCTCTCCTCAACCAGCCGGAGCGACCGGCCTCGCCCTGGGAGAGAGACGCCATGAAGCTCGGCACCGCCATCGCGGAAATCATGCGGGGCAAGGGAATCGAGATCCTCTGCGGCTATCCGGTCAATCATCTGATCGAGCACGCGGCGAAAGCCGAGATCCGCCCCGTCATGGTGCGGCGGGAGCGCGTCGGCATCCACATGGCGGATGCGATCTCGCGCGTGACGTCGGGGCGCAGCATCGGCGCGTCTGCATGCAGCATGGGCCGGGCGCCGAGAACGCGATGGGCGGGGTCGCGCAATGCTTCGGCGAATCCGTGCCCGCGCTGGTGCTGCCGATGGGCTATCAGCGCCGGCCTGCGCATATCGAGCCGAATTTCAATTCCAGCGAGGCCATGAAGTCGTTCATTGCGAGCGTAGCGAAGCAATTCCGACTGTCACCGAGGAGCGATTCTGGATTGCTTTGCTGCGCTCGCAATGACGGAGTGTGGAGAGGCGGCGCAGCTCTACCGCATTTCACCTGCGGGCATACCGCCGCGTTCTCGCGGCCTGTTTCGAATGAGACAGGATCGCCCTCGCATCGGCGCAAGGTGAGAGATCGCCCCCCTCGTCGAGGAAGCCGATGGAAATCCGCGGCGACTAAAGCGCTATGCGATTAGATGAATCGTCATCGCGCTTTAGGTTGTTGTTTAAGCATGATCTTTTCGGAAAACCGCTGCGCACTTTTCCGGATCATGCTTTAGCGGTCAACCACCGACGTTGCGCTCGGATCAGATTCCACCCGCGAGGCCTGCAACAACGTCATCGCAAGCAGCAGATAGGCAGCGCAGGTCCATAGCGACTGCCAGTTGGCCGGTCCTTCGTTGAACCCGATGTAGATCGACGATACGAGAAAGACGCCGGCAAAGATGGATTCCACCAGAGGACGGCGTCCCTTCCTGGCTGGACCGAGCGCCGCCATCAACGCGAACGGCAAGGCTGCCATGGTGAGAGACGCGAAAGGAAAATCGATATTGCGCGGATCGAACACCAGGCCGAACGCGGTCGCCGTGCCGATCACGAGGATCACGATCAGTACCAGGCCGTGCATGATCGTCGGCACCGATCGGGTTCCGGGCTCGCTCGAACCCAACACATCGGAAAGGCGAGGCAACGCGCGACCCGACATGAGGGCGCTCGCACCAAACACCGGGGAAGCGGTTGCCGCCGTCAGGAGCGAACCCCACAAAACCCAGCCGCCCACGCCGGAACTTTCATTGGACATCTTTTGCGCGGCCACCCCGAACAGGATTCCGGCGGTGGTTGCGGACAGTCCGACCGCAATCCACGCGACGAGCGCGGGCTCGGTGCGACTGCCGCGGGACGACAGCCATGCCGCGCCGAAAACGAGCAGCGCCAGCGCCAGTCCGCCGCACATCTGCAGCTTCCAGAACGGATAGTTCCTGACGGGAGCTCCGGGCGGATATTTCGGTGTACGCGATAGGGAATCGTACAGCCCCCAGGATCCGCCGACCGTGCCCTCGATCTCCTGTTTCCACGTTTCATCATAGGCCTCGAACAGGTTGACGCGGAAGTTCTCGCGCCGCGCAAGCGCGAGGACGTCCGAGACCACCCGTGCCTGATTGATGCGCGACGGCAGGGCCGATTCCCGCATCCGCCCTTCGCTCGGCCAGCCGATTTCCCCGATCAGGATTTCCTTGCCCGGAAAGGCCGACGCGACCTGGCGGCGAATCTCGCCGGCGTGCGCGGCGGCACTTTCCGCTGGAATCGGAACGTTCTCCCAATAGGGCAGGATGTGAATCGTGACGAAGTCGACGGCATCGCCGAGTTCGCGGTTGCCCAGCCAGAACTCCCAGACGTCGGCATAGGTCACGGGGACGCCAGCCCGGGCCTTGACCATGCGGATCGCCGCCGCGAGCTCGGATGCCGCCATCTCCTTGCGCAACAAGACCTCGTTGCCGACCACGAGTGTTATGACGGTCCCGGGATAATCCCTGGCGAGGCGAATGCCCGCTTCGATCTGCAGCGAATTCTTGTGCCGGTCTCGATCCAGAAAAATGCCCTGAATGACTTTCAGACCTGCCTTCGCCGCAAGTTCGGGAATTTGATCGAGACCAAGATCGGTCGCATAGGTACGGATGCAGTCGGATATCTTCGCAAGCTGGGCGAGATCTTCGGCGATCTGTTCGCGCGACACCTGCGTCGTTGGGGAAAGCGAGGTCTGATGGCTCCGGAATGGGGCGTAGGATATGCATTGCAGCTTGTGGTTGGGATCGATCGGCGCGTGCGCGAAGTCGGCTGGCGTGCCGAGCCACCACCACACCGTCGCGATGGCGCCCAAGGATATCAGCAGCAGCATCAACGGCGCGGGGAGCGAAACCAGCCCTCTGCTTCCGAGGACAGGTTTGCGCGGCCTCGCCGATGCGGAAGGCCTGAAGAAGAACGGCGTTGTTTGCTGACGATCAGTCACGCCATCACGGTCTCTCTCGTACCCACGATCCGGAGGGCGCTTCGCACGGCCGCCCGCAGTGAGAAGACAAGATCGATTTGGTCATCGGTTGCGCCGCGACCGGTCCCAACATTCCAAGTATAGCAGCAAGCTCGTTGATTCAGGTCAATTCGAGCCTGCCCGGCCCGTGTGCGGCCACGCCCGCGAAGCTCATTCCCGGCCGATCGGGCCATGCCCTCGACGAGGAGATGCCGGTCGGTGAGCCGTCCGCATGGCTGCCCTACCGCATGTGCGTCGTGCCACACTTTACCGCCCTTCCGATTCCTGATCCTCTCTTCCCAACCAGCCGGAGCAACCGGCCTCGCCCAGGGAGAGAGACGCCATGAAGCTCGGCACCGCCATCGCGGAAATCATGAAGCGCGAGGGGATCGAGATCCTCTGCGGCTATCCCGTCAATCATCTGATCGAGCACGCGGCGAAAGCCGATATCCGCCCCGTCATGGTGCGGCAGGAGCGCGTCGGCATCCACATGGCGGATGCGATCTCGCGGGTGACGTCGGGCCGCAACATCGGCGCGTTCTGCATGCAGCATGGGCCGGGCGCCGAGAACGCGATGGGCGGGGTCGCGCAGTGCTTCGGCGAATCCGTGCCGGTGCTGGTGCTGCCGATGGGCTATCAGCGCAGGCTGTCGCATATCGAGCCGAACTTCAATTCCAGCGAGGCAATGAAGCCGTTCGCGAAGTCGTCCGAGCCGATCATCCTTGCGAGCGAGGTCGCCAACATCTTCCGCCGTGCCTTCACCAAGCTGAAGAACGGCCGCGGCGGGCCGGTCATCATCGAGATTCCTTCCGACATGTGGAACGAGGAGGTGCCGGAGCCGCTCGATTACACGCCGGTGCTGCGCACCCGCTACGGCGCCGATCCCGTCCACGTGAAGGAGGCAGCCCATCTGCTGGCCAACGCCAGACGGCCGGTGATCTATGCCGGCCAGGGCGTGCATTACGCGCGGGCCTGGCCGCAACTGAAACGGCTCGCCGAACGGCTCGCGATCCCCGTCACCACCAGCCTCGGCGGAAAATCGTCGTTTCCGGAAACGCATCCGCTCTCGCTCGGCTCGGGCGGCCTCGCCGTGCCCCGCGCGGTGCCGAAGTTTCTGAGCGAGGCCGACGTCATCTTCGGCATCGGCTGCTCCTTCACCGAGACCAATTTCGGCATCGCGATGCCGAAGGGCAAGACCATCATCCATTCCACGCTCGACCCCAATCACCTCAACAAGGATGTGGAAGCGAAAATCGGCCTCGTTGGCGATGCCGGCCTCGTGCTCGACGCGCTGCTGGAGGAGATCGGAAGGACCGTCACCACGGATCGCGACGCCTCGGCCGTGGCGGCCGAGATTGCGGCCTCGCACAAGGAATGGCTGGCGAAATGGATGCCGAAGCTCACCAGCAACGACGCGCCGCTGAGCCCTTATCGCGTGCTGTGGGACCTGCAGCACACCGTCGACATCCACAACACCATCATCACCCATGATGCCGGCAGCCCGCGCGACCAGCTTTCGCCGTTCTGGAAGTCGGTCGAGCCCCTCACCTATCTCGGCTGGGGCAAGACGACCCAGCTCGGCTATGGCCTGGGCCTTGCGATGGGCGCCAAGCTCGCAAAGCCCGACAAGCTCTGCATCAACGTGTGGGGCGATGCGGCCATCGGCTTCACCGGCATGGACTTCGAGACCGCGGTGCGCGAGCGCATTCCGATCATGTCGATCCTGCTCAACAATTTCTCGATGGCGATCGAGCTGAAGGTGATGCCGGTCTCGACCGAGAAATATCGCTCGACCGACATCTCCGGCGATTATGCCGCCATGGCACGCGCCTTCGGCGGCTATGGCGAACGCGTGACGAGGCCGGAGGACATCGTGCCTGCGATCAGGCGCGGTATCCAGAAGACCAGGGAAGGCGTGCCGGTGCTGCTGGAGTTCATCACCAGCAAGGAGACCGAGGTGTCGCGGCCGGGGGCATAGATCACCCGCGCACAAGCTGTGTCACGCGATCGGATGGGGCGGTGAGAGATGCATCTCCCGCCGCCCCATCAATGGCTCAAACGTCAACTGCCTATCAATTGGCACGGCATGCTCACAATACGCACACACAGAACCATTTTAGATATGTAAAACTGTCTTTATGCGCTTGTGACCCAAAGGCAGCGGCGATGATCGACTTTACCCTCACGTCGTACCAGCGACGCTTGCAGCGCATCGCACGTGAGTTCGCCAACGAGACCCTCGCTCCGCTGGTGCGTGCCGCTGACGAGGAACCCGACCCACAAAAAGCCTTTCAATCGGTCCGGGGCGCCTATGTGGAGAGCTATAAGCTCGGCTTTGCGACGGGCTTCATACCGAAGAAGTACGGCGGCGGCGGTATTTCCAACGTTGACCTCCAGATCGTGGTCGAGGAAATCTGTGCGGTCGATCCCGGCTTCGCCACCATCCTGCTCGTCAACGGCCTGGCCTTGATGCCGCTGGTCTGGTTCGGGTCGAACGCGCAGAAGCAAAAATGGCTAGCGCCAGCAACCAGCGATCCGCGAGGCGAGTACCTCGCCGCGTGGACCGCGAGCGAACCGGCAGGAACTCCTGGGGGGACAGCCAATTTCGATGGTCCGGCGTCCTATCCTGCCGGCATCGGCCTCACGGCATTCCACGACAGAAAGAATGGCGAATACGTACTCAACGGACGCAAATACTGGCCGGTGAATGCCGGCGGCTGGGACCTGCAGGGCGCGGACGTCAACGTCTGCATCGTCCGAACCGATCCGCTCGCCGATGGATCACGGGGCCTCAGCGCCATCGTGGTGCCGCGCGGAACCGCGGGCATCTCATACGAACAGCCGATCTCCAAGTCCGGGCACCGCCTCTGCCAAAACAATTCCATGTTGTTTTCCGACTGCCGTGTGCCCGAGGAGAACGCATTCGCGGTCGGTGACGGCGATCTCGTCATCAACAAAGCGTTCACCTGGTCCGGGCCAGTGGCGGCTATCGCCTCGGTCGGCGTGGCGCGGTCGGCCTACGAATACGCGTTGTCGTGGGCCAAGAGGTACACCGGAGGCGGCGAAAGACCGATCATCAACCACCAGGTGGTCGCGTATACACTCGCAGAGGTCGCCATGAAGGTCGAGGCTGGCCGCGCCTTCGCCTGGAAGGCCGCCCATTATCACGACCTCCACAACGCCGACGGCCACGCGATCGGCCCCATGGCGAAGGTCTTCTGCAGCGAGATGCTGTTCAGCGCCGTCTTCCAGGCGATGAAGGTGGTCGGCGTGAACGCGCTCGACAGATCGCACCCGCTTGAACGCTATCTCAGGGAAGCGTCCGTTTTTCCGCTATATGATGCCGGCAACATCGGCATGCAAATGCGGAAGATATGCGCTGTCATGGCCGAGCCGGATTTCGACCCGCGCGCAATCGCAAGATCGGCCGCCACACCGTTCGGAAAGAAGGCGCCGCCGGCGGAGGTTCAGGCCGTCGGCACGAATTTGAAACGGCAGGCCTGACCGCCGCGCTGCATACACTCCTGGTGTTCGATCGGCGCCCCCATCAGACCAGAAAGAAACCCGAGATCGAACTGGCAGACCTCCGTGTAATCCTTTGAGAGATCGTGAAAAACGCAGTTCTTGCACTCGATGCGAGGCAGCTTCTCACCTTTGCCGGGCGAAATCACACGCGCAGCAAATCCGGTCTCGTTCATGATCTTCACGATCTCGACGACACGCTCGACTCGCGTTTTTCCGACCAGGCGCGGGATCGCCGCTGACGACATGTCGACTCCGAGCTCGAACATGTACGAGCCAAACTTCGTCGCGCCGATCTTCTTGCGCAGGGTCTCGAACATCACCCGCGAGAACCACGAATAGCGCTTGGGGAAAAGATCGATTCCGCTCTCGGTGAGAGTGTACAGGAAGCGGGGGCGCCCGCCGCTTTTCGACGAGGTGTGCTGCACATATCCGGACCGTTCCATACCGGATAGGTGCTGCTTCACCGCGCTGCGAGTAATATCGATTGCGCTCGCGAGTTCATCCACCGAGAGCCCAGCTTTCGATTCCAGAAGTTTGGTCAACAGCTTCTGCTGGGTGTCGCCGACAATCACGCCAAGCCCTCCTCAGAAAATCCGAGCCAGATGTATCTCAACAGAGTCTCCGGCGCTGCACAATTCCACGCGCAAACTGCCCAAAACCGAACCAAACTGCATCAGACATGTGCGCTTCTAGATATTTAAACAGTAATAACTGCCTAAACTATCTACTTCCGCCGATCCGAGTTCGGGAGGATGATGCACGTGGGAGGCAAATCGGCCGGGGCTTCCGCTTCCAAACAACCGAAACACGCATCCAACGGAGAACTTGCATGGCGATCGATTTCACGATGTCCGCAGAGCAGCGGAAAATTCAGAAAATGGCGAGGGACTTTTCCGAAGGGGTCTTGGCTCCGGTCATACCGGCGGCCGACAAGGAGCCCGATCCGATGCTGGCATATCAGATGACAAAGGGTGCCTATGTCGAGGCCTACAAGGCCGGTATCGCCATGGCGATGCTGCCGAAAGAGTACGGCGGTGGCGGATTGTCCTGTCTCGACTTCGTGATCGCAGCCGAAGAAATCTGCGCAGTCGATCCCGGCTTCGCCTGTACGGTCTTATGCAACGGCCTCGGCCTGATGCCCGTGTCCTGGTACGGGACCGAAGAGCAAAAGAAGCGTTTCATCGGCGCGGCGACTTCCGACCCCACTGGCACCTATCTCAGCGCCTGGACCGCGGGCGAACCGCCCGGCGGCACTGGCGGCACCGCGAATTTCGACAGCCCGCAGCCCAAGGCCGGCATCGGCATGACCGCGGTGCGCGATGGCGACTACTTCATCATCAACGGCAAGAAGAAATGGTCCTCGTCCGCTGGCTGGGATGGACTTGGCACCAACACACAAACGGCGATCATCCGAACCGATACCACCGTCGGAGGCACCGAGGGACTATCGGCCATCGTGATCGAGCGCGGAACGCCGGGCATTACCTGGACTTTCCTCGACAAGGAAGGACATCGCACGACTTCGAACGCGTTCATCGTGTTCAAGGACGCCAGAGTTCCCGTGGACAATCTACTTCCTGGCGCTCAGGGCAATGGCGACTTCGTGATCAATAGAAACTTCGCCTGGTCCGGCCCGGTCGCTGCCATCGCCGCCGTCGGCGTTGCCAGAGCGGCCTACGAAGATGCACTCAAGTTCCTGAAGAAAAACACCGCGGGGTCGCTCAACCCAATCATCCGCTTCCAGAACGCCGGTTATGTCATGGGCGACATCGCGGCAAAGATCGAGTCGGCGCGCTACTTCTCGTGGCGCGCAGCGGACTACCTCGACAAGCATTCGCAGCATGCCGAGCTGCTCGGAGCCATGTGCAAGATCAACGTCACCGAGACGATGTTCGAGTGCGTCTACAAGTGCATGCAGATCGTCGGCGTCAACAGCCTGAGCACCGAATTCAAGTTTGGCAAATATCTGCGCGAAGCCGCGGTGCTGCCGATCTACGACGGCGGCAACATGGGCATGCAGAGGCGGCGCGTGCACGGTGTTATTGCCGATGAAGATTTCAATCCCCGCGCGATCATGGACGATGATTTCGTCAAGTTCGAGAAGTCGATGGAAGCGATCGGCACGGTGGCCGACCCGCTGTCCAAATCGCGCGGGATTATGCAAGCCGCCGAGTAGCTTCTGGAAACTGAAAAGGAAGCCGTTCCCGGTCGGAGCGGCTTCCGACCTTCTTGAGTGGCCGGCGCCGTGACGGGAGAGCCTACTCGGCCATCTCGACCGGTTGCTTCGCCGAGGGGCCGGCCAGCGGCCGCTCCTCCATCGCAATCAGGCACAGCGCGGCGGCGGTCATCAACGCGGTGGCAGCGCCGAACACGTAGCGGAAGGCGTGCCGCATGTCGTCGGCGGGGATCGCGACGGCGCCCGCGGCGTGATGCTCGCCGGCCAGCGGGATGTCGGTGCCGAGCGCGATCAACAGGATCGCCGCGAAGGCCGCGACCGTGAACGACGACATCAGCGAGCGGAAGAAGTTCAACGCGCCGGTGATGGTGCCGACCTGCGGCCGCGCGACCGAATTCTGCACCGAAACCACGCAGACCGGAAAGGTGGTGCCGAGGCCGAGCGCGAACGCCGCCATCAGCGTCAGCAGGGCCCATAGCGGCAGCGTCGTCAGCGTGAGACCAAGGCCGCACAGCGCAGCCCAGGACGTGCCGACGATGGCGACGCGCTTGTAGTGCTTGGCCCGCGCCATGGTGCGGCCGGCGACGGCAGCGCCGATGGTCGAAACCGCCGCCAGCGGAATCAGCGCAAGACCCGCCTCGCTCGCGCTGAGATGATAGACGGATTCATAATAAAGCGGGAGCTGGACCGTGAGGCCCGTGATCGCGCCGAGCGCACACCCGCCGGCCATCAGCCCGAACGGCACGACGCTTCCGCCGAGCAGCGGCAGCGGCAGGAACAGCCAGGCGTAGCGCGTACCGCCCCAGGTCAGCACCAGCATGAAGACGACGGCGGAGGCCATCAGCAAGACGCCGCCGAGCCAGTCGACCTTGCGCTTGCGGTGGAACACCGGAATCTTGCTCATCTTGGGCAGCAGCAGCGCCAGCGCGGCGGCCGAAAGCGGCAGGTTGATCCAGAAGATCATCGACCAGTGCAGATGCTCGGCGAACACGCCGCCGATGACCGGGCCGAGGATGCCGCCCACCATCCAGACGCTGGAAAAATAAGCCTGATACTGGCCGCGCTCGCGCGGGCTCACGACGTCCGAGATCACCGTCTGCACCACAGGCATGATGCCGCCGCCGCCGAGGCCCTGAAGCCCGCGCGCCAGGATCAGCATCGGCAGGTTCGGCGCGATCGCGCACAGCACCGAGCCCGCGACGAACAGGCTGAGCGAGATGATGATCATGACGCGGCGGCCGTAGATGTCGCTGAGCGTGCCAAACACCGGCGCGACGGCGGTCGAGGCGAGCAGATAGGCTGTGATCACCCAGGAGAGACTGGAGACGTCCTGGAACTGGCGCCCGATGGTCGGCAGCGCGGTCGCCACGATGGTCTGGTCGAGCGCCGCCAGGAACATCGTCAGCATCAGGCTGATCACGATGGTGCGGACCTCGTCCTGCGACAGCGGTACTGGCGGCGCGATGGACGGCGCGTCATCGACGCTCAACACCTCGCTGGGAAGGCGGGACAGCTCTTCGGCGATGTCGTCAGGCAATGTCTGGACGTCGGCAGCGCTCTGCCGTTCGAACTTGTTCATCTCGATCGGACGTCATGTGGCGGCGCAACACCGCGGAGGATTCGTTCTATGCAGTCCAATGTAGACAGCAAAGTTCTTCCCTGGCAGGCACCACGGCGCATGGGTGCATCCCGCCGAGGGGCCATCCCGAACACGTGATCCAGTCGTGTGGCGGATCAGTCCTTCGGACGTCGCTTCAGGCGGGCCCGTTTCGGCAGCACGGCGGGCCATTGCACGATGTGATCCTCGAGCTGCTCGTCCGGAATATCCTCCTCGCTTCCCTCGACGCGGCCGCGCACGGAGACGCCGGCTTCATGCACGGTGTTGGGATCGCCCGAAACCAGCGGATGCCACCAATAGAGGTCGCGACCTTCTGCGACGAGCTTGTAGCCGCAGCTCGGCGGCAGCCAGTTCAAGGTGCGGACATTGGCCGGGGTCAGGCGCACGCAATCCGGAACCTTGTCCGAACGATTCGGGTAGTCCTTGCAGGCACAGCTGGTCCCATCGAGCAGCTTGCATCCGATATGGGTGAAATAGATCTTGCCGGTGTCCTCGTCTTCGAGCTTGTTCAGGCAGCAACGCCCGCAGCCGTCGCACAGGCTTTCCCATTCGGGCCCCGTCATCTCTTCCAACGTCTTGGTTTTCCAGAAGAATCCTTCCTGGCCGGACGGTCGTTTGGGAGCTGCGGTCATGCGCCTCAACAAAAGTTCGAAAGAGCTACGGCTAAAGCCATCTAGGGCGTGCGGCCGCAAGGGTGCAAGCGAGGCCGCCTGGAGGCCCGTAAAGAACCGGGGTCAATTAGGCCTGTTGTTCAAAATCGCGAGCGTGACCATTGGTTTATGGGCCCCGCTCGGCTAGAAGGAACAGCAAGTCCCTCGGATGCTGACCGGGCGCCTTGGGTTTGCCGCAACATTCCCGCAAGACGTCTCGATGCCGCCCCGGCCGGGTGCTTGAACGCTTTCGAAGCAAGCCTCAAGGGTTCTAGGTGCGCCAGATCATACCACCGCATTGGAAGCAGAAGGTCCGGAACTTCTTCCTCGACCTCGATGCGCGCATCGACTCCTCGCTGTTCTCCTCGGCCAAGGGCATCCGCGAGCTCTACGAGCGCTACTCGACCTTCATGGACCGCTTCTATGTCGGCCGCTGGAAGCGCTGGGTGTTCATCGAGCCGCTGTCGGAGGCCGCGACCCTCGGGCTCGGCGGCCTGGTCGTGATGCTCACCCTCGCCATCCCCGCCTTCCGCGAAACCGCGGACGAGGACTGGCTGAAGAAGTCCGACCTCGCGGTGACCTTCCTCGACCGCTACGGCAATCCGATCGGCAGCCGCGGCATCAAGCACAACGACTCGATCCCGCTGGAAGACTTTCCGGACGTGCTGATCAAGGCGACGCTGGCGACCGAGGACCGCCGCTTCTACGAACATTTCGGCATCGACATCGCCGGCACGGCGCGCGCGCTCGTCACCAACGCCCAGGCTGGCGGCGTCCGCCAGGGTGGCTCCTCGATCACCCAGCAGCTCGCCAAGAACCTGTTCCTGAGCAACGAGCGCACCATCGAGCGCAAGGTCAACGAGGCCTTCCTCGCGATCTGGCTGGAATGGCGCCTGACCAAGAACGAGATCCTCAAGCTGTATCTCGACCGCGCCTATATGGGCGGCGGCACCTTCGGCGTCGACGGCGCGGCGCATTTCTACTTCAACAAATCCGCGCGCGACGTGACGCTGGCGGAAGCGGCGATGCTCGCCGGCCTGTTCAAGGCGCCGACCAAATACGCCCCCCACATCAACCTGCCCGCCGCCCGCGCCCGCGCCAACGTCGTGCTCGACAATCTCGTCGACGCCGGCTTCATGACCGAGGGCCAGGTGTTCGGCGCCCGCCGCAACCCGGCCTTCGCCGTCGACCGCCGCGACGAGGCGTCGCCGAACTATTATCTCGACTACGCCTTCGACGAGATGCGCAAGCTGGTCGACACCTTCCCGAAATCCTACACCGAGCGCGTCTTCGTGGTGCGCCTCGCTATCGACCCCAACGTGCAGAAGGCCGCCGAAGACGCGGTCGAGAACCAGCTGCGCCAGTTCGGCCGCGATTATCACGCGACTCAGGCGGCAACCGTCGTCGCCGACCTCGACGGCGGCATCCGCGCCATGGTCGGCGACGACGGTTGTCGCCAGCCCGGCTCCTCGTTCAAGCCCTACGTCTACACCACCGCGCTGCTGAACGGTTACACGCCGAATTCGATCGTGGTCGACGGCCCGGTCTGCATCGGCAATTGGTGCCCGCAGAATTATGGCCATTCCTATTCCGGCTCGGTGACGCTGACCCAGGCGATCACGCGCTCGATCAACGTCGTGCCGGTGAAGCTGTCGATCGAGATCGGCCGGAAGAACGAGCCCAAGGCGCAGAACCCGGCCAAGGTCGGCCGCGCCAAGATCGTCGAGGTCGCGCGCCGCTTCGGCCTCAAGGCGCCGCTGCCCGACACGCCGTCGCTGCCGATCGGCTCGGACGAAGTCACCGTGCTCGAACATGCGGTGGCCTATGCGACCTTCCCCAACCGCGGCAAGGCGGTCACGCCGCATTCGGTGCTCGAAGTGCGCACCGGCGCAGGCGACCTCGTCTGGCGCTGGGACCGCGACGGACCGAAGCCGCGCCAGGCGATCCCGCCGAACATCGCCGCCGACATGGCCGGCATGATGAGCCACGTCGTCAGCGAAGGCACCGCGCGCCGCGCAGCCCTCGACGGCATTCCGACCGCGGGCAAGACCGGCACCACCAATGCGTATCGCGACGCCTGGTTCGTCGGCTACACCGGCAACTTCACCTGCGCGGTCTGGTACGGCAACGACGACTATTCGCCGACCAACCGCATGACCGGCGGCTCGCTGCCGGCGCAGACCTGGCACGACATCATGCTCGTGGCGCATCAGGGCGTCGAGGTCAGGGAAATCCCCGGCATCGGCATGGGCCAGAAGCTGCCGCCGCAGCACATCTCCAACGCGCAGGCCAATGCGGCGGCGAAGGTGCTGGAGACCAAACCCGGTCCGCCGCCGGTGCTGACCAAACGCGGCGCCGACATCCTGGTGCGCGTCGAGAGGCTGCTGGACGATGCAGCCAAGACCGCAAACAAATCGGCGGCGAATGACGGCACGCCGACCAAGCCGGCCTCGTCGACGAGCGCGCTCGCCTTCCCGCAGAACTACGCGGAAGAGAACGCCAACGCTTCCGCCCCGCGCAAGAACTGATCGAAACCCGTGCGGCTGATCCTGATCACATTGACGGCGCTTCTTCTCGCGACGGTCGTCGGCGTCGGCGCGACCTGGATGACGACGACGCGCGGCACGGAGATCGGTGCGCTGACCATCGGCCCCTGGACCGCGCGGCCGCGCACCGGCACCGCGGACGTCGATCCCTATTCGCGCGCCACCATCGTGCGCAACGGCGAGCTGCCGATCGGCACCGGCGACGGCGTCGCCTTCACCGCGACCAGGGACGACAACAAGAAGGCGCTGGACGGCCGCTGCGACGTCGTCGTCTCGGGCGTGACGCCGCCGGCGCGGTTCTGGACGCTGACGCTGTACGACCGCAAGGGCCACCTCGTCGCCAATTCGCTGCAGCGCTACGGCTTCACCAGCCAGGAGATCGTCCGGCAGTCCGACGGCTCGTTCGAGATCCGCATCGCCTCGCGCTCGCGCGCCGGCAACTGGCTGCCGACCGGCGGCATCGAGCGCTACGCCTTGATGCTGCGGCTCTATGATACGCCGGTCGGCGTCGCGACCCGCACCCAGCGCGATGCGCCGATGCCCAGCATCAAGACGGTGGGCTGCTCATGATCCGGCTCGTGTTCACCATCATTGCCGGCGTGGTGCTGGGCCTCGTGGTCCATCTCGTCAGCGTGCTGGCGCTGCCGCGGATCGCGACGCAGGACGCCTATTCGCGGCTGACGCCGATGACGAAAGTGAACGCCGTCACCCAGCTTCCCCTCGCCGACCCCAGCAATTCGCCGATGCCGTTCATGGACCCGGCCTTCGCGCTGGCGATTTGCCGCTACGATCTGTCGGGCGGACCGATCAAGCTCACGGTGCCGGTGAGCCAAGCCTACACCTCGGTGTCGTTCTACACCCGCAACGAGATCGCCTATTACGCCATCAACGACCGCTCCGCGGGCCGCAAGGTGATCGAGCTCGACCTGATGACCGAAGCGCAGCACAGCGAGCTACCCGAGGACGAAGAGGTCACCGCGGCCGACCGGCTGATCATCGATTCCCCGACCACGACCGGACTGATCCTGATGAAGGCGCTCGCGGCCGAGCCCGGCCTGATGCCGCAGGCGCAGGCCTCGCTGGCAACGGCGACCTGCGCGCCGCAGACCGAGCCACCGGCCAAGGCCGAAGCGCCGCGCGGACGGCGTTGAGCGCGGTCATTTCGGCGCTGCGAAACATCTGCGAAACATCAAAGTGCGAAAACAACCCCATGCACAGTAGCGAGGCCTTTGAAATCGTTGTGCTCTTCAGTCGGAGCTAACGAAGCTCGGGGGGACGAGGTGCACGCTTCTTTGACTCGTCGGGCAAAACACCGGCATGCTGGCAGCATCGAAAGTTCGTCACACCCGCGCGGAGCAATCCGCCGCGGGTAATTCTTTTGGGAGCCCAACCCAGGATCAGGGGATCAATATCGCCTGAAACCGCGAGCCGGTCAGGTCCGGCACCACGCCGCCAAAGTCGATGGCGACATGCCCGCGCTGACGATACCGACCGCAATGATGGCGAGAGCCACGGTGTTCCGCAACCACCCTGCCGTCGCGCGACGCCGCAGCATCGGAAGCCCGAGGCCTGCGCCGAGCAGGACAGGCAGTGTGCCGAGGCCAAAGCCGCTCATTGCGAGCGCGCCGCCCAGCCACGAGCCGGACAGCATGGCGTAGAACAGCGCGCCGTAGACCATGGCGCAGGGCAGGAAGCCCCAAACTGCGCCGCTGACGAACAACCCAATCGTCGGCGGAAGCTGGATCGCGTGGGCGGCGGCGCCGATCCTGGCGCTGACGGCTGCGGCCAGCCGGGAGAGCCAAGCCGGCAGGGACAGCACTTCGAGCATCGAAAGTCCGATCCAGGCGAGAGCCGCGGCCGCAGCCCAGCGCAGAATCGCATGAGCGAACGCGTGATCGAACGATCCGAACACGCTCGATCCGATCGCGCCGACCGTGGCGCCGGCCAGCACGTAGGCCGAGATGCGTCCCGCATTGATCAGGACCGTCGCGGTCAACAGGCCCTGCCGCGGCCGGTTCGAACCGAAGTCGGCGGCGAAGTGCAAGGAGGAAGCAATGCCTGCACACATGCCGAAGCAGTGCAGGCTGGAGGAAAAGCCAAGCAGAAGCCCGGCGACGAACAGCGGCTGGTCGAAATCGAACATTGCGAAAAGCAATTCATCCGAATTCGTCCCTGAAGGCATTGCGCTGCGTCAAAGTCGCACCGATCGTCGTCAATTGTCGATGAAGAGCCCCTTCGTGCCAATCGCCAGCGATCCGAAAGCGAAGCCAACCGGTATGAGGCCGACATCAAACAGGCTCCCGCCCGTCCTGGCCAGCAGCGTGCGCAGGCCGCCGACGTCGAGGAGATAGATCGCATACATGAACAGCAAGCCGATGCTCGCGCCCATCACGAAGGGGATGAGAATATGGATGGAGAACGACTTCAGTCCCTCACGTGTCATGTTTCCTCTCCAAGCTGGGCTATCTTCGCCGCACGCCCTCGCCTGTCGCCCTGGCGTTCTTCAGAAAGTCGACGAACATGTCTTCGATCAACGTGCGGGTATCGGTCGAGGCCGAAGCCGGAGATCCCGAATCGTAAGGCGGGGCCGGCGCGTATTCAGCCAGCAACTGCACGGCCTCCGCGTAGGGTCGATCCCTGAGATCGCCGACCATGGAGAGGCCGAAGTCGATTCCCGCGGTGACGCCGCCTCCGGTGATGCGGTTCCTGTCGCGTACGACACGCCCCTCGGTCGGGATCGCACCGAAGATGGGCAGCAGATCCCGCGTCGCCCAGTGCGACGTGGCCTTGTAGCCCTCGAGCAGTCCGGCGGCACCGAGCAGCAGCGAGCCGGTACACACAGACGTCACGTATCTTGCCCTGCTGCCGCGATCGGCGAGGAAGCGCATCGTCTCCTCGTCCTGCATGGCCGCCAGGGTGCCGTCAGTGCCGCCCGGGACGCAGATGACATCCAGATCCCGCGGGCAATCCTCGAACGACTTGGTCGGAACGATGGTCAGGCCCGCGTCGCTGGTCACGGGAGCCGTCGTCTTCGCCACGACGTGAACGGTAGCGCCGATCAGGCTGGTGAACATGTAGTGCGGTCCGACCATGTCGAGCACGGTGAAGGACGGATAGATCAGGAGAGCGATCTGTTCATGCCCCATCCAGTCGGCAGGCATGGAGGACATGTCGTGTGTCGATTTGGCTTTTGCGTCAGCCGCGCCGGCAGGTGCCGTCTGGCCGAGCGCTCGATGAAGCGGATGCATGGCGGCCAGCATCGCACTCGCGGCAGCAATCTGTCGGCGCGTGATCATACTCAACCTCAATCGAACTTGTACGAGGTCTGCAGATAGAACGTGCGTGGCGCCCCCGGCGCCACCTGACCGCCAAACCAGGTGTACGGCGTGTAGTATTCCTGGCCGGTGAGATTCTTGACGACGAACGCCGCCCGGAACTTCTTCGTCTCATAAGCGATCCTGGCATCAAGGGTGTAATAGCCCGCGGTGGACCAGCGGTTGAGCGAATCGACATACTGGCTCGACGCGGCGTAGATGCCGGCGCCGGCGCTCCATCCCGTCCACGGACCGTCGAACTTGTAGTTGATCCACGCCCGCCCGGAATTCTGCGGCACGAAGGGCAGCTTGTTGCCTGCGGGCGCCGTGGGCGTATCCGTGACGAAGAATGCATCGGTGTGCCCGAAGCTTCCCAGCACACTCCAGTTGCTGGTCGGCTGGAAGACGATATCCGCCTCGAAGCCGCGCGATTTCTGCGAGGACAGCGCGCCCGCAAAGGCCGCAGTGGTATAGGGAACGTTGTCGCGGTCGATGTCGAACACCGCCACGGTGCCCGTGAGCATGCCGCCCCAGTTGAACTTGATGCCGGCTTCACGCTGTTGCGACGTCTCGGGCGGGCCCGCGACGAACGCCGCCGAGAACGGCGTCCACTTCATCCCCTCTCCATAGCTTGCATAGAGCGAGAAGCCCTTGACCACATCGAACACGATGCCGGTGCGGGGCAGCGCCTTGGTGGCATCGGTCTTGAAGACGCCCGGCGGGGTCGTCGCGAACTCGTTATAGGTCGTGTCGATCGAATTCAGCCGCACGCCCGCCAGAAGATGGATGCGGTCGTAGATCGTCGACTGCAACTGCGTGTAGAGGGCTTTGGTGAGGTAGGTGTTGTCGAATTTGTTGAACTGAACGAACGTCGGCGAGCTTGGATCAGGCGTCGTGAACGGCGGAAATACCGGATTTGGGCTGCTGAGATCGACGGTGGCGCCCAATAGTCCCAAGAGATCCGTGTTCATGTATCCGGAATCCTCGACGCGGCTGTAGTCGGCGCCGAACAGCAAGGTGTTGGCGGTGGGGCCCACCGCAAACCTGGCCTTCACGCTCGGATTGATGCTGAATTCCTGCTGGCGGTCGAGGACGTCTACGTTGTTCACGTCGAAGAGCGCGGGCGGAAAAACCGGGGTACCGCCGGTGAAGGTCGCGTCATTGAGCGGACTTTGCGAGAATTGACGAAACTCGGACTGGCTCCACCTGGCCTTGATGTTCGCGGACCACACGTTGTTGAACTCGTGGTCGAGCGTAACAGTTGCGCCATGCAGGCGTGAATAGCTCTCCGGGATGTTGGGATCGCCGAAATAGAGATCTCGGCGCACGCGGTATGCGCCGAAAAGAGTCCCATCCACCGGCAGGCCGGGATAGGCCTGTTGGCGCTGCTCCGACACGAACCCCTGGATCGTCAGCGAGGTATCTTCGCGATTGGTCAACGTCAGGGTCGGGTTGATGTTGTAATGGCTGGGCGTGAGCACATCGGTGAAGTTCTTGCTCTGACCGTATTCGCCGGTGATGCGGAACAGCGCGGTCCTCGCATCGTTCAGCGGCTGATTGATGTCGAAATGCGGATTCCAGTACTGATAGCTCCCGAACGTGCCACCGACTTCGTATTTCGCCTTGTCGGTTGGAAGCTTCGAGATCACGTTGATCGTGCCGCCGACGGGAGAGCCGGCGCCGCCGCCGTAGAGAAGCGCGTTGGGTCCCTTGAGCACCTCGATGCGCTCGACATTGGCGAGGCCGTCGCGATCTCCCGCCAGGAACAGATTGCCGGGATAGCCGTCGATCCACATCTCCGCGCCAAAACCGCGGATCCTGACCGGCACCTGCTCGACATTGCCGATCATCCGCGTGTCGACGACCCGCACGTTGCTGACGTTGGTGACGGCTTCACTGACCGTCATCGCCCCCTGATCGTCGATGACGGAGCGCGGGATTACCACGACGTTCTGCGGAATGCGCTCGAGCGCAGTGTCGGTCTTGGTCGCAGATGCGGCCGTGAGAGCGCGATAGCCCTGGACCGGCCCCGCCGTCGTCTGGGCCACCGGAATGCTCGGATTGATGGTCACACCCGCAGGAAGCGGCGGTACGGCAGAGGGCGCTGTCTGAGGCGGCGCCGTTCGTCGGGCGGTCGTGCGTGCCGCCGCCTGCGAGCGCCGCGTCGGCTTCGCAGCGCGTTCTGGGCTGGGAGCGTCGATCGTAACGGGCGGAAGCGTGGGGTCGGGACGAGTCTGGGCAAGCGACTGATCGGATACGGCAACGACGATCGTTGCCGCCACACACACGGTGGGCAGATGACGCGACACGGCGGCACTCCTTTGAAGGCTCGAAACGGAAAATTCGTCTCAAGCGTGCAAAGGTGGTCCTCGTGTCAGGCGCGGCTCGTGGGTCTGGCGGAGCAGAATGCCTGCCGACCGTGGCTCGACAATCGTCGTCGAAGGCGTCAGCCGCGCGACGTGAACAAGAAGGTTGGCGGTCGGAAGACTGGATTGCGCCGCGAAGGCGCAGATGTCGCAGAGCTTCTTGTGAAGCGCGGATTGACCGGGGTCCCTTTCGCCCGAGCGATCCATCTGCGATGAGCAGATCGACTGGTCCAGCGCGCCCGACAACAGATCGAACGCGTCCATGCGGGCAGCGATCGCGGACGAGAAAATGACCTGTGAGGCAAGCAGGAAGGCGGCGGCGCAAACTGCCGCAGCCAGACCCCTGATGTTTCGTATGCCGCCGATCACTGTCATTTCCCCGCAGAAACAATACAGACCTGCGGACCGGTGTCCACTCTTCATCGACCGCGGCCGTCGATCTTTTCGCAACCGCGACCTCCTCATCGAGGCTGCTTGCATGACGCCCAGGCCAAACGATGCCGGACGTCACGTATCGACCATGGCAGTCAGCCGGGCATTAAAGCCGGCCGATCGCATTGGCGAACTGGACACTTTGTCCAAGCGGTATCGATCTTCGCATCACGCGACCACAAATCATTCAGCCGAGCCCGGGCTTGCAACTTTGACTCGGCCCCTGCCTATGCTACGTCTGCCGGCGGGGAATTGGGTGGAATGACGGGGCTCGTTCGCAAGCGATGGATCGGATGGGGGGCTGCATTCATTGCGGTCTATGCCCTCGTCTTCAACGTCATCCTCTCCAGCATCCTCATCGCGAGCATCTCTCCGGCCGTCGCAGCGGCCGCCCATGAGCTCTGCACCACCAGCAACGACGACAATGCGCAACGCGACGCGGACAAGCGCAACGGCAAGACGACCGTACGCTGCCCGCTCTGCCTCGGGCATCACGTCTCCGGCGCCCTGCCGCCGCCTCACCCCGCACTGACCGAACGCCTTTCGCTCGCCGCGCCTGCGGTCTACGCGTTTCGGCAGCGGATCGTCGCCCACGCGCGGTCCTTCGACCACCAGTCCCGCGGACCACCTGCCCTGACCTGATGCTGCGCTGACCAGCGCAGACATTCGCGCGAAAGCTCCTCGTGCAGCTCCCGCCCTGGGACGCCATGCGGAGCCTGAGCTGCTTTTGCTTCACCCATTCCGCATCACCGGCAGGGGCCGCCCTCGCACGCCCCGCCTCCGTCATGCGCCAGTGCACTCTGGCCCGAAGAAGAAAAACACATGTCAAACACATCCATCAGCCTGCGCCGGTCAATACGGATCGCGACGACGGTGCTCGTCCCGCCCGCCCTGCTCGCCACCGTCGCCCTGCTTCCACCCTTCGCTACATCGGCACTCGCGCAAGCGCGGGAGAAACTGCCGCCGGTGACTGTTGAAGCGCCACACCAGCACAAACGGAAGCCGCGTGGCGTTGCCACCGCCGCACCGGCTGCTGCAACACCGGAACGAGGTCGAGCCGCGGCAGACGAGCGTCGGAATTCGGTGCCAGCCTCCGCCGAACTGCCGCCCGAAGCCGGCTTCAACCGCGGCCTGTCGTCGAGCGACTCCGCTTCGCTCGTCACCGACCTGCCAGGCGGCGCGGCATGGGGCGCCGGCGGCGTTTCGAGCCTGCCCGCGATCAACGGATTTGGCGCGGACCGGCTGCAGGTCGCGATCAACTCGATGCTGATCAGCCCGGCCTGCCCGAACGAGATGAATCCGCCGCTGTCGTTCGTGAACCCCGCGATGATCGCGAAGATGCGCGCCTATCTCGGCGTCGGGCCGGTGTCGGTCGGCGGCGACTATATCGGCAGCCGCATCGACGTCACCACTGCGCCGCCGGCCTTCGTGCCGGAGCAGGCGGGCTGGGTGACCAGCACGCAATTGTCGGGCTTCTTCCGCAGCAACGGCAATGCCTATGGGGTCGATGCCAATGCGACGGTGGCGAACCGCGACACCAGCATCACCTATACCGGTGGCTGGGTCCGTGCCGGCAACTACAAGGCCGGCGACGGCAGCACGATCAAGTCGACGCGGTACGAGACGCAGAACCACGCCATCAGCGTCTCCAAGCAGAGCTTCGGCAACCTCTTCACCTTCCAGATCGGCGGGCAGTTCATTCCGTACCAGGGCTACGTCAACCAGTACATGGACATGGTCTACAACCGCGGGCTCTATGCCAACGGGCGCTATGAGGGCGTGTTCGATTGGGGCAAGTTCGAAGCCAGCGCCTTCGTGCACCAGATCCGGCACACTATGGGATTCATCGCGCCCGACAAGGTCAGCGACATGCCGATGGACACCAAGAGCCTCGACATCGGCTATGCGCTGAAGGCGACCGTCGCGCTCTCCGGCCATGACCTGCTGCGGGTCGGCAACGAATTGGCGCTGAACCGGCTCGACGACTGGTGGAATCCGGTGGCGGGATCGATGATGATGAGCCCGAACGCGTTCATCAACATCAATGGCGGCACGCGCGACCGCGTCGGCACGTTCGTCGAGTGGGAACGCCATTGGGACCGGCAGTGGACCTCGATCGTCGGCCTGCGCAACGACGTGGTGTGGATGAACACCGGCAACGTGCAGGGCTACAATGCGATGAGCTACGGCGCGGATGCGGCTGCCTTCAATGCGCTCGACCGCGCCCGCACCGACGTCCATGTCGACGGCTCCGCGCTGATCCGCTACGAGCCTGATGATGTGAGCCAGTACGAGTTCGGCTTTGCCCGCAAGACGCGCTCGCCCAATCTCTACGAACGCTATGCCTGGTCCACCAATGCGATGGCCATGAAGATGATCGGCTGGTTCGGCGACGGCAACGGCTATGTCGGCAATGTCGACCTCAAGTCGGAGAAGGCCCACACCGTCAGCTTCACCGCCGGCTGGCACGATCCCGCGCAACGCATCTGGGACGTCAAGGTGACGCCCTATGCCAGCTATGTGCAGGACTATATCGACGTCGACCGCTGCGCGACCGCAAGCTGCCTCGCGAGCAATCCGGCCAACCTGACCGCCAGCACCGGCTTCGTCTACCTCCAGTTCGCCAACCACGACGCGACGCTCTACGGCGTAAACGTCGAGGGACGGCTGACCGTGTGGGATGATCCGGTGTACGGTCAGGGACAGGTTCGCGGCCTGATCGGCTATGTTCGCGGCCGGCGCACAGACGGCGTGGACCTCTACCACATGATGCCTGTCAACGCGAAGCTCGCGCTCGACCATCGCCTCGGCGGATGGACCAACAGCGTCGAGTTGCAGCTCGTCGGCTCGAAAGACCAGGTCAGCCAGGTTCGCAACGAATTGACGACACCGGAGTATGCACTGGTCAATCTGCGTACCGGCTACCAGTGGCAGCACGTCAGACTGGACCTCGGCATCGACAATCTGTTCAACCAGAACTACTACCTGCCATTGGGCGGCGCCGATCTGGTCGACTACAAGGTCGTCTCGATGATGGGGTCTTCGGCCGCCTACGGCTACAACGTGAAGGGACCCGGCCGCTCGTTCAACGCGCGGCTCGGCGTCAGCTTCTGACCGGACCGGATGCCACGCGACGATATGTTCGAGATCGCCGCGTGGCGGACCGGGGCCGTTGCTCATGCGTGGCCTGGAGGCGCCGTCCAGTCGCGGAAACCGCCAATGCGTTGCCGCTGCCGACTGCGCCGGCTGTTCGGGAATCTGGAGCAGCGCGAGACGTCTGCGGACAGCCCTGGGGACAAAGCGTCATGTGGACGGCCATCGACTGGTCACGCCGTTGCCGGCGATTCCCAGGTGGTGGACAGCAGCTTTCCTACAGACCCCGCTGCCGCGAGGAGCGATGCGCTGCGCATGCCCGACGTCCGAGCACGTAACAGCCTGAATCCCGTCAGCTTTGCCGGAACACCCATCCACGCCCCCATGTTGGCCCGCAACTTGCTCATGCAAGTATGATGATCGACTCAAGTCGTCATACGCAGGTATGATCACCTGTACGAGACATCATACCGGTTGCCGGAGACCGTCGAGGGGCGACGTGAAGGCGGGGGGTTAAGTTGCGTAGACTTTCTTGGCGTCTGGTTCTGGCCGGCATCGCGATATCGGGGGCTTCGGCCGAAGAGTCGGTTCACGCCCAGACGGCACCGGCGGGATCTGCGGCCGGGCCCTTGCCGCCGGTCACGATCACGGCGCCCGAGGCGCCTCCCAGGCGCACGCGGCGCGCAGAGCCTTCGGCAAGGACAAACGCCGCGCGTCGGGCGCAGCGATCGCCGGTCACGCAGCCTTCATCGCAGCAGCAATCGAGCGCGGGCCTCTCCGCTGGTGCGACGCCAGGACGGGGCGACGTGTCGAGCGCGGTGACTGCGCTGCCGGCGGCGGTTACGGTGATGGACGCACCGGCAATCAGCCGGCTGGCGGTCGCAACCTATGGCGACCTGTTCCGCTCGCTCCCGGGCTTCAATGTGTCCAACTACGGCCAGGGCGGCATCGGCTACGGGCTTTCGCTGCGAGGCTATACCGAATCCGAGCATGGCCGCGACATCGCCTATTACATCGACGGCGTCCCGCTCAACGAGGTCTCCTCGCTGCACACGCCGAACTATGCCGACCTCAACGTGCTGTTTCCGGAAACGATCAAGAGCATCGAGATCGTGCGCGGGCCGTTTTCGGTCGAGTACGGCGACTCCAATATGGGCGGCTCGGTCAACATCACGACCAAGCAGGCCGAGCCCTATGCCAGCCTCGGCATCTCCGGGGGCACGCAAGGCACTGCGCGGGGCGTTGCGACCTACAGCACGACGCAGGGCGCGTGGCTGCCCTATCTGGCGTTCGAGGGGTATCACACCGACGGTTATCGCGATAACAGCTTCATCAATCGCTACAACTCGTTCAACAAGGTCACGACGACGCTTCCGGACGGCGCCACCGTGTCGTTCCGTGCACAGGCCTATGGCACCGAGTATGGCTCGCCGGGCTATGCCAGTCGCGACGCCGTTGCCGCCGGAACGATCTCCGAACGCTCGGCGACAAATCCGACCGACGGCGGCAACAAGCAACTGGAAAACCTCGTCGCCAACTACAGCTCCGGCGCACAGGACCAGGAGCTGAAGGGCACCCTGTTCGTCAACCACCAGTTCTCGAACCGGTTCGCGGATTTCGGCGGCGGCCAGCGCGTGCAGCACGAGGACCGCACGATGGTCGGCGGCCGTGTCAGCAAGGTCTGGAGCGGTGCCATCGGCGACGACATTCCCGTGCAGGTCCTGCTCGGCAGCAACTGGCGCACCGATTTCATCGAGGCGTTTCAAGCGCCGACCATCGCACGCGCCGTGTCGGGTCCGGCCGCGGTCAATGTCGGATTGACCGAGACGAACATCGCCGGCTTCGGCCAGGTCCAGGTCAAGCCGCTGGCATGGCTCAAGTTCACGGCCGGCGGACGTTACGACCAGTTCTACTACGACATCAACGACCGCATCACGCCCGGCGGCACGCCGAACATTTCGAACGGCATCGCAAGCCCAAAAGCCGGCGTCGCCATTACGCCATTCAAATGGCTGGAGCTGTTTGCCAACTACGGCGAGGGTTTCCGCAGCATCGACGTACCCGCAGAGTTGATCGGCAACCCCGGCATTCAGCCATTCAGGATCGTCAGCCGCGAGGGCGGCGTCCAGTTCACATTCGATCGCTTCAGGCTGCTCGCGAGCTATTGGACGACGGACTCTGCCAATGAAGCGTTTCAGGCGGCGCCCGGTCTGCCCGTGACGTTCCTGGGGAAGGCCCAGCGCAACGGATACGACGTCGATGCCCGCTGGTACGTGATCAGGGATCCCGTCAACAACGTATCGCTATTCGCCAACTATGGCGGCGTCTCGGCCCGCCTCGTCGACGCGGCTCCCTCCTACTTCGTTCCCAACGTGCCAAGCTACGTCGCCAATGTCGGCGTGGACTTCAACGTCGCGACGGTCAATGCGCAAATCCTGTCCGGCTCCGCCTATGTGACCTTCGTCGGCAAGAAGAACCTGACGCAGGACGGCCTCATCACGACCTCACCCTACTCCCGCGTGACCGGCAAGCTCGCCTATACCTGGCCCGAGGGGTGGACCGCGTTCACGCAGGCGACCTGGTATCCCGGTGATCGCCTCAGCGAGATCGCCATCAATTTCGGCGATCCCGTCGGCGCAAGAACGTCCGACATCTTCGTCAGCGCGCAGCCGACCATCGCCGTGCTTGCGGGCGTTTCATATCGTTTCCCCACCGTGATGGCCGCGACAAATCCAAAACTGGTGACCAAATGAGCCGCACCTTCTCTCGTCTCGTCCACACACTGCTGGCAACCGGGCTCGTTCTCGGTTCGATATCCTCGGCTTCGGCGCATGATGTCTGGCTCACGTTCTCGGGGCCGGCGACCGGACGCCGCGCCATCGTCAACTACGGTCATCCGGATGACCGGCCGCCGGCGTTTGCGGACAAGGTCGTGGACCTGTTCATGATCACGCCGAAAGGCCGCAGCTCGCTGCTCGACGGACTTGCGGGCGCATCGGACAACGGCATCCAGGTCGCACGAACGAGACCGTTCGACGATGCCGGGCATACGCTGCTCGCGGCGCGTTACGACAACGGATTCTGGGTCAAGACGAAAGACGGCTCCTATCGCAACGCCACCAGGCGGCTGGTGCCTGACGCCGCCGAGAGCTTCTGGTCCGGAAAGTTCGCAAAGGCGATCACGGGGGCTGACGCGCCGTGGCAGGAGGTGCTCGGACACGAACTCGAGCTTGTGCCGCTCACCGATCCAGCCAGGGCGAGGCCAGGTGAGGCGCTCAAGGTCAAGGTGCTGTTTCGCGGCAAGCCTCTCGCCGAGGCGGAGGTCGAACGCGGCGACGGCAAGACGGCCGTTGCAGAGAAGGACATTCCAAAATTCAAGACGGACGCCGAAGGCGTGGCGGCCGTTCCCATCGTCAAGCCGGGTCCCCATCTGCTGGTCATCGATCATCGCGCGGCGCCGTCAGTCACGCCGGATCAGGCGACGGCCGACCTCTACAATGCGACGCTGTGGTTCAACGTGGTGGCCAGACCGCGCTGAACGGCCCTGAGAATGAGGGCCGAGTGCACGGGGCGTTTCAAAGCAGACCGAGACCGTGCATCTCTGCGGAACCGATCTCGCATAGCGGCGATGGCAGCAGGTGTCAGGCGACAGTAGGACGCAACTCCCGATCGCCTGGGGTATTGAAGCCGCTCGTCTCGATGGTTATCGATTCAAAAAGTCGTCTCGATCGGAGGAACGCATGAGCACCATTACCGGCGGCTGCCACTGTGGCGCGATCCGCTATCAGGCCGAGGGCGACGCGATCGTGCACGCGTTGTGCCACTGCCGCGATTGCCGGCTTCACGCCGGCGCGCCCGTGGTCGGCTGGACGATGTACGCCGACGATGCCGTCAAGGTGACGAAAGGCGAGCCGAAGGTGTACAACTCCTCGGAACATGGCCGGCGGCACTTCTGCGGCGACTGCGGCACCGGCCTGTTCTATGTCAATGCCAGCATGCTGCCGGGCATGATCGACATCCAGAGCGCGACCTACGACGATCCCGCGGCCGTGCCGGCAACGATGCAGATCCAGGTCGCCGAGCGGCTTCGCTGGATGGAGCATGCGCACGAACTGCCGGCGTTCGACCGCTATCCGCCGCAACCGTAGCGGCGGCGGATGACGCGGGCTCTTCCGGCGTCATCCAGGGATTGGCAACGCTCGGTCCGTGCGCCAGCTCATTGATGATGGCGGTGGCGATGGCGTTGCGGAACGCCGTCGGACGTGTACCCGCGCAGCTCGGCGTATCGCGCCAATTGCGCCTGATCGAGAACCGCCGCGGTGCGCAGGTGATATTTGAGATGAGCCTGCCGCAGCTCGCCCTGTGTCTTCGCGATGGCTGCGGTGGCGGATCCCAGACTTTCGTCGGTGATCGTCCGGCTGGCGAACTGCCGATCCAGATCCGCCTCCCTCTCGATCAATATGTTGCCGATGGGAGTGGTCTCGGTCTTCATCTCGGAGAACATCACCTCGACCTTGCGCCGCTGCTCCGGATTCAATCCGAGCTGGTCCGCGAGCTCGAGCACGTGGGAGGGCCCGGGATATCCATTGAGCTCGGCCGCGAGCGCGAGCCCCATGCCGCGCCCCGCCCGCAGATCGCCGATCTGCTGGTCCGAGAGCGCCTTGATGTGGCGGGACTGCATGCCGGCGTACGGCGTCTGCGCCAAACCGGCAGCCGGCGCGAGCAAGGCGATGATCAAAACGACGATCTTCATGATTTTTCACCCATGTTGCAGGACATCCACCAACACTACTCGGCGGCTTGCGGAACGTACACTCCCATCACCGCTTCCTCGGTAAGTTCGCCACCCGGCGGCAGCCCCTGCCCCTTCGCCAGTCCGAAAATCGCGGGGATCACGATCAGCGTCAGCAGCGTCGAGGATATCATGCCGCCGATCATCGGCACCGCGATGCGCTGCATGATCTCGGCCCCCGTACCGGTGCTCCACATAATCGGCAGCAGGCCCGCCATGATGGCGACCACCGTCATCATCTTGGGCCGGACGCGTTCGACGGCGCCTACCATGATGGCGTCGTGGAGATCCCGCCGCGTGAAGACCCCGCCCTCGGCGCCGCGCTTCGCCTTCATCTCAGCCAGCGCGTGATCGAGATAGATCAGCATCACGACGCCTGTTTCGGCGGCGACGCCCGCGAGCGCGATGAAGCCGACCGCGACGGCGACCGACAGGTTGAAGCCCAGCCACCACATCATCCAGATGCCGCCGACCAGCGCGAACGGCAGCGACAGCATGACGATGAGGGTCTCGGTCATGGCCCTGAAGTTCAGGTACAGCAGCAGGAAGATGATCGTCAGCGTCACGGGGACCACGATCTTCAGCCGCGCTGCCGCGCGCTGCAGATACTCGTACTGGCCGCTCCAGACCACGTAATAGCCGGAGGGGAACTGAATGCTCTCCGTCACGGCGCGTTGCGCATCGGTGACGTAGCTGCCGATGTCGCGATCGCGGATGTCGACATAGACGTAGGTCGCGAGCTGGCCGTTCTCCGTCCGGATCGACGTCGGCCCGCGCGCCGGCTCGACCTTGGCAACCTCGCCGAGCGGTACGGCGCCGCCCGCGGGCATCGGCACCAGTATGTCGCTGGCGATCGCCTTGGGATTGTCGCGCATGTCGCGCGGATAGCGCATGTTCACCGCGAACCGCTGCCGGCCTTCCACCGTCGTCGTCACGGTCTGACCGCCGAGAGCGGCGGCGACGGTGTCCTGCACGTCCTGGATCAGGATGCCATAACGGGCGAGCGCCTCGCGATCGGGCACGATCTCCAGATAGTACCCGCCGATGCCGCGTTCGGCGTAGGCCGAGGACGTGCCGGGGACGGACTTGATCACCCGTTCGACCTGCCGCGCCAGCCGGTCGATCTCGACGAGGTCGGTGCCGATCACCTTGACGCCGACAGGGGTGCGGATGCCGGTAGACAGCATGTCGATGCGCGCCTTGATCGGCATGGTCCAGGCGTTGGAGACGCCCGGAAACTGCAGCGCCTTGTCCATCTCCGCGACCAGGCTGTCGACGGTGACGCCGGGCCGCCACTGCTCCCTGGGCTTCAGGTTGACGATCGTCTCGAACATCTCGGTCGGCGCCGGGTCGGTGGCGGTCGCCGCCCGCCCCGCCTTGCCGAAGACGGACGCGACCTCCGGAAAGGACTTGATGATGCGGTCCTGCGTCTGCATCAGTTCCGCCGCCTTGGTCACCGAGATGCCCGGCAGCGTCGTCGGCATGTAGAGCAGCGTGCCTTCGTCCAGCGTCGGCATGAACTCGGTGCCAAGCTGGCGCGCCGGCCAGATCGTGATGGCGAGCACGACGAGCGAGGCCAGGATCACCAGCGTCTTGGCGCGCAGCACGCCCTTGATGACCGGCCGGTAGATCCAGATCAGGAAACGGTTGATGAAATTCCTGTGCTCCGGCACGATCCTGCCGCGGACGAAGATCACCATCAACGCCGGCACCAGAGTGACGGACAGCAGGGCGGCAGCCGCCATCGCGAAGGTTTTCGTGAACGCCAGCGGGCTGAACAACCGCCCCTCCTGCGATTCCAGCGTGAAGATCGGCATGAACGACACGGTGATGATCAGCAGGCTGAAGAACAGCGCGGGCCCGACTTCGGACGCAGCGTCGATCAGGATCTGGACGCGCGACTGATCGGGCCTGGCGCGTTCGAGGTGCTTGTGGGCGTTCTCGATCATGACGATCGCGGCATCCACCATGGCGCCGATCGCAATCGCGATGCCTCCGAGGCTCATGATGTTCGATCCCAGTCCCAGCAGCTTCATGGCGCCGAACGCCATCAGCACGCCGACCGGCAGCATCAGGATCGCGACCAGCGCGCTGCGGACATGGAGCAGGAACACGATGCAGACGAGCGCGACCACGATGCTCTCCTCGAGCAGTGTGTGCTTGAGCGTATCGATGGCCGCATAGATCAGGCTGGAGCGATCGTAGACCGGGACGATCTCGACCGAGTTCGGCAGGCTGCTGGCGATCTCCCGGAAGCGCTTCTTGACGTTCTCGATCACGTCGAGGGCGTTGACGCCGAAGCGCTGCAATACGATGCCGCTTGCGACTTCGCCCTCACCGTTCAGCTCGGCGATGCCGCGCCGCTCGTCCGGCCCGAGTTCGACATTGGCGACGTCGCGAAGCAGCACCGGCGTGCCGTTGCTCGTCTTCAGGACGATGTTGCCGAGATCGTTGATGCTCCTGATGTAGCCCTTGCCGCGAATGACGTATTCGAACTCCGACAGTTCGACTGTACGTCCGCCGACGTCGGCATTGCTGGCGCGGATCGCCTCCCGGATCTTCTGCATGCTGATGCCGCGATCGCGCATCCGCTGCGGATCAAGCACCACGTTGTACTGCTTGACGAAGCCGCCGATGCTGGCCACCTCGGCGACGCCTTCCGCCTTGGCCAGCGCGAACTTCAGATTCCAGTCCTGGATCGTGCGCGTGTCCGCGAGGTTCAATTGCCTTGATATCACGGCGTACTGATAGACCCAGCCGACGCCAGTCGCGTCGGGCCCGATGGTCGGGGTGACGCCGGCGGGAAGCCTGGACGACGCGCCGTTCAAAAACTCCATGACGCGCGAGCGCGCCCAATAGATGTCGGTGCCGTCCTCGAAGATCACGTAGACGAACGACACGCCGAAGAAGGAGAAGCCGCGCACCACCTTCGATTTCGGCACGGTCAGCATTGCCGTCGTCAAGGGATAGGTGACCTGGTCCTCGATCACTTGCGGCGCCTGGCCGGAATATTCTGTGTAGACGATGACCTGCGTGTCCGAGAGGTCCGGAATGGCGTCCAGCGGCAGATGAACCAGGGCGTAGAGGCCGGCGGCGGCCGCAAAGCCGGTGCCGAACAGCACCAGCAGCAGATTGCGCGCCGACCAGGCGATGATGCGGGCGATCATTTGTGCTCTCCCGCCGCATGGCCCGCGTCGGAGGCCTGAGGAGCAGCCTCGGCGAAGCCTTTGAGCGCGGCCTTCAGATTGCTCTCCGCATCGATCAGGAAGTTGGCGGATGTGACCACCGCCTCGCCGTCCGCAAGACCGTCCCGCACCTCGATATAGCCGCCACCGCGCCGGCCGAGCTTCACGTCCCGCGGCTCGAAGCGCCCGTCCCCCTTGTCGACGAGAACGGCCTGGCGCGTGCCGGTGTCGAGCACCGAGCTATCCTGTACCGCCAGGACCGGCGCGCCATCTGCCGTGTCGATGTCGGCATCGACATACATGTCCGGCAGCAGCGCCGCGTCGGGATTGGCGAGCTCGATCCGGACGCGAACCGTCCGGGTATCGCGGTTCACCTGCGGATAGATCACGGCGATCTTGCCGGTGAACGCGCGGCCGGGAAAGCTTCGCGCGCGCACCGCAACGGACTGCCCCACCCCGATATTGCCGAGATCGCGCTCGGCGACGTCGACCAGCGCCCAGACCAGCGAAGTGTCAGCGATCCGGAACAGCACATCGCCGGGATTGGCACGCATGCCTTCGATCGCGTTGCGCTCGAGCACGATCCCGTCGCGCGGCGCCGACCAATGGATGGTGACGGGCGCGACGCGCGTCTTCTCCATCTCGGCGATCACCTGCTCGGGGACGTCGAGATTGACCAGCCGCTGCCGCGAGCCGCGGCCGTACGACTCGACGCCGCCGACGGTCTTCGAGGTGATCGTCGCGAGATACTCGGCAGCCGCAGACGCGACCGCCGCGCTGTAGATCTCCATCACCGGCTGGCCGGCCTTCACGCGGGTGCCGGTGGTGACGTCCGCGACCTTCTGCACGAAGCTTTCGGCGCGCATCGCGATCACCGAGACGCGGCGTTCGTCCAGCTGAATTGTGCCGGGCGCCTTCACCAGCACCCGGATTGATCGCCGCGCCACCGGCTCGGACTTCACGCCGGTGCGCTGGATCTTGCCGGGCGACAGCTTCACCGTCCCGTCGTCAACGTCGTCACCTTCGTAAACGGGGATGTAGTTCATTCCCATCGGATCCTTCTTCGGCACGGGCGAGGTGTCGGGCAGCCCCATGGGATTGCGGTAGTAGAGAATTTTTCGCGACGCGGCCGCTTGCGATGGCTTCGACTCTGCAGGGGCTGCCTGATCGTCATCGTAGACCGGCAGATAGTCCCGCCCCCGCTCGTCCTTCCGCGGCCCGGCCGACCAGAGCGGCGCGCCGCTCGGATCGCGGTAATAGAGCGGAGTTTTGGCACCGCCTGCCGTGGCCGAGACGACCTCGGCATGGACGGACGAGCCGCCGTCGTTCATGAGCCAGAAAACGCCCAGGGCCAGGCTGCCAGTGAGCGCGAGTGCGGTGAGAAGACGTTGCGTGTTCATCGCCAGATACCGCGTGCCGCGGGCGCGCGTCCATGTAAACGGGAAAGAGAAGTTCGGGCGCCGTCCGGCGGCGCCCGAAGGCTCACTTCGTCGCCTTGACGATGACCTTGCTGGTGACCGTCTCAGGCTCGCCCTGCACCTTCGCCGAGAGCGTGACCTGATAGCGGCCGGCCATCGGCAGGTCGGTCTTGAAGGCATAGACGCCCGGCTCTTGGGACGGCAGCGGCGCGACGGCCGACTCCATGTCGGCCATGCCGTCAGGCGCCATGTCCACGCGAGTCCTGAAGATCACCGCGTCGGAGACCGGCTTGCCGGTCTGCTTGTTTGTCAGGCGAACGGCGAGCGTGACGTCGTCGCCCTTCTTCATCTCGGGATTGACCGGCTCGAAAGCGTAATCGCCTGCCCCCGCCATGGCGGCCGAAGCGGCGAGCGAAAGGGTGGCGGCAAGAGCCGCAGCGCTGAATCTGAAAAGCATTTCCTGTCCTCATGAATTGATCTTCCGCCGTGACGCATGACGCGCGCACGTCAGCCAGCGACGCGCGCAGCCGTGCGCACGCGTCGTTAAATTGGCGAGATCAGATTCGAGGGGGCCGGAAGGGAGGACTGCCGCCGCGGAAGGCGACGACCTGATCGTCGGGAATGACGGTTTCCCCCGCCGCTATGGCAAGCAATTCGAAGGCCAGGGGCCGGATGTCTGCAAGTGCGATGGTGCTGCCGACACAGCAGAACCCCATCCCGCACTTGTAGCCGCCGGTGTCGGAGCCCGTTCCCTTCATGTCGGGACAGCAATCGTCCATCGACATTTCTCCGTGGCCGCTCATGACCATGGTCGCCGGCATGTCGTCCGACGACATGGCGAGGCTGGAAGCGGACACGCCAACCGGCAGCATCGCCAGGGATAGGGCGATGGCGAATGCCAGGATGGTACGGACGATCCGCATTAATCTGCTTTTAACTGTTGGGACACTTTCTGGAACCGCAGCGTTTGTAACATATCCCGCTGCCGAAAGCATTCTTTGATCCGGGTCAAGCATTCGTGACCGCGGGTTCGGCACCTGTCACCGCGATCACCCCCGACCAAGCAGCGAACTCCCGGGGTCGCTATCTTGACCTCGATAGATGCTTCTCCGACGGAGTCATGCGCGCCCACAGCAATGCGAGCGGGCCCAACGCGATTCCGGCCGCGAGCACGATGAAAACGAGCAACCAGCCCTTCGCACTCTGCGGACCGCCAGCAGCATCGAGCGCAGCCCCGGTTCCCCACGCTCCAATCGCGGACAGGCCGAAGCCAACCGTCGAATGCAGGGCCAGGGTCGCCCCGCGATGCTCGGAAACAGCCGCAGCCGACATGCCCGCCGTCAGCGCGCCTGAATCCGCCGGCACCGTCAGGCCATAGATCATCAGCAGCAACGCCAGCACCCATGCCGGAGCCGTCGCGTTGAGGCCGATGGCGAGCGCAACGCAGGCCGAAGCGATCATCACCACCGTGATCGCACGATGCCGCCCGAATTTCAGGGCGGCCTCATTGCCGAGGATACTGGCCGGCATCGAGATCACCGCGAAGCAGAAGCTCATCAGGACCGGAGAGAGCCATGAGGGCGCGCCTTGATGCGCAACGACGAAGGTCCAGAATCCGACCAGCCAGGTGCGAATGCCATAGAGCTCGAAGCAGTGAGCGCCGTAACCGAAGATGTAGCCGAGCGCCTCGCGGTTGGCAAAAACGGGTGCAAAGTTCAGCAGGCGTCCTGCTCTGGGAGTGGGGCGGCGGCCCTCGATCGCAAGACACGCGACCACCATCGCAATCGGCCCGATACCCGTCACGTAGAATGCCGTCCGCCACCCCCAGCGATCGGCGAGGATTTGCGCGATCAGGAAGGACAGGCCGACGCCGACCGAGAAGCTCGACGTGTACAGCGTTACCGCCCGTGAGGTGTCGCCGGCCGGCAACCGGTCGGTCAGCGCCTTGAGCCCTGGCATGTAGGCACCGGCAAAACCCAAACCCGCGAGCGACCAGATGATGGTCCCCGACCAGAACCCTTGCGCGAAGATCCCGAACGCGACGGTCGCGACTCCGCTGACGACAGAGCCGCCCAGGAGCACGAGTCGTGCATCGATGCGATCGGTCAAGGTCGTGAGCACGGGCACCGCCAGCATGTAGCCGAACGCGTAGCCGCTCGCCATCAGCCCGCCTTCCGCGGCGGACAACCCCCACGCCGGCATCAGGTGCTGCGCCAGATTCGCGGACAACGTCACATGCGGCAGGAGATTGCCGAGCTGACCGATACACATTGCCGCAATCAGCGGCCAGCCGCGCAAGCTACGAATGCTCTCCTCCCATCCCGTGGGTGCTCATGTCGTCCGATCGGCACGAAGGAGCAGAAGCGCGAACAAGGCGGAGGCCGAGGCCAGCGCGCTGATCCAGAGCGCGCTGCTGCCGAAATGATCCACCATCAGTCCCAGCGCAAGCGGCGCGAAGGCGCCTGTTGCCCTCGACGGCAGGGAGATCATGCCGACCCGCCGGCCGAATCCCGCCGGCCCGAACAGCGCCAGCGGCAGCGTGCCACGGGCAATGGTGATGATGCCGTTGCCCGCGCCATACAGCACCGTGAACGCCGGCGCGAGCCAAGGGCCGCCCGCGACCAGCACAAGCACGCCGATCGGATTCATCAGCATGGCGAGCCGCGCCGACAGCAGCGGATGAAACCGGCCGAGCCATCCAGCTTCCAGAAGGCGGGCGCCGACTTGCGCGGGTCCGACCAATGCTCCCGCGAACAAGGCCTGTGCCGGCGTGGCGCCGAACGCCACCAGCATGGTCGGCAGAATGGCCGAGACTCCGGAGCTGACGAAGCTTGCCGCCGCAAAGATGTATGCCAGCAGCATCATTGCGAAGCCTTCGCTCTGGCGGCCGGAATGTTGGCTCGCGCCCGTGCCCGGTCGGGACTCCTGGCCCAAGGGAGCGGCACGGGGCAACGAAAGGTTGAGCGGCAACGCCAGGCCGATATGGATCACCGCCCATGCCTGGCAGGCCGCGCGCCAGCCGTACTCCGAAGCGAGCCATGTCGTGAGAGGCCAGCCGAGCGTGCTGGCGAAACCGGCGATCAGGGTGATGCCGGTGATCGTTCGTCGCGCATCGGCGCCATGGATGCGCGCAAGCGTCGCGAAGGCCGCTTCATAGAGGCCCATGCCCATGCCGATCCCGAGCAATATCCAGGCTGCGATCAGCACCGCTGCGCCATGGGCCAGTGAGAGCAGGAGCAGGCCTGCCGCGAAAACGAGGTTCGAGGTCGCAAGCAGGCCGCGCCCTCCGAACGTATCGATGGCATGCCCGACTCTCGGACCGAGCAGGCCGGAGATGACGAGCGCTCCCGACAACGCGCCGAACACGTAGGTCGGCGCAAGACCGAGATCGCGCGCGATCGGTGCAGCCAGGATCGCGGGAAGATAGTAGCTCGACGCCCACGCAATGGTCTGCGCGGTGCCGAGCGCGACGACGACAGCGAGCGGGCCCGCAGGGCCTCGCCTCATGAGCACCCGCATCCCGCGCCGCCTGCCTTCCTGTCGGATTCATCGGCGGCACAGCAGGCCGAGGGCTCGGCCTTGGCCGGACCGCCGCAGCATCCCGCATCACCGGCGGACTCGACGCCGCCACGTGTGCAGACACCGGTCTCCGGCAACACGAGTTCGACCCGTGCCGCAGCCTCCTTGTCGCCTGCGATCTCGGCGACGATCGAGCGGATCTGCTCGTAACCGGTCATCATCAGGAAGGTCGGCGCCCGGCCGTAGGATTTCATGCCGGCCAGATAGAAGCCGGGCTCATCATGTGCGAGCTCACGCGCGCCGTGAGGCCGCACCGTTCCGCAGCTATGCTCGTTGGGATCGATGAGCGGCGCAAGTGCGACGGGCGCCTCGATCGCCGGGTCGAGCCGAAGCCGCAGCTCGGACAGGAACGAGAGATCGGGACGGAAGCCGGTCGACACCACCAGCTCATCCGCCACCACGCTCCGCGCACCGCAGCACGCGCCTGCCGAAATCCTGAGGCGTCCTTCGGCCTGCGAAAGGTGAGTGACGCCGAACCCGGTCTCGACCTTGATCTTTCCAGCGGCCACGAGCGCGGCGAAGGCGGAGCCCAGCTCGCCGCGCGCGGCAAGCTTGTCGTTGCCACCGCCGCCGAAGGCCTTTGCAGGATCACCGCCGCGCAACAGCCAGACGGGCTGCGTGCCGGGCACCTCCTCGGCGAGTTGCGCGAGATCGATCAACGTGCCCACCGCGGAATGGCCAGCACCGAGCACGGCGACGGTCTTGCCGGCATATTTGGCGCGCGCAGCCCCTCGCACATCCGGCATGCCATAGGCGATGCGATCGGTGTGCTCGCGTTCGCCGATCGCGGGCAGACCGTTGCTGCCGGCGGGATTGGGCGAGAACCAGGTGCCGGATACGTCGATGACGGCGTCGGCGCGCAGCACCTCGGGTCCCTTGCCGTTCTGATAACGAATTTCGAAAGGCGCCTGCTCGCGGCCCCTGGTCTTCGCCTTGTCGAAGCCGACGCGGCTGATCGCCGTGACGCGGCTCGAGGTCCGGATCCTTTCACGCAGCGGCGTTCGCGTTGCGAGCGGCGCGAGGTAGCGCTCGATCAGTTCGCGGCCGGTCGGATAGGATTGCGGATCCGGCGAATTCCAGCCCGTCGGCGCGAGCAGGCGCGCCGCCGCCTTGTCGACATTGTATTCCCACGGCGAGAACAGCTGGACGTGCCGCCACTGCCGCACCGCATGCCCGGCTTCCGGTCCGGCCTCCAGCACGACGGGGGACATGCCGCGTTCGAGCACGTGCGCGGCGGCGGCGAGACCGACCGGCCCTGCCCCGATGACGGCTATCGTCTTCTTGTTCATCCGAATTCTCCGATCTTTCTAGAATTATAGAATAATTCGCGAAATGATTCAGGCCGCCGTCTGAGCATCCTTGCATCCGACTTCGTCGGCACAGCACTCCGCGACCAGGAAGTCGACCAGGCCGCGCATGGCGTCGAAATTGGCGTGGCAGATCAGGGTCGTCGATTCCCTGATCTGGCTGACCAGTCCGACCGAGACCAAGGTCTTGATGTGGTGCGACAGCGTCGACGCCGGGATCTTCAGCTTGTCCTGCAGGCGGCCGACCGGCATGCCGGCGTGCCCCGCCCGGACGAGCGCGCGATAGATCTGCAGCCGGGTCCGATTCCCCAGGGCTTCCAGTCGTGCTGCTGCATCATCGATCTTCATGGGCACCACGATGCATCCGGGCCACATCGGCTGTCAAACTTTATTTCTAGAATAATCGAAATATGGACGGGGTGATCGAGTTTCAGGTTGACGCGACCCGATCAATTCCATAAATCTGGATATATGGAACCAGAAGAAGCCGTCCTGGCGCTCGCCGCGCTGGCTCAACCGACCCGTCTTGAGGCGTTCCGGGCGCTGGTCAGACACGAGCCGGATGGTCTTGCGGCCGGCGACCTCGCGCGCCTGCTGGAAGTCCCTCAAAACACGCTCTCGGCGCATCTGTCGATTCTGAGCCGCGCGCGCCTCGTGCTGTCCGAGCGGCACAGCCGCTCGATCATCTACCGCGCCAACCTCGGCGAGTTTCGCGAGGTTGCCGTTTTCCTGCTGCGGGATTGCTGCGGCGGACGACCGGAAGTTTGCGAGCCCGTCGTCCAGACTCTGCAATCGTGCTGCGCTCCCAAGCGAAAGGATAAGGTCCGTGCCTGATCGCATCTACAATGTGCTGTTTCTCTGTACGGGCAATTCCGCGCGCTCGATCCTCGCAGAGTCGATCCTCCGCAAGGACGGTGCCGGGCGCTTTCGGTCCTTCTCCGCAGGAAGCACGCCGAAAGGCGCCGTGCATCCGCTGGCCCTGCGCACGCTTCAGTCCATGGACTACCCGGTCGACGGGATGCGCTCGAAGAGCTGGCTCGAGTTCGCCGCAGCCGACGCGCCGGTGATGGATTTCGTCTTCACCGTCTGTGACAACGCAGCCGGCGAATCCTGTCCGGTCTGGCTGGGCCAACCGACGACCGCGCATTGGGGCATCGAAGATCCTGCGTCCGTCGAAGGCAGCGAGATTGAAAGACTTGCGGCCTTCTCGATAGCGTTCCGCTATTTGAAGAACCGTATTGGCGCGTTCGTGAACCTGCCCCTCAGCGGCATCGACCGGCTTTCGCTGGGGACCAAGCTGCGGGAAATCGGCCGCTCCGAGGGGGCAACGTCCGGCAAGAGTGACGTGGCGTAACCATGAGCATCTTCGAACGATACCTCACTTTGTGGGTCGCGCTTTGCATCGTTGTCGGCGTCGCATTGGGGCACGTCATGCCTGGCTTCTTCAGCGCGATTGCAGCCGCCGAGGTCGCCAAGGTCAACCTGCCAGTCGCGATACTGATCTGGCTCATGATCGTGCCGATGTTGCTGAAGATCGACTTCGGCTCACTGGGCCAGGTCCGGGAGCATTGGCGCGGCGTCGGCGTCACCCTCTTCATCAACTGGGCCGTGAAGCCGTTCTCGATGGCGCTGCTGGGCTCCTTCTTCATCGGTCACCTCTTCGCACCGTGGCTGCCGGCCGGCCAGATCCCGTCCTACATCGCCGGCTTGATCCTGCTTGCGGCTGCCCCCTGCACCGCGATGGTGTTCGTATGGTCCAATTTGTGCGAAGGGGAGCCCCATTACACCCTGAGCCAGGTCGCACTCAACGACGTGATCATGGTTTTCCTGTTCGCGCCGCTTGTAGGGTTGCTGCTCGGAGTGGCCTCGATCAGCGTGCCCTGGGACACATTGCTTCTGTCCGTTCTGCTTTACATCGTTGTTCCCGTGATCGTCGCTCAGCTATGGCGCAAGGTGCTGCTGCGAGGTGGCGACGACAGGTTCAACCGCGTCATGCGGATGCTGCAGCCTGTCTCACTGGTCGCGCTCCTCGCGACACTGGTGCTTCTCTTCGGCTTTCAGGGAGAGCAGATCGTCAGACAGCCCGTCGTCATCGCGATCCTCGCCGTCCCGATTCTCGTGCAAGTCTATTTCAATGCGGGCCTGGCCTATTGGCTGAGCCGACGGTTCGGCGTGGCCTGGTGCGTCGCGGCTCCAGCTGCCCTCATCGGCGCGAGCAATTTCTTCGAACTGGCGGTCGCCGCCGCGATCAGCCTGTTCGGCCTGGACTCCGGCGCTGCGCTGGCGACCGTCGTTGGCGTCCTCGTCGAGGTCCCGGTGATGCTGTCCGTCGTCCGCATCGTCAAGGCCACGCGAGGCTGGTACGAAGCCGGGACCGGTAAAGTCCCCGCCACCCTGGAGGCCGGCAAGTGAGGCGCCCTCTGCCGCCGGTCAATTTCGGCCGGAGCCCCGGAAAACACACGCATTCCGGCGCCTTCGATAGTCGCCGCGATCACAAGCGTCGGCCTTGCGAAGTTCTGCGGAGCCATCGCTGACCCGCTGCTGGTATGAATTGGCCTCAAACGTGCCGAGAGGCGCGGCGAAGCTGCTGTCGTGGAGACCCGATCTTGACCGTCACGATCTATCACAACCCTGCCTGCGGCACCTCGCGCAACACGCTGGCGATGATCCGGCAGAGCGGCACTGAGCCCGTCGTCATCGAGTATCTCAAGACGCCACCCTCGCGGCAGAAGCTCAAGGAGTTGATCGCGACGATGGGCGTTCCGGTCCGCGCGCTGCTGCGTGAGAAGGGAACGCCGTACAAGGAGCTCGGCCTGGACGATCCCAAATGGTCCGACGACGAGCTGATCGACCAGATGCTCGCTCATCCCATCCTGATCAACCGCCCGATCGTGGTGACGCCAAAGGGCACGCGATTGTGCAGGCCCTCGGAGGCGGTCGTCGATCTGCTCGACAGTCCGGTCGGTCGCTTCGTGAAGGAAGACGGCGAGGTCGTCGAAGCGCGATAGGCCGGCATCTTCCCCCGGCGCCACGCCGGCCCGGACCAGGCGCCCGCATCGAACGCGGAGCTATCCGAGCAAGAAGCCCTTCAGTCCGGCGTAGATCGAGCCGATGCCTGTCACGGCGACGCCCGCCAGCGGCCCCGCGGTCTGCATGAGGTCCTGGATCAGGCGGGCGCGGCGGCGCAGCTGCTCCTCACCAACGTGCTGCCCCAGCAGGCGCGCCACCCGGAACGCGAACGCATTCGGCTTGCCGCCTTGGGTCAGCACGCGCGGCAGGACCTGGAATATCACCACGCTCAAGATGTTTCCGGACACGAAGGCGAGCAGGATGCTGGCACCGTACTCGAACACTTCGCGCCATTCGATCCAGGCTTCCGGGAGGATCGGGACACGATCGTGGATCCCGGTGACCGTCAACATGGCGAGGATGCTGACGCTCGCGGCCGAGAACGCCAGTACGAACGCCGTCAGGGCGGAGACCCGGTGCAGCGGATAGGCCAGGAATCCGAACAGGAGCGGTATGACGATCGATGCGATCCGGAGCGGGATCGGCGAGACGTTGAAAGTGATGGTCACGAGCACATGCGCGATCACCAGCAGCAGGGATGGGATGGCGACGTAGAGCACCGCATGCGTTCCATAGTAGCGCAACGGGTTCTTGTAGCGCTCGAGGCGGACATTGACGCGGTCGAGATCGCGCCTGAGCCTGTCCAGATCAGTGACGATCTCTTCGATCTCGAGCAGTATCGGCCGCACCGCGCGCAGGTCGCGCGAGCAATGCTTGCACGCAATGGCTTCGTCCTTGATCGTCTCGGCGCAGAACGGACATTCCATCGCTAGCGCGAATGCCTCCGCCTCATGAAGGCCTCGATCTCGTCTCGGGCTCGCTTTAGCTCGTCGCGCAATTGCTCGCGCTTGCGGAGGAGATCGTCGCGCTCAGCAACCAGCGTGGCGGGAGCGGCGATGTCGCGACCGCAGGACGAGCAAGCCAGCGCATCCTCAGCAGTGCCGGACCGGCAATAGGGGCACGTCACTTGGGGGCGACCTTCAGGGTAAAGACGGTCGTGCCCAACCGGCCGTCGCTGTCCTTGATATCGACGCGCACGGTGTATTCGCCCGGCGGCAGCTCGGCATCCTGCATGTTGATGCCGTCGGCCTTCACGAAGGGCTTGACCCGAGGGGTCAGATCGACATTCGGCGTCCGGAGGAAGATCATCTTGACCGAGTCCGGATCGATCTTTGTGCCGCCGAACGATTCGAACTTCAGCAACAGCCTCATCGGCGAGCTGACGGACTCGCCGGGCGAGACGAACTCGACCTTGGGTCCGCGCAGGATGCCGCGCCGGTCCGCAGCGACCGCTCCCTTCGGAGGTGGAAGCTTCGCTTCCTCTTCCGTGATCAACTGCGTGGCGCGCGACGGTTCCGAACACAACAAACCCGCAGCCGCGAGGCCCAGCAAGATAGTTCGCTTCATTTTCCCTGCCCCCCTTCCTTGTTCATCAACGCAAGCCGCCATCGCCGATGATGGTGTAAGGCGCCCAGAACAGCGGATGCGCGTAGGCGAACTCGGTTTTGCCTTCGCTGTTGAGGTAGCCGTGCCCATCGACGAGGGCCATCGCCGCCTGGCGCAGCGCTTCACTGCGCGACAGCTTGGGATCGTCGGCCTGCCGCTTGAAGAGGTCCGTCACCAGTTCCCGGGCCGATTGCGAATGCACCGACCAGTTGGTCACCAGCAGCGCGCGCGTTCCGGCGTAGAAGAACGCGCGACCGAGCCCGGATGCCGCCTCAGCGCCGGCTCCGGCGCCCGCGCCGGTGTTGCAGGCCGACAGGATGACCCAGTCCGCATCGAGCTTCAGGCCGAGGATCTCCTCCATCGTCAGGAGGCCATCGCCACCCTGCCCCGTCACTGCCGGCGAGGACAAAGCGAGTGCCGGCTGCGTCAGCCCATTCAGTTCGCCCGGCACCAAACCGTGGGTCGCAAAGGCCAGGATCCTGAAGCCGGAGAGATTCATGGTCTTCACGGCGCTCTCGGTGGCGTCCTTGCCGAGGAACAGCACCTTCGAGGGATCGGCCTGCAGCGCCAACGCGATCGACTTCAACTCATCCGCGGTATCGGGAAGCCGGGGCAGCAGACCGAGCTCGGCACTGTCCACGCCTTCGAGCTTGGGACTGTTGCGCCGCTTCAGCGGCCCGCCGCGCGTGACATTGCCGCCGGCATCGGCGACCTGCACCTTCTCCCCGGCGCCATCAGCCTCGGCCTGTTGATCCCTGTTGAAATAGGGATCGCCGAAGGCAACGAGGTCGCCGCGGCCGGGCTTGCCCGGCGGCAATTGCCGCAGCGTGCGCAGCGCTGCCGCGGACGGCACCGTCGACACGGCATGGGTCCGCGCCAGCCACGGCACATTGCGATAGCCAGCGAACAGCGGGTCCTCGTCGGCGGCCACCTCGACCTTCGCGGTCGGCAACAGGGACAGGGGCAATAGCCCGAGCGCGCCATTGGTGACGACAATCAGGTTCTTGGCCGGCTTCCACCCGCTCTCGACGGGCTTGAGCAGGAGCTCGTAGAGCTCGTGGCCGAGCGCGAGGTCGAACGGCGGAATATCCGAGATCATCGCCGCCTGCGGCTCGAGCGCTTCGCGCAGCTTGCGGATCTTGCTCTCGATGTCGCCGATCCTGGCCGGCACGGCGGCGAACGCCACCGGCCCCGATTTCGGCACAGCCCAGACGAAGCTGGCGTTCTGGCCGAAATAGAACGACAGCATGGCCTCGTCGTCGGCCAGCGTGGCGCGGATCTCGGCGACGCTCGGCGGCTTGGGCGAAACGAGATCGGCGTAGATCGGGAATTTCTGCTTGATCTCCTGTCGCGCCTTGTCGCGTTGACTGCGCAGGGCCGCGATCGAGGCCTGGATTTGTGCAACGCCCTTCTCGTCGCGCTCCGCCGCAGGGAGCGCGAGCACGTTGTTGAGCGTGCCGAGCTGGGCGTTGACCTGCTTGGTCATGTCCTGCTCCTTGCGCACGAGCTCGGCAAGCGCGGGATCCTTTGCCGCAGCACGCGCGCTCGAGGCGGCGAGCGCCTGCTGCACCGAACGGCCGCGGATGGCGTCGGCGAGACTGAACGTCTCTTGGCCGACATCCTTGTTGGTCCCTTCGGCCCTGGCCAGCAGCACCAGATAGCTCTCGACGATGGCCTGCAGCCGCTGGCTGCGCGCAGCGACCACGGTCGTGTTCTCGTCGTCGGCATTCTCGTTGGCGCCCGCCATCATGACCGGGATGGCGGCCTTGTATTCGCGGATCGCCTCGGCGTCGCGTCCGGCGCGCATCAGGCCCATCGCCAGGGTGCCGCGCGCCGATGCGGCGTCGAAATGATTCTCGCCGACCCGCGCGATCTGCTTCTTCACGAGTTGCTCGGCGGCGGCGATGCCGGCGTCCAATTGACCGGAACCGTAGAGCGACAGGATGCGGGACGGATTGAGCTCGAACACCTGGCGGCGCTGCGGATCCCAGCCGGCAACGGCCTTGTCGATCCGCGCGAACATCGCGCCGGCTTCAGCGTTCTGACGGCGAAGTGTGAGGATGCCGGCGAGCTGCGACAGCAATTGCACCGTTGCCTGCGAGTCCTCCGGCACGCCCACCTTGTTGTTGATTTCGAGGGCGACGCGTCCGAGCTTCTCGGCCTCTTCGTAACGGCCCTGGTCGACAAGGATGCCCGCAAGCCCCATCACGAAGCGCGGCGTGACGGAATTGTACTTGCCGGTATCTTTCAGGCGCGACAGCAGCGCACGACGCGCGTCCACCTCAGCCTCGGCGAGCCGGCCCTGCTTCGCCTTCATGCGCGCCTGGTTCAGGATGATGCCGTCGATTGCCTGCAACAGGATGGTTTCGGCGGGCGGATTGTCACCTTCCAGGATCGCCTTCGTGCTTGCGCGCTTGCGCAGTTCGGCGTTGCGATAGGCAGCTTCCGCGTCGGCAAACTGTCCTCGCGCCTCGAAGATCAACGCACGCCCGAGTTCCAGCTCGCCTTCCCAGCTCTGGCCGAACTTGGCATAGGCCGCTCGCCAGTTGGGATGGCCGCTGGTGCGGGCCTCCTGGATCGCAGTCTGGCTGCGGCGCAGATAGCCCTCGGCCTGCGCGACGTCGCCCATCTGGATGAGAACGCTGGCGATGCCGCGGTTGGTGTTGAACTGCAATCCCTTGGCGCCGGGCATGCTGGCGGATTCGCGCAGCAGCCTCTGCATGATCTCGAGCGAGCGCTTCGGATCACCCGCGAGCGCGTGCTGCAGGGATTGGAGTTGCAGGATACGACCCAGCAGGTTCGGATTAACGGCGCCGCGCCCGACCTCTGCGGCCTTGTCGGCGTCCGCCATCGCTTCGGCGAGCCGGCCAAGCTGGGCGCGCGCGTTGGCGCGGTCGAAATAGAGCTGGGCGAGATCCCCGCGGGACTCCTTCCCGGTCGGAACGGCGTCGGCATCCGACTTGAGCTCCGCGATCATTTTCTCGTCGGGCTTGTCGCCGTCGAGAACCGCCGTGATGTCAGCGATGCTGCGGGGCGGAGCGACGAAGTCCTTTGGAAGGGCGGTCCCGGCGTCGAGCTTGTGCGCCGTTTCCTTGGGAATCTCGACAGCCACATTTGCGCGGCCGTTGGCTGCGTTCATCGCCGCCATCACGCAGGCCCTGACCTGGGGCGATGCCTTGGCACGGCAGGCTTCGAGATTGGCGCCACCGGCGGGCCCACCGCCGGCGCGCATGCAGCCCTGCACGATCGGCTTGCCGACCGTCATCCGGCAATTCTCGATCGCCGCCTCCTTGGTCAGTGCGGCGGCAGGGCCGGCAGATCCGAGAACGACGGCAAGTACCAGCAGGGTGCGCGGGGCAACGTCCAGACGGCTTGTGAGGGGACGCGGGGCGTCGAAGCTCATCTCAAAGGACCTTTGGGCAAATGGACTTGAAGGAAAACAAAATAATCCTAGCCATCCGGCCCGGAAGGACAAGCGCAATCAGGGTTCCCAAACGATGTCTGGGCTGGATGAAGGCTTTGATGCAGCGCGGCGCGGCCAGGCAGAGCCACGAAAGCGCGGGATTCGGATCCCAATGCGCCGATCGATACGGACGGTCCGCGCTCGCCAGAAGCCGCCCTTGCGCGTCTCAGCCTTTGGAGACGACCGCCCGCCCATAGGGCGGCTGCGCTGCGACCGGCGGGTTGGCAGTCTGGGCGGCGAGCTCGCCGATCAGGCGATCGGCGTCGGCAGCCATGCCGTCGGGAGCCTGGATCACCAGGCGCTCCAGCGCCCAGCGATAGGACGAGACGCGCTGCTCCAGGCATTGCTGCACCCACTGCACGATCAGCGAGTTCTCCTGCATGCGCGCGACCGCGTCCTCCCTCTCCCTCGGCGAGAGCGCGGAGACTCGCGCCATGCTGGCATCGCGCTTCCTGTCGAGATCGATGACGCGGATCGCGCTGGCGAAGAACGGCTCGAAGCGGGTGATGTCGTTGCGGACATCCTCGATCAGCTGAGCATAACGCGAGGAATGCGAGCGATGCGGCTCGTCGATCAGCGTGCGTCCGTACATGGTGCGGTCGAACACGATCTTCTGCCGCCAGGGCGACGGCAGCGCCTTGTAGTCTCCGAACACGCTCTTCCATGCCGGGCGCGACAGCGGCGGCTCGATCATGGGATAGGCGAGGTCGCGAAGCTGACGCTCCTCGTCGGTGAGCTGGAATTGCGAGGGCTTCAGGCCGACGCTGGAGGTGACCTCCGCGCCCAGCCAGCGATGCATGTCGTCGCTGCGCATGTCGGCGCGGGTGCGGCCGAAATCGCCGCCACTGCAAGCGCCCAGCATCGCGCCGAGCAGCGCGAGCAGGACGGCCGATACGAAAGGCCGGATATGGCGGATGGGATCCGGCATTGCGAAAAAGCCGGACCTAACGACGGCGACGACGGCGCCCCGGCGCTGTGCCCTGCTCCGGCCCGCGATCGCCGCTGGTTTCGTCGCTCTCGCGCTCGATGCGGATCACCGGGAGGATCAGAACCGTCCCCATGTCCGCGTGCGGCGAGACGTCCCCCGACGAGCCTACCCGGCGACCGGCCGGAAATTCGATGATGGTCCCCATGTCAGCTCTCTCGATTGCCGCGCGACCGAACGCGCCCCAGCAACATGGGTTCATTAAGATCAGTTCATGGTTAACGGGGTGTAAACGCGGCTTTCGGACCGTAACCGCACGGGTCGGGGCGCGGCGTCCCGTTGCGGCACGAGAAACGTTCAAAACAAGCCTCCCGTTTCACGCCTCGTTTTCCTTAACGAGCCTTTAAAGGAGCCTGCGATAGGCTCACGGCGAGTCTCTTTTCCAGGTCGCGTATCTCAATGACCAAGTCGCTGTTCCCCGGATTCGACGGGTTGATGTCCCTCTCCCGTCGCGAAGGCGTCGATGTCCGTCCGACGCTGCTGCGCGTGCTGACCGACCTGTATGTCCAGACGAGCACCCATAGCGAGGACGAGCAGCGACAATTCATCGAGCTCGCCACGCGGCTGATCGACCAGGTCGACGATGCGACGCGCGCGGCAGTCAAGGCGCGGCTCGCGATCTATCCGAAGACGCCCGTACCGGTCCTGCAGAAGCTCGGGCTGGTCGCGACACAGGAAGGCCGCAGGGTTCCATTGGCGCGGGAGATTCCTGTTCCGCCACCCGCGCCCGCCCCGGTGCGCGCGCCGACCGAAGCCGAGCAGCGCATGGCCGCCAACCTGGCGATGCAGCCGAAGGAAGCGGCCGAGATCCACGACATGTTCTTCCGCGCCGGCGCCTCCGAGCGCGCGCTGATCCTGCACAATCTGGCGCAGACGCCGCTGAAGGCCGCGCCGCGGATTCCGACCGTGCGGGCCAGGCGCGCGATCCAGATCCTGGAGATGGCCGCGATCGCGGGCGACATCGAGAACTTCACCTTCGAGCTCGGCGACAGCCTGATCTTGCCCTCGCGCGTCGCGGCCCAGATCGCCGACGATGCCGGCGGCGAGGCGCTCGCGGTCGCCGCCCGTGCGCTCGACATGCCGAGCCCGGTCTTCCAGCGCATCCTGTTGTTCTTCAAGCCGGAGATCGGCACCTCCGTCAACGCCGTGTACCGGCTGTCGCGGCTCTACGATCGCCTCAGCGATCGCTCGGCGCTGGTGATGCTGGCAGCCTGGCGCGGCTCGGCGCTGGCCGTCACCCGCGCCAAATATCAGTCCTCGTTGCATGACGGCGAGCGCCAGCGCGCGCGTGCCGGCGCAAGCCAGACACGGCCGGGTGCGCAGCCGGGCACTGCACCTGCGGTGCGGAAAGGCACTGGTTCGTCGGATCGCTGACGGCTCTCGTGCCCCGGACGCAGCGCAGCGCCTCTTCGCTGTGCGCTGCAGAGCCGGGACACGACTGTGCAGAAGTCAGGCCTTCGCCAGATCGAGAAAATGCCGGCCCGCGCGGTCCTCGGTCTCGACGATCCAGGCGTCAGGATCGAAGCGGATTTCCCTGGTCAGCCGTTCCTCGATGGCGTGCTCCGGCAGGGGCTGCGGCGCCACCGGCACAAAGAAACGATCGATCGGTCGACCGTCGTCATAGACGGTCTGCGGCGCCGGCGCATACAGCATCGCATGGCCGTCGAGCAGCGACACCTTGACGAACACCGCGCCGGCCTCCTCGGCGCCGCGGCGTCGCACCGCGCCGAACACGCCCTCGGTCTGGCAGCGACGCAAATAAGCCGCCACCCAAATGTTGGATTTCAAACGCATGAATCCGACGATAGGCCAGCGCGAGCTCTCACGCCAGCCTCGGCTCGTGCGTCTCACGCCTTGCGCGTGCTGTCCCGACCACCGCGAATCTGGGTCGCGACGAAATATGACAGCGGCATCGCCAGCGCGAATCCCACTGCTACGGCGTAGGGAATGTTCTTGATGGCATCCGCCGCAAGGCTCGGCACCATCAGCACCACGATCAGACTGATTCCAGCCAACGTGGTTCCCAACATGATCCAGACCAGAATCGAAACCTTGAACATGACGACCTCTCTCTTCCTCGATGAGGATGAACGATCATGTTCCCCGAAGCCGCCAGCCGTCATTGATCCCCAGCAAATCGCGCGCCCGCAGACGCCGACCTGATGTGCGGCGCGCGACATGCGGAGTTGATCGGCGTCAATGACAGGCGGTAACGGCTATTCGACGGGATGGCCGATTGCGGCCGCGAGTTCGCGCAGCAGCCGGTCGGACACCTGGCCCGTGACCTGCATCTTGTGCTCGCGTTCGAATTTCTGGATCGCGGCCTGGGTCTCGCCGCTCATGGTGCCCGTGATCTTCAGATTGCCGTAGCCATATTCGGACAGCGCACGCTGCACGCCGGCGATGCGTCGCGCGGCCGGGCTCTGCACCGGAATCGGCGCCGGCGGACGCAGAGCCGAGGGCGGCGTCGAGGCCGTCGCCTTGACCAGACTGGTCATCGGATCGTTCGAGCGCGTCGAGGCGGTCGCCTCGACGGGCTTCTCGGGCGCCTTCTCGGCGGCACGCTCGGCAGGTTTGGGTTCAACGCGGAACTCCGTCGCGCGCGGCTCGAGCGGCGAGGTATCGGCACCGACGGGGCGCGGACGCGGCAACGGGTTCGACAGCGGCACCGCCGACGGCGCGGGAAGGTTGATCACCGTGCCGAACATCGGCGCGGGATGCCGGCCAGTCTGGAGGAACAGCGCATTGGCAACGATCGCACCGATCGCGGCAACGGCGACCAGGCCGGCCAGCGTATCCTTGGGGCTGTGCAACAGCACGCGCAACACGATGTTGCGCTCGGTCTCGACATCGATGACCGCGGCCTTGGCGCCACGGCGGCGCGGAGCGGCTTCGTCCTTGGCAGGCTTCTTAGGCACTTTTCTTCACCAGAGCGGGTTGGTCCTGAGCTTGGTCGTGAGCTTGGTCGTGAAGGTCCTGGCGCAGCGCCGGCGTCAGCGTCGCGATCTTGCTCTCGGCCGGCCTGACTTGCGGCGGCGTGTAGACGAGCGGCAGCTTGACGGTGACGGCGGTGCCCTCTCCTAACCTGCTTTGTACCGTCAATTCGCCGAGATGCAACGATACGAGGCTCTTCACGATCGAAAGTCCGAGACCAGTGCCCTCGTGACGGCGCTGATAGGTCTTGCCGGCCTGAAAGAACGGCGCGCCGATGCGTTTGAGGTCGTCGGGTGCGATGCCGACGCCGGTGTCGCTGACGCGCAGCATCAGCTGCGAACCCGACACAGCGGCCGATACGTTGACTTGGCCGCCGCGCTCGGTGAACTTGATCGCATTGGCGACGAGGTTGAGCACGATCTGCTTGAACGCCCTGGGATCACCGGTCATGACGGGCAGGTCCTGCGGCGCGTCGGTGATCAGGTCGATGCCGTTCTCCCGCGCCTTCAGCGCCAGCAGATTGCAGCAATGGAGCAGCGATGCGCGCGGCGCGAACGGCTCGGAGGCAATCTCGAAATTGCCCGATTCCATCTTCGACATGTCCAGAATGCCGTTGACGACCGACAGCAGATGCTGGCCGGAATCGTTGATGAGCTCGGCGTATTCCTTGCGCTGGGCAGCACCCAGCATCAAGGTCTGCTCCTGCGCGATCATCTCGGAGAAGCCGATGATGGCGTTGAGCGGCGTGCGCAACTCGTGGCTCATGGTGGCGAGGAAGCGGGTCTTGGCGGCATCGGCCGCCTCGGCGGCGCTGCGGGCCTGATCCAGCGCCTGCTCCGACAGCTTGCGGTCGGTGACGTCGCGCATCACGGCGACGACTTCGACCTCCTGCGTGACGTCGCGAGCACTGTCCTGGTCGAGCGGGCGGCAGCGCATCTCGACCCAGATGAAATCGACCTCACCTCGTTCGGAACCGGCGGGCTCCCGCCGCAGCCGGAACTCGACGCTGCGCACGTCGCCGCGCGCGGCCTCGGAGAGTGCCGTGAGATAGGCCGGCCGATCGGCGACATGGACGCGGTCGAACAGGCCATGGCCGAGCAGTTGCGCCACCTGCATGCCGAGCATGGCTTCCACCGCAGGCGAGATGAACTGCACCGCGCCATTGCGCCGATGCCGCGAGATGACGTCGCTCATGTTGCGCGCCAGCAGGCGATAGCGTTCCTCCTCGCGCGACAACAGCGCGACGCTGGTGCGCGCGAGCGATTCCGCGCCGAAGGCGAGGCCTCCGGCATAGAGAGTCGCGGACGCGATGCCGAAGGCCATCAGCACGCCGCGCTCGGCCGCGCCCGGCTCCTCCACCGGGAGCCAACCGAGCTGGCTGAACAGGATCAGCATCCCTGCGCAGGACAGCGCGAGCAGCGAGGCGAAAGCCGCGACCCGGCGCGAGGCCGACAGAGCAGCTTCGAGGGGAACTACGACCAGCCAGACCGCGGCGAATGATTCGATGCCGCCCGTCGTGACCGCCACCGCCATGATCAGCCCGGCGAGCGCCAGCGACGACAGCACATGCGCGCCCTCATAGCGGCCGGTGCGCGACAGGAACCAGGACAACATGATCGGCGCGATCAGCCACGCGAAGGCCGCGACCTCGATCGCGCTCGGCGCGCCGCGCATGGCGAGATAGACCGGAAATGCGGCAAAGGCGGCCAGGCTGCCGAGCAGCCGCGGCGCCATGAAGGCACGATGGCGCGCTCGCATCAGCGCATCGTAGCGCGCGGAGGGATGCAGCAGTGCATCGAGACAATCGCGGATGATACTCAAAACTGTCACGGGTCTCGCGCTTCGGCTCGATCGTCTTTTGAAGACGCGCCGGAACGCCTCCTTATCGTTGAGCCACCGTGTCAGAGCGACCTTAAACGAGTGCTAAGGCGACGCCGCGTGCGGCCGGACGCCGGGGCATCGCGGGGCTTTTTAGACGATTTGACGACGTCTTCGCTGCAGATGGTGAACACAGGGTTTCACCTTCGTCCGCATGGTTTCGAATTGGTGGATGCGAGGCAGCCCGGCAGAATCAAGGCCGCGACGTCAATCGAATATTTACGGAAACGACGATCCCGAAGAATTCTGCGTAAATTTTCCGCGAATTAAGCTCAAGGCAATCACTTGCGATTTATCGAGAGTTGCTAGGTCCGCCCATCCGCGGAGATCGCCGCGGACGGGATCGAACGTACAGGTCGCAAGATGCGCTTTCTGCTTCGCATCACATTCTGGCTCGGGCTGGTGCTGGTGCTCCTGCCGCGGGACAAGACGCCCGAATCGGAGAAGCTGCCGCAGATCGGCGCTGCCGATGCGGTGCAGGCTGCGACTGCGGCCGTCTCCGACATGACCCAGTTCTGCAAGCGCCAGCCGACCGCCTGCGAGGTCGGCGGACAGGCCGCGTCCATCATCGGCCAGCGCGCCCAGGACGGTGCAAAGAAGCTCTACCAGATCATCAACGACAAGAAAGAGCAGATCACCAACGAGAAGAACGACGGCAACAAGAACGATCACAAGAAGGCGCCCGACCATACCGGCTCGATCGCGATGGCCGGCGAAGGCGACGTTGCCTCGAGCGAGGCGCCGCGCGACACGCTGACCCAGGACGACCTCGCGCTGGAATGGCGCGGACCGCAGCCTGCAAATTAGACACGCTGCGCGCTGAAAGGGGCGACCGGCTCCACACGAGCCAAAAGCCTATTCCCTATCGATTTCACGCTCTCGCGTCCCTATATTGGCCCGAACGGGAACACGGGCCAGCATGACCACGATCGACGAAATCAGGGACAATTTCGAGCTTCTGGACGAGTGGGACGACCGCTACCGGTACGTCATCGAACTCGGCCGTACCCTGGAACCGATGCCGGAGGCCGAGCACTCCGCCGCGAACAAGGTGCAAGGCTGCGTCAGCCAGGTCTGGCTCCAGAAGCTGGTCGACCGCAGCGGCGGCGAACCGATCCTGAAATATCGCGGCGACAGCGACGCGCATATCGTGCGCGGGCTGGTCGCGATCGTGCTCGCGCTCTATTCGGGCCGCACGCCGCAGCAGATCCTCGACACCGACGCAATCGCGGTGTTCAACGAGTTCGGCTTTCGCGATCATCTGACGCCGCAGCGCTCGAACGGCCTGCGCTCGATGGTCGAGCGCATCAAGACCGACGCGAAGGAAGCGCTGGCGGCAGCCTCATAAGAGGCTTACTTCCGCTTCCGCTGCTGCTGTCCCAGCCCCATCTGCTTCGCCAATTGCGAGCGCGCCACCGCGTAGTTCGGCGCGACCATGGGATAGTCGGCCGGCAAGCCCCATTTCTCGCGGTACTGCTCCGGCGTCATGTTGTACTTCGTGCGCAGATGGCGCTTGAGCGACTTGAAGCGCCTGCCGTCTTCCAGGCAGATCAGATAGTCCGGCGCGATCGACTTCTTCAGCGACACTGCCGGCTTCGCCGGCTCCAGCGGTGCCGTCTCGGTCCGGCCCGACGAGACCCGCACCAAGGCGCCATGCACCTGGCTGATCAGGTTCGGAATCTCGGCCGCCGGCGTCGGATTGTTGCTGAGATAGGCCGACACGATGCTCGCCGTCAGCTCGACGAAATTCTTTGCACCCGCATCCGACATGCGCCCGTCCTTTCTCAAGCCTGCATCCGACGGGATTGACGACGGCAAAGTATTCCGTGTCAACAATACATTCGAGGGAAACCGGACGACTGGCGAGGATACGCCGATTACTGCTGAACCGCGCCGCTTTACTTAGAGCACGGCGGCCTCAACCGCGCTGGTCGAGATGGGCGCGGAGTTCGTCGATCGAGGCAAAGCGCATCATGCCTTCCGGCATCTGCGCCTCGATCGAGCCGTCGGAATAGAGCGAATAAGCCATGCCGTCGACGACGCCGGATTTGAGCACGGTCACCTGCGGCGGCTCCACGGGTGGCGGCGGTTCAGGTGCAGGCGGTGGGGCGGCCTCCGCAAATTCCGACGGAGAGCGTGGCGGACGGCGAGAAGCGGCCGGCGGCTCCGGCGGCCGCACGCGGTCCGGCTTCGGCCAGGCAGCATCAAAGCTCGCAGGCGGAGTGTTCGCGGCCTGGCTGGGCTCCGCAGGCGGTTGCGGCGGTGCACCTTCGGTCGTCTTCGCGTCCGCGCGCTCGCGCTCCTTGCGCGAGGTCGAAGCGAACAGCAGGTTGCGCCGGCGCGACGTTTCCTGAGCGGGGGACGGCGTGGGAGCTTCCGGCTCCTGCACTGCCTCGACGCGCGGACGCTCGCGCGCAGCAGCTTCGCTCTGCCACGGCGGCGGACTTGCGGACGGCGGTGACGGCGGCGCCGGCGCAACCTGCTGTTCGCTTCGACCTCTCCAGGCACGGCGAGGCCCGGCAGCACGGGCCTGACCCGAACCTCGGACGGCGCGACCACACCGGCCAGCCGGCGCGCGATGCCCTTGAGCTCGAGCAGCACCAGATGCAGGCCCACCAGTAACATTCCGGAGCAGACGCCGATGGTGCCCGAGATTATGAGAGTACCACCGAGGCTGAACTCCCTGATCGTCAGGCCGAAAATGATCGCAAGGAACCCCGCCAGGAAGGCGCAAATCCCCACGATCAGGAAAGCCAAATTCATCGAACTCACCCCCGGCCGCGCATCCACACGCGACAACCGCTGCACCACGATATCGTCATACGGTGTTCCACGCCAACGACCAATTGCAGGCGGTGTTCCTAAAGGGAGGGAAATCAGAGACTTATTCACATTCCCTTCAGCTCCGGCTCGCTACTGCTGAGACTGGCCTCGAGTAACGGGAATTGCTGCGCCGCATCAGGAATTTAGCCATAATGCCCAATTACTTGGTAATGGAACTGCGCTATACGGAGTCCCGGGAGCAGGCCCGCGCGCACGAGCAGGGTCAAGAGGGGATTCCGGGGCACCGATAGCCATGACATCCATCACGACTTCGGCGATCGACACGCCCTTGCGGCGCTCGGTCGAGCGGACTTGCGACGATCTCGCCATGCTGGTGCTTGCCGCGGTCGCCGTGATCGCAGGCCTCACCTTCCGCGATTACGGGCTCGGCTGGGACGATTACACCCACGCAGAATACGCCGACCTGCTGCTCCGCATGTTCGGTTCCGGTTTCAAGGACACCGCCGCGCTCTCGTTCGCCAATCTCTACATGTATGGCGGCGGCTTCGACATGGTCGCGGCCCTGCTCCACAAAGTCATTCCGCTCGAGCTGTTCGAGACGCGCCGCCTGCTCGGCGCCGTCGTCGGCGTGATCGGCCTCGCCGTGACCTGGCGGCTCGGCCGCCGCATCGGCGGCCCTCTTGCGGGTCTTGCATCGCTCCTGCTGCTCGCGCTGTGCCCGATCTTCTACGGCCACATGTTCATGAACCCGAAGGATGCGCCCTTCGCGGTGGCCATGATCATCCTGATGCTCGGCCTCGTCCGGCTCGCCGAGGAATATCCGCAGCCGTCGCCGCGCACGATCCTCATTGTCGGCCTGGGCGCCGGCCTTTCGCTGGGCTGCCGCGTTCTCGGCGGGCTCGCCTTGGTCTACGCCGTACTCGGCTTCATGCCGCTGTTCCTGGAAGAACTGCGCACCGAAGGCCTGCGCGAGTCGGTCCGCCGCTTCGCCCATGTCGTCTATGTGCTGCTGCCCGGCCTCGTGCTCGGCTACCTCATCATGGGCCTGATCTGGCCGTGGTCGATCATGGAGCCCGGCAATCCCTTCGAGGCGCTGACCTATTTCTCGCACTTCTTCGAGAAGCCGTGGAAGGAGATGTTCGACGGCGCGATCGTATCCGTGCCCGACATGCCCTGGTCCTATCTGCCGACGCTGTTCGCACTGCAGCTGCCCGAGGTGATGCTGGTTTTGATGGCCGGCGCCGTGATCGGCACCTTCGCGATGCTGCCGCGCCACAAGGTTCCGGCGCGCCGCAAGACGATCCTCCTGATGCTGACGCTTGCCGCAACCCTGCCGCTCGTGATCGCCATGGTGAAGCGGCCGGCGCTGTACAACGGCATCCGCCATTTCGTCTTCGTGATCCCGCCGATGGCGGTGCTCGGCGGCGTCGCCTTCGCCTGGACGATGGAGCGCCTGCGCGCCAATCACCGGACATGGCAGCCGGTCGTGCTCGCGGCCTTCTGCTTCGGCCTGGCGGTCTCGCTCGCCGAGATGATCCGGCTGCACCCCTATCAGTACACGCACTTCAACCACATCGCCGGCACCGTGCGCGGCGCCGACAACCGTTTCATGCTGGACTATTGGGGCCTCGCCTTGAAACAGGCCTCGGACGAATTGCGCGAGCAACTGGTCGAGCGCCAGGAAGTGCCGCCCACCAATCGCAAATGGAAGGTCGCCGTCTGCGGTCCGCAGCGGCCCGCGCAGGTCGCGCTCGGCCCCGACTTCACCATCGGCTGGGATTCCAACGCGGCCGATTTTGCGATGACGCTCGGCGAGTTCTACTGCAAGGGTCTCACCGCGCCCGTCATGGTCGAGATCAAGCGCGACGACGTGGTGTTCGCCCGCGTCTACGACATCCGCGGCCGCAGCATCTCCAGCCTGCTGTCGATCCCGGCGCCGTAGTTTATTCCCTGGTCTCGGGGCTGCACAAGAAAAACGCAGCCGTCGCCTGGATGAGCGCCAGCGACATCCGGGCACCCCGCATATCGCGTCCGCTCATGCGGGCGACGCTGAACTGCCGCGCCTTTGACCGCCTTGCTGGCAGCCCGCAGCAGGACTAGGTTCGCGCCTCGCAACAACGATGTTCGGAGAGATCAGCCATGTCGCCAGCGGAAGCGCGCCTGAGGGAAGTGCCGTCGAACATGACGGAGGCGGAGTGGCAGCAACGGGTCAATCTCGCCGCCTGCTATCGCCTGGTGGCGCTGTATGGCTGGGACGATCTGGTCGACACTCACATCTCCGCGCGCGTGCCCGGTCCCGACCATCACTTCCTCATCAACCCTTACGGACTGATGTTCGAGGAAATCACGGCCTCGAGCCTCGTCAAGGTCGACCTGCACGGCAACCAGCTCTCCGAGAGCGAATACAGCATCAACCCAGCCGGCTTCACCATCCATTCGGCGATCCACGAGGTGCGCGAGGACGCCATCTGCGTGCTGCATCTCCACACGCTCGACGGCACTGCGGTGTCGAGCAGCGCGGAAGGCCTGCTGCCGCTGAACCAGACCGCCCAGCTCGTCACCCACGACCTCGCCTATCACGACTATGAAGGCATCGCCCTCGACCATGAAGAGCGGCCGCGGCTCCAGAAGGACCTCGGCGATCACAACCACATGCTGCTGCGCAATCACGGCACGCTCACGGTCGGCCGCTCGGTCGCGTCCGCATTCGAGCGCATGTATCACCTCGAGCGCGCCTGCTCGATGCAGGTGCGCACGCGCGCGCTGGGCACGCCGGTCTATCCGGTCGACGACACCGCGATCGACAAGAACACGGAGCTGCTGTCGAACCGCGACCGCGCCGAGCTGCGCGCGACGAACCTCGTGTGGCCGCCGCTGCTGCGCAAGCTCGACCGCGAGCTGCCGGGCTACCGGTCTTGAGCTTCGGGGGATTTCGTGTAGGGTAGCTCTCAACACCCTCTGCACGTCTTGGAATGAAACGCCGCCCAATTCCGGGCGGCGTTTTTGTTTGAATGCAACGCGCTGGCGGCTCCCTCAGCTCAGGTCGTGCAAAGGCCTACCAAGCGGCGGCGACAGACGAAAGCTTGTGAACAGGACCTTCAGCCCATCCCGCTCGGGCGTGCAGGCCATCGGCCCGACAAGATAGGAGCTTGCCATTGGGAATGGAGCCAGCCGCATCAGCGGCCAAAGGTTGCCGTCAGCCGAAATCTGCAACCGAAGCACACCCTTGTCGACGGTTGCGCGTACCCAAAAGTCGCTGGCATCGTTTTGATACGGTGCAGTCGTCCAGTCGGAACGCTCGTCCGTCAACACGCTCCCAAGCATGGCCTGTCCGTCCGAGAACTCAATCCCGGCCTTGACCCAATGCCGCTCGTCGATGCGAACCATGATGCCCGCTTGATCGTAGAGCTGCCGAAAGTCGCTCTGGACGTGTAGTTCGGCGGTGAAAGCCTCGCCAGTCGGAAAACCAAGGAAATGCCCGCTGTCGCGATTGAAGCCATAATGCGTCTCGCGCCAGAAATCGCTGGCCTTGTCGGTAACGATTTCAAGGCTGTCGCCTTCCGCGGCCCATCTCTTCGGTTCGTTCAGCCACAAACCATCGGCTCTGCCGAGAATCATTTCAAACCTCGATTGAACGTTGGTGGCGGCCGGACTTTGTCGAAGCTGGCATTTTGCAAAGCTCTCAGCTTGCAAGCCCCTACTTCACCTCCGCCAGCGCCGCGAGGATGCGAGCCCAGGAGCGGATGCCCTTCTGAAAGCTGCGCAGGTCGTATTTCTCGTTCGGCGAGTGGATGTTGTCGTCATCGAGGCCGAAGCCGACGAGCAGCGAGTCCAGGCCGAGCGTGCGCTTGAAGTCGGCGACGATGGGGATCGAGGCGCCCGAGCCGATCAGCACGGTCTCCTTGCCCCATTCTTCCGTTAGTGCCGTGCGAGCGGCGGCGAGCGGCTTCATGTTCCAGTCGAGTGCGACGGCCGGCGCCGCGGAATGATCGCCAAACTCGACCTTGCAGTCGCCGGGAATGCGCGCCGATACGTAGTCGCGGAAAGCCTTGCGGATTCTCGCGGGGTCCTGGCCCTGCACGAGACGGAACGACACCTTCGCCGATGCATGCGACGGGATCACGGTCTTGGAGCCTTCGCCGATATAGCCGCCCCAGATGCCGTTGACGTCGCAGGTCGGACGCGTGGAGGCCTGCTCGACCAGGAGCCTGCCCTTCTCGCCTGCAGGAAGCGACAAGCCGACCGGCTTGAGGAACGTGTCCGGCGTGAATTCGAGCTTCCTCCACTGCGCCATGATGTCAGGGGGCGTGTCTTTCACACCGTCATAGAAGCCGGGGATGGTGATGCGGTTGTCGTCGTCGAACAGGCCGCCGAGGATTTTCGTGAGCACCCGGATCGGGTTCATCGCACTGCCGCCGAACACGCCGGAATGCAAATCGCGGTTGGCGGCGGTGATCTTCAGCTCCTCGTAGAGCAGCCCGCGCAGCGAGGTCGTGATCGCCGGTGTGTTGGGGTCCCACATGCCGGTATCGCAGACCAGCACGTAGTCGGCCTTGAACTCGTCCTTGTTGGCCTCGATGAAGGGCACGAAGTTCTTCGAGCCGACCTCTTCCTCGCCTTCGATCAGGAAGGTGACGTCGACCGGCAGCGAGCCCGTCACCTTCTTCCAGGCGCGGCAGGCCTCGACGAACGTCATCACCTGTCCCTTGTCGTCCTCGGCGCCGCGCGCGACGATGATCTTGCGGCCATCGGCATGATCCGTGACGACGGGCTCGAACGGCGGACGGTGCCAGAGATCGAGCGGGTCGACCGGCTGCACGTCGTAATGGCCGTAGAACAGCACGTGCGGCCGCCCGCCTGCTGCGGTCTTGCCGACGACGGCGGGATGGCCCGCGGTCGGCCTCACCTCGGTGGCGACACCGAGGCTGGCGATGTCCTTGGCGAGATGTTCGGCAGCGGCCTTGCAGTCATCTGCAAAGGCGGGATCGGCCGAGATCGACTTGATCCGCAACAACGAGAACAGACGCTGCAGGCTGTTGTCGAAATCCTTGTCGATGTGGTCGAGCACGGATTGGAGCTGCGCATTGGCCATGGTCGTGATCCTGATTGTTGGGTCTCAAGAGGTCCCGGGTTTTAGCGCCGGCGCAGCCTGGGGGCCAGCCGCAACCGGCGGATGCCGGATGTGCCAGGCGAGGCACCCTGCGAGGACGGCGGTCGCGGCGAGGTTGTTGCCCCAGGCCTGGATGACGTGGGGAAACCACGGCAGCGACAGCAGCAGGAGGATGCCGGCGGCGCCCAAAGCGAGCCAGGTTCCCAGGCGCACATGCGCCCGCGCGTCGAAGGCGGCGCGATGCATCAGCACCGTGATCGGGAAGAACAGCCACATGAAGTAGTATTGCCGGGCTAAAGGCGAGGCCACCGTCATCAGGCAGAACAGGATGCCGAGCTCCTCGGCGTCCGAGCGCTCCGTCCGCTGCGCCTCCCGCGGCATGATCGCGACGAAGCCGAGCCCGAGCAGTGCCGACAGCGCCAGCACGATCCAGTTCGCCGTCCTGTAATCGACGTCGATGACGTTCATCGTCCGCGGCGGCTTGTTGCGATCGTCCTGGTTGTAGTTGACCGGACGGACCAGACGGTGCGTGACGGCAATGAGGGACTGGTTGACCCATGACCAGTTCTGCTCCGCGCGCTGGCCAAAGCCCTCTTCCGAGCTCGTCCCGACCATGCCCTGATACCAGACCGCAAGCTCGGCCGCGTTGCGCTCGAAGCCGCGGATCGGCGCCGGCACGACATAGAGCAGGATGCCGGTGAAGGCGATCGTGCTGACGAGGGCGCCCCACTTCCGCCGCCAGAGCAGATAGGGGAGCACTGCGATCGGAAACACCTTGATGGCGGTGGCAAGCGCGAACAAGAAGCCGGCGAGCCACGCCCGCTGATGCCGCAAGCTCCAGAAGCCATAGAGCATCATCGCGAGCAGGACGAGATTCGGCTGGCCGAGATCGAACATGTCGAACACGAAGGCGACGGTGACCAGGACCGGCAGCGCTTCCAGCCAGGGGCCTGGCTTGCGGCCCGAGCCGGCCATGACTTGGGAGAGCGTCCCGGTGTACCACCACGCCACAGCATTCAGAATCGACAGGATGACATAGAGCGGAATCTTGCCGAACCAGGCCGGGATCGCCAACAGGATCGCCGGCAACGGCGGATAGATGAAGTCGAAATACTCCTTGGCCGTGGCGGGATAGAGCGGCCAACCCTGCAAGACCTGCTGTCCGGCCCAGTACCAGAGCAGGTAGTCCTTGGTCTTGCCGCGGCCGAAAATCTCGGGGACGAGCACGTCGGCCGTCAGGAGGACGCAGCAGAGCAGAAAAAGCAGATCCAGCGGCGCACGCAGCGACAAGCGTCTGGGCGCGTCAGGCTTGGCTAACGGAGCGGGCGAAGTCACGGTGCGATCCTGTGCGGCGACCAGCAGGACGTAGCAGACGGGCGGAGACTTGGAGAGTCCCCTCACCTGATTGTGTGATGTTCGCCCCCAGCTTGGGTGAAGCCGACGGGCGGTGGAGGGATCGCCTTCCCGCCCGGCGTTCCGCCTACCGCCGCAGCAATCCGCCGAGCGCGCCGCGGACCAGCGTGCGGCCGATCGAGCCGCCGAGCTGGCCGCCGACCGACTTTCCGACGTTCGCGGCCAACCCGCCGATCACCTGGTTGGTGACCGATCGCGTCACGTCCCGCGCAATGACCTGGCCAGTCGAGAGACGCCCTCGCTTGACGTTGGTGCCGAAGATGGTGCCAACGATCGAGCCGATCTGACCCAGGATGCCGCCGCCGCTTCCGCCAGCTGGACCTTCCGCCGTGGCCGCCGTGGCGGCGATGCGCTTCTGAAGCATCTCGTAGGCGGACTCGGAATCGACGGCGGTGTCATATTTGCCCTTCATCGGGCTTGCAGCCATGATCGCCTTGCGCTCGTCCGGCGTGATCGGTCCGATCCTGGCCGATGGCGGCCGGATCATCACCCGCTCCACCATCGAAGGCGTGCCGTTGCCCTCGAGGAAGGACACCAGCGCCTCGCCCTTGCCGAGCTCCATGATCACCTTGGCCGTGTCGAGCTTCGGGTTGGGCCGGAAGGTCTGCGCCGCAGCGGCGACCGCCTTCTGGTCGCGCGGCGTGAAGGCGCGCAGAGCATGCTGCACACGACCGCCCAACTGGGCCAACACCTTGTCCGGCACGTCGATCGGATTCTGCGTGACGAAATAGACGCCGACGCCCTTGGAACGGATCAGACGAACCACCTGCTCGATCTTGTCCATCAGTGCCTTCGGCGCATCGTTGAACAGCAAATGCGCCTCGTCGAAAAAGAACACCAGTTTTGGCTTCGGCAGATCGCCGGCTTCAGGCAGTTCCTCAAACAACTCCGACAGCAACCACAACAGGAAGGTAGCGTAGAGCCTGGGGCTCTCCATCAGCTTGTCAGCAACCAGAATGTTGACGATGCCGCGACCGTCGCTATCGGTCTTCATGAAATCCTTCAGCTCCAGTGCCGGCTCACCGAAGAATTTCGTTCCGCCCTGGTTTTCCAGCACCAGGAGCTGGCGTTGAATGGTTCCAACCGTCGCCTTGCTGACATTGCCGAAGCTCTGCGCGGCCTTGCGGATCTCGGCAAATGGATCTTCCTCGGCATCCGCTGCCTTCTTGCCGCTGGCGGGAACGATCGCATCCAACAGCGACCGCAGATCCTTCATATCCAACAATGGCAGACCATTCTCGTCGGCAACACGGAATGCGACATTGAGAACGCCTTCCTGCACGTCGTTCAGGTCGAGCATCCGTGCCAACAGCAACGGCCCCATTTCGGTGACGGTGGCGCGCACGGGGTGGCCCTGCTCGCCGAACACGTCCCAGAACACGGTCGAGAACTGGTCCGGCTGAAATTTGAGGCCTATCTCGCCCGCGCGCTTGAGGATGAAGTCCTTGGCCTCGCCGACTTCCGAGATCCCAGACAGGTCGCCCTTGATGTCGGCCGCGAATACGGGAACACCGGCGCGCGCAAATCCTTCCGCCAGCACTTGCAGCGACACGGTCTTGCCGGTTCCGGTTGCACCCGTGACGAGGCCGTGGCGATTGGCGAGCGCCAGCGTCAGCCATGCCTGCTCGTTTCCCTTGCCGACGAAGATCTTGTCGTCGGTATCGCCGAGCTTGCTGTCTTGTGCGGTCATTATTCTCTCTGATCTCTGATCTCTCTGCCGAGTTTCGCGTATTGAAACTCAAATGCACCAGTTCCGTAGTTTAACGCATGTCGCGCACCGAATAAAACCGTTCAACGCGCCCAGGCATGCGACATTGTCGGACACAAACGGACGAGGTCAGCCCAAAGTCGGAGCGAAGTGTTCGCAACGCGGCAATTTTTCGCCGATTCGTTCTCGGCTCTTGCACGGCTGCAACACCTTTCGCGCGTTCGCATATGATTTCGCGCAGCGCGTGCGTTCATCGCTTGAATTTCACGTCACACCGGCCCAAGATCATTTTCGAAAGCAATACTCCGGCATGTGAACCGGCTGAGGGGCGGGTCTTATGGACGAGTTGATCGGACGGCTGGCGACAAACGCCGGCATAGATAGTGCTGTGGCTGAAAAGACCGTCGGCATTATCCTGGGCTTCCTCCGCAGCGAGGGCCCCTCCGATAGCGTGCAGGCCCTGATCGATCAGATTCCCGGAGCAGAAGCTGCGATCGACGCGTCCAGGAGCGGCGGCGGCCTGTCACGGCTGATGGGCGGCGGTCTGATGGCCGTGGGCACGCGCCTGATGGGTCTGGGACTTGGCATGTCCGACATTCAAAAAGTTGCCCGTGAACTTTTCCGCTACGGGCGGGACAAGATCGGAGCGGATCAGATGGGCAAGATCATCGCGGGGACGCCGGGCCTCAGCCAGTTCGCCTGAAGCCACGCATTCACATCGAGCATCATGACATATCCGATCTCCGAGATTGAGGGCCTCTCGGCCTTTGCCGCCAACAAGCTGAAGGCGCAAGGAATCCGCACCACCGACGCGCTGCTCGAGGCCGCGTCGACCGTGAAAGGCCGCAAGGCTCTGTCGGCCAAGACCGGCATCAGCGAGCAGCTGCTGCTGGAATGGGCCAATGTCTCGGACTACATGCGCATCCCCGGCATGGGCCGGGCCAAGGTCGGCCTCGTTCGCGCCGCCGGCGTCACCACGGTGCGCGAGCTCGCCTATCGAAATCCGGCAAGGCTCGCCCAGAGCATGCGCGAGGCCAACGAGAAGAAGAAGCTCGTCCGCATCTTGCCTTCCGAGAAGTCGGTCGGCGACATCATCGCCAAGGCCAAGAAGCTGCCGCCGAAGATCACGTATTAGGGCCTCTCCCTGCCGCGTTAGCTTTCGGTGTCATACCCCGCCAAGGCGGGGTATCCAGTACGCCGGGTCTCCTCCGTATCACCGCACGGCCTCGGAATACTGGATTGCCCGCCTTCGCGGGCAATGACAGCGAGGGTGTTGGTCTTGACTCCCCCTCCCCGACCGCTAAAGCCACGCGCATGAACGCCTCGCCTTCCCCCTCCGTCGCATCGGCCGGCTCGGCCGGGCTTGATGCGCTGCGGACGTTGCTGGAACGGCCGATCCCGGCGGTGATGGGCGTGCTCAACATCACCCCGGATTCCTTCTCCGACGGCGGCGAGTTCATCGCGCCCGCAAGGGCGATGGAACGGGCGCGGGCGATGATCGCCGATGGCGTCGACATCATCGACATCGGTGCCGAATCCACCCGCCCCTACAAGGGCGCCCGGCCCGTCACGGCGGCGGACGAGCTCGCCCGGCTGAAGCCGGTGCTGGCCGACGTGGTGGCGCTCGGCGCGCCCGTCTCAATCGACAGCATGAAGGCGGAGGTGGTGGCCTTCGCGCTCGACCAGGGCGCTGCGATCGCCAACGACGTCTGGGGCCTGCAACGCGACGCCGGCATGGCGCCGCTGATCGCCGCAAGAGGCGTCCCAGTCATCGTCATGCACAACCGCGACGACGCCGATCCCGCCATCGACATCATCACGGACATGAAGACGTTCTTCCTGCGCTCGCTCGATATCGCCGCACAGGCTGGCATCGCACGCGACAAAATCGTGCTGGATCCCGGCATCGGCTTCGGCAAGACGGCCGAGCAGAGCATGACCGCGCTGGCGCGCTTACGCGAATTCGAGATGTTCGGCCTGCCGATCCTGGTCGGCGCCTCGCGCAAGCGCTTCATCGCCTCGGTGTCGCCGTCCGAACCATCGGAGCGGCTCGGCGGCTCGATCGCGGCCCATCTGATCGCCGCGCAGCGCGGCGCGAAGATCATCCGGACCCATGACGTCGGCGAAACCCTGCAAGCCCTGCGCGTGGCGCACGCAATCGAGAGCAAGCAATGACCGATACGATCTTCGTTACCGGCCTGTCGATCCATGCCCGCCACGGCGTGATGGATCACGAAACCGAGGTGGGCCAGCGTTTCGTCATCGATCTCGAACTCTATACCGACCTCTCGGAGCCCTCGCGCAGCGACCGGCTCGCGGACACGGTGTCCTACGCCGATGTCGTGGCGACGACGACGGCGGCGTTCAAGAACACCAACTACAAGCTGCTGGAGCGCGCTGCCGGCGCGGTGGCCGACGCCATCCTGTCGAATTTCCCGCGCATCCGCGCCGTGAAGATCACGGTGCACAAGCCGCATGCGCCCATCGCCGCGATCTTCGACGATGTCGGTGTCATGCTGACGCGCTCGCGGCACCCCTAGCATGGCGAGCGTGCTGATCGCGCTGGGCGGCAATGTCGGCGATGTCCGCGCGACGTTCGGCAAGGCGATCGCCCATATCTGCGGCATGGCGCAAGGCGCCCTGATCGCGCGCTCCTCGGACTATGCCACCCCGCCCTGGGGCGACGAGGACCAGGATCCCTTCATCAACGCCTGCATCGAGATCGAGACCGGTCTCGATCCGCACGCGCTCTTGTTCGTGCTGCAGAAGGTCGAGCAGAAATTCGGCCGTATCAGGGACAAGGCGAGGCGCTGGGGGCCACGCACGCTCGATCTCGACATGATCGCCTATGACGACGTCAGCCTGCAGAAGCCCGACCTGACGCTGCCGCATCCGCACCTGTTCGAGCGCGCCTTCGTTCTGGTGCCGCTGGCCGAAATCGCGCCGGACCGCGTGATCTCAGGCATTCGTGTGCGTGACGGGCTCGCCAGCGTCTCGACGCAAGGCATTGAGCGGCTTCCGGATACCGGTTAACCAAAAACAACCGTTTGCAGGGACGGCCTGCCGTGGCAATTTCGCCAGCGAACAAGAAGATGTTTGGGAGCCTCTCGCCGCATGACCTCCGTGACTGACGACCTGCCGCTGGCGGCGGATTTTCCCAAGGCCACCGTCGAGGACTGGCGCAAGCTGGTCGACGGCGTGCTGAAGGGCGCGCCGTTCGAGAAGCTGGTCGGCAAGACCTATGACGGCATCAAGATCGATCCGCTCTATCCGCGCGCCAGGGGCGTTGCGCCCGTGGCTGGACGGCCGCCGGCTGCGCCGTGGCAGATCGTGCAGCGGATCGACCATCCCGATGCGGCGGCCGCGAATGCACAGGCTTTGCAGGATCTGGAGAATGGCGCGACCGGGCTCGCGCTGGTGTTCGCCGACGGCAACGGAGCTTACGGCTTCGGGCTGGAACCGTCGGCCGATGCGGTTGCGAAAGTCCTGAAGGACATCCATCTCGATGCCGGGATCGGCCTCGAGCTCCAGATCGGTCCGCAGTCGCGGATGGCCGCGATCCATGTCGCGGAATTTGTGAAGAGCAAGGGCCTCGATCCCGCCGCCTGCGACATCCGCTTCGGAGTAGATCCGCTCGCGGCCTGCGCAATGTGGGGCTACAGCCCCTATGATTGGAACGAGATCGTTCCCGCCATTGGCGGCGCCATCCAGGGTCTCGCTGCGCTCGGCTTCAAGGGACCGTTCGCCTCCGCCGACGGGCGCGTGATCCATGACGCCGGTGGCTCGGAAGTGCAGGAGCTCGCCTTCGTGCTCGCCTGCGGCGTCGCTTATCTGCGTGCGATCGAAGGCGCCGGCATTCCGCTCGAGCAGGCGCAGGGCATGGTCTATGCGCGGCTCGCCGCCGATGCCGACCAGTTCCTCACCATGGCCAAATTCCGCGCGCTGCGGCTGCTGTGGGCGCGCATCGAGCAGGCCTGCGGGCTCACGCCAAGACCGCTGTTCATTGCCGCCGATACCGCCTGGCGCATGCTGACGCAGCGCGACCCTTACGTGAACATGCTGCGTGCGACCATCGCGACATTCGCCGCCGGGCTCGCCGGCGCGAATGCGATCACCGTGCTGCCGCACACGCTGGCGCTCGGCCTGCCCGATCCGTTCGCGCGGCGCGTGGCGCGCAACACGCAGCTTCTCTTGCTGGAAGAAAGCAACCTCGCCAAGGTCAGCGATCCCGCGGCCGGCGCAGGCGGCATCGAGACTCTGACGGCGCAGCTTTGCGACGCCGCCTGGGCGCTGTTCCAGGAAAGCGAGAAAGCGGGTGGTGCCTTCGCGGCGCTTCAGCAGGGCCTGTTCCAGAGCAAGGTGGCGGCCGCGCGAAAGGCGCGGGAGGCCAACATCGCAAAACGCCGCGACGTGTTGACCGGCGCCAGCGAGTTTCCGAACCTGCATGAGAGCGAGACCGCGGTGCTGAAGGCGACACCGGTCGCGCTCGCGCCTTACGGCGAGCAGAAGTACAGATTCGAGGCACTGGCGCCGATCCGGCTGGCGCAACCGTTCGAGGCGTTGCGCGACAAATCCGATGCCGTGTTGAAGGCGCGCGGCGCCCGTCCAAAGGTGTTTCTGGCCAATCTCGGCACGCCCGCCGATTTCACGGCGCGCGCGACCTTTGCCAAGAGCTTCTTCGAGGCCGGCGGCATCCAGGCCGTCGACAGCGAGGGCTTTGCCGATCCCGTCAAGCTCGGCGCCGCTTTCAGGGACTCCGGCGCAGAGCTCGCCTGTCTTTGTTCCAGTGACAAGGTCTATGCGGAACATGCCGAGGCCGCGGCGCAGGCCCTGCAAACCGCAGGCGCCCGACATATCTATCTGGCAGGGCGCCCGACCGATGCCGAGGCGGCCCTGCGCGCGGCCGGCGTCACCGGTTTCATCTTCGCCGGAGGCGATGCGCTTGCGACGCTGCAAGACGCCTATCGACGGATGGAGCAGGCATGACCGAACCCGGCAAACCCGTTCTCACTGGCGGCTGCCAATGCGGGGCCGTGCGCTTTGCAGTCACGACAGCGCCGACCAGGGTCTCGATCTGCCACTGCCGGATGTGCCAGAAAGCAAGCGGTGCGCCTTTCGCCTCTTTGGCCGACATCAACAGAACGGATTTTACCTGGACCAGGGGACAGCCGTCGTTCTTCCGCTCTTCCACCATCGCCGAACGCGGCTTTTGCGCAGCCTGCGGCACGCCGCTGAGCTTTGGTCGCATCGACGGCGACCGGATCGAGATCATGACCGGCACCTTCGACCGCCCCGACCGCGTCGTGCCGACGCGGCAGTTCGGCACCGAGTCCCGCCTCGGCTGGGTGGTCGGCATCTCCAACCTGCCGAGCCAGACCACGCAACAGAATTACGGACCGGAGAAGATGGCGACCATCGTCAGCCATCAGCATCCGGATCATGATTGAGGCGTCCATGCGGTTCGGCATCAATCTGCGCGGCGACCTTGCCAAACTCGATGATACCGAGATCGCGGCACGCTATGAGACGCTGGTTGCCGAGAAGGAAGCGTACATTCGGTCGCTGGCGTTTATCCAACAGAACAAGCTGGCCTACCGCCTGGGGACGGGGCTGTTCGGCCGCGGGCTGCTTCATGCCCGCATCTTCTATCGGATCCAAGCCTTGCTCATCGGACTCTTGAGTGCTTTGGGCAATGGCAACCTAGTTACGCCCTCGTCCCTAGAGGCCTTTCTCAGAGAATGCGAGTTCAAGGACGTGCGCGACGAGATGAAGCGCCGGATCGCAGCCCGAAAAGCCGTGGCGGCGACGTGAGCAGGACCATGGCGAGCGACGGCAGACATGATAAAACGAAACCGCAGGTTTGAGGGACCCAAGGAATGACCCGCATTCCCAATTTCGCCGATGTCGCCTTCGAGCGCATCGCCACCGCCGCACCGGTCGGCAGCGCCGAGCCATGGCTGACGCCCGAGGGCATTCTGGTGAAGCCCGCTTATGGCGAGGCGGATCTCGCCGGGCTCGATTTCCTCGAGACCTATCCGGGCATCGCGCCCTATCTGCGCGGCCCCTACCCGACCATGTATGTCAACCAGCCCTGGACGGTCAGGCAATATGCCGGCTTCTCCACGGCGGAGGATTCCAACGCGTTCTACCGGCGCAATCTGGCGGCGGGACAAAAAGGTCTGTCGGTCGCCTTCGATCTTGCCACCCACCGCGGCTATGACAGCGATCATCCGCGGGTCGGCGGCGACGTCGGCATGGCCGGTGTGGCCATCGATTCCATCTACGACATGCGCACGCTGTTTGCGGGCATTCCGCTCGACCAGATGAGCGTGTCCATGACCATGAACGGCGCCGTGCTGCCGATCCTCGCGCTCTACGTCGCGGCCGCGGAGGAACAGGGCGTGCCGCCCGAAAAGCTCTCCGGCACCATTCAGAACGACATTCTGAAAGAGTTCATGGTGCGCAACACCTACATCTATCCGCCTGCGCCATCGATGCGGATCATCTCCGACATCTTCGCCTACACCTCCACGAGGATGCCGAAGTACAATTCGATCTCCATCTCCGGCTATCACATGCAGGAGGCCGGCGCGACGCAGGACCTTGAGCTCGCCTATACGCTCGCCGACGGCGTCGAATATCTTCGCGCCGGTCTTGCCGCCGGGCTCGACGTCGACCGCTTTGCGCCGCGGCTGTCGTTCTTCTGGGCGATCGGCATGAACTTCTTCATGGAGGTCGCCAAGCTGCGGGCTGCGCGCCTGCTCTGGGCGAAGCTGCTCAAGCCGTTCAACCCGAAAGATCCGCGCTCGCTGTCGCTGCGCACGCACAGCCAGACCTCGGGCTGGTCGTTGACGGCGCAGGACGTCTTCAACAACGTGATGCGCACGACGGTGGAGGCAATGGCGGCCACCCAAGGCCACACCCAGTCGCTGCACACCAACGCGCTCGACGAAGCGCTGGCGCTGCCGACCGACTTCTCGGCGCGCATCGCCCGCAACACCCAGCTCTTCCTCCAGCAGGAGAGCGGCACCACCCGCATCATCGATCCCTGGGGCGGCTCCTATTACGTCGAGCGGCTGACGCGCGACCTCGCGGCGAAGGCGTGGAGCCACATCCAGGAGGTCGAGGAGCTCGGCGGCATGGCGAAGGCGATCGAGGCCGGGGTTCCGAAACTGCGCATCGAGGAGGCCTCGGCCAAGACGCAGGCTCGGATCGACGCCGGCAGGCAGGCCGTGATCGGCGTCAACAAGTACAAGCCGACCGACGAGGTCCCGATCGAGATCCTGAAGGTCGACAACACCAATGTTCGCCGGCTCCAGATCGACAAGCTGAAGCGGCTGAAATCCGAGCGAAACCAAAAGGACGTCGACGCCGCGCTCGCCGCGCTGACGCGCTCGGCCGGCGAAGGCAACGGCAACCTGCTCGCGCTCGCCATCGACGCGGCACGCGCGAAGGCAACCGTTGGCGAAATCTCTGACGCATTGGAGAAAGTGTTCGGCCGCCACCGCGCCGAAATCAAATCCATCACCGGCGTCTACAAGCGGGAGGCGTCCAGCATGGGCAACCAGGTCGAGAAGGTTCAGGCGCTGATCGACGCGTTCGAGGAGGCGGAAGGCCGCCGCCCGCGCATCCTGGTCGCCAAGATCGGCCAGGACGGCCACGACCGCGGCCAGAAGGTGATCGCTTCCGCCTTCGCCGATATCGGCTTCGACGTCGACATCGGCCCGCTGTTCGCGACCGCCGACGAAGCCGCGCGGCAGGCGGTCGAGAATGACGTGCACATCCTCGGCGTCTCCTCCCTCGCAGCCGCCCATCTCACCGCCGTGCCCGAACTGAAGGCCGCGCTCAAGAAGCAGGGCCGCGACGACATCATGATCATCGTCGGCGGCGTGGTGCCGCCGCAGGATTACGATGCGCTCTATGCCGCCGGTGCGGAAGCGATCTTCCCGCCGGGCACGGTGATCGCGGAGGCGGCCGAGGAGCTGATCCGCAAGCTGAACGCCCGGCTCGGGCATAGCGAGGCGGCGGAGTAGATGATAGAATGGCCGGGGTAACCGGCCGGGTGCGTCCATGACACGTGACGAAATCATCGCTGCGATACGCAAAAACGCGGATGCCATCAAAGGTAAAGGCGTATCGAAGCTTGCCATTTTCGGCTCGCGCGCCCGGGACGATTATCGGCCTGATAGCGACATTGACGTTCTCGTCGAGATCGAGCCCGAAATCTCGTTCTCCCTACTCAACTTGATCGATGTTGAGCACATCATCGAGGATGCGACCGGCCTGCAAGCCCAGGCAACGGTGCGGCGCTCCCTCTCTCCACGCTTTGCAGAGCGGATCGCAGACGACATACACGAAGTATTCTGACGTGCCGCCGACTTTTGCTGACCCCGTCGGCCATATCCTGGATGCCACGGACAAGATCAGAACGGCCGTGGCAACTCACAGCCGTGAGACATTCGCGCAGGACGTCTTCATGCGTCTGGCAGTCGAGCGCTTACTCGAGGTCATCAGCGAAGCATCGCGTTCCATTCCGGACGATGTTAAAGCGAACAATCCCAGCATTAATTGGAGGGGATTGGCCGACCTGGGCAACTGGCTGCGACATGCCTACCATCAGACCGACGCGGATCTGTTATGGGACATGATCAAGGACGATCTGCCGCCGTTGGAGATCTTCATCCGAACCATCGCCAAGGAGCCAAAGGCTTGAACACCGTCCTAAAATTGAGCCTGGCACTATTGATGGGCGCAGCCAATATTTCCCTTTCGCACGCTGCCGACCCCAAGCCCGACTCCGTCGTCAAGACCAAAAACATCGAGGCGCGCGTCTTCCTCGACGACAGGATCAAGGCCGATGCACCGCTGGCGGCGGATTGCCTCGCCGAAGGCAAAAAGTGGCTCGACAAGAACTCTGCCGAGGCTGCCGCCGCGCGCAAGGCCGATCCGCAGTTCTTCAAAGACGGTGGCTGGGACTTCGAGCGGAAATATGAAATCCGCTCCGTCGTTGCCGATCGCTACATCAGCATCCTCCGCAACGACTACGTGAACACAAGGGGCGCGCATCCCAATTCGGACGTGAACACGATCCTGTGGGACAAGGCCGAGAACAAGCGCATCTCGATCCGCCCGTTCTTCACCGAGACCGCCGACAACGGGGCGACCATGAACACCATGGTGAAGGCCGTGATCGCTTCACTCAAGGCCGAGAAGAAAAAGCGCGGCACCAGCGAGACCGCGACTGACGAATGGTTCAAGGAGCTCGCGCCGAGCTTGCTCAAGATCGGCGCGGTGACGCTTGCGCCCTCGACCGAAGCGGGCAAAAGCTCCGGCCTGACATTCCACTACCCGCCTTATGCCGTCGGCGCCTACGCCGAAGGCGAGTATGTCGCCTTCGTGCCGTGGGAAACGCTGAAGCCCTATCTCACCGTGGAGGGCACCCGCATCTTCGGCGGCGCGCGGCCGAAGGACGATGCGGACGGGCAGTGAGCGACCGCTAACTGGATCGCGGACGGGTCCGGGCCAGCGTCCGCGCGAGCGACTCCGTCCAATCGGGAATCCAGGAGGCAAACAGGGCCCGCCAGCGGTCGGCGTCCGCGGGCTCCGTCTCGAGGTCGACCGACCATTCGATGAGGGTACGATCGCCCTCGGTGATCGGGCGCAGATGCATGGTGCCTTGATAGCGCGTCGGCGCTGGGCTCTGATCCGCGTCATCTTCTGGAAACGGCAGCGCTTCGAGACCGGCATAGGTCAGGCTGTGCTGCCGGTCCGAGTGGTCGACCAGGCGCTGACGGATCCAGTTTCCGAGATAGCAGAAGCGCCTGATGGCGCCGACTTCGTCGCCGCGCTTGTCGTCCTCGATCACGCTCTCGCTCACCCCGTCGATATAGGCGGGATAGTTGTTGAAATCGCGGATCAGCGACCAGACGTCGTCCAGAGGATGGTCCAGCACGGCGCTGTAATAGGCTTGGATCATTGGAGGCTTGCCTTTTGGTTCTCGTTACGCGCGGGAGGTTGGCGGCTTGCGCGGGCAAAACCCACCCGGTTTCCGACTGCTCATCCGATGGGCTCCCCGCTTTCACACAACAGGCGCGATCTCGTTGGTAGCGCTACCTTGCGGCGACGCTGCAAAGCCGACTAGAATGCCGTCATTGACAAGAGCGTCCGACGTCACGGGCGCCGCTGGGAGGATTCATGTCCAAGATTACGCGCCGCACCTTTGCGGCCTCGACTGCCGCAGTCGCCGCATCCGCCGCCTTCGGCTTCAAGCCCGCGCTCGCACAAGCCTATCCGGCCCGGCCGGTCACCGTGATCGTGCCCTGGGGCGCCGGCGGCGGCACCGATGCGACTGCGCGCATCGTTGCGGCGCTGCTGGAGAAGGATCTCGGCCAGCCCTTCAACGTGGTCAACCGCACCGGCGGCTCCGGCGTGGTGGGCCATAGCGCGATCGCGACCGCCCAGCCCGACGGCTACACCATCGGCATGCTCACGGTCGAAATCTCGATGATGCACTGGCAGGGCCTGACCGAGCTGACGCCGAAGAGCTACACGCCGCTGGCGCTGATGAATGAGGATCCGCCGGGCATCCAGGTCTCCTCCTCCTCGCCCTACAAGACGGTCAAGGAACTCGCCGATGCGATCAAGGCGGCGCCTCCCGGCAAGTTCAAGGCGTCGGGCACCGGCCAGGGCGGCATCTGGCATCTGGCACTGGTCGGCTGGATGCAGGCGATGGGCCTGCCCGCCAACCAGGTCGCCTGGGTGCCGTCGAATGGCGCTGCACCCGCGATGCAGGATCTCGCCGCCGGCGGCCTCGATCTCACCACCTGTTCGGTTCCGGAGGCGCGCGCCATCATCGAGGCGGGCAAGGCCAGGAGCCTCGCCATCATGGCGCCGGCCCGCAATCCGGTCTTCAAGGACGTGCCGACGCTGAAGGAGGCGATGGGCATCGACTACGCGACGGGCGCCTGGCGCGGCATCGCGGGGCCCAAGAACCTGCCGCCGGAGATCGCAACAAAGCTCACCGCAGCCCTGAAGAAGGTCTACGACTCCGCGGAGTTCAAGGACTTCATGAGCAATCGCGGCTTCGGCACCGTGTGGGGCGATGCCGCTCATTTCGCCAGCTTCATGGACAAGGGCGACGCCCAGATGGGCGAAGCCATGAAGGCGGCAGGCCTTTCGAAGACGTGACGTTTCACCTCTCCCCGCTTGCGGGGAGAGGGCGGAATTCAGGCGCAGCTTGAATTCCGGGTGAGGAGGACTCTCCGCGAATCCAACTCTCACTTCGTCCGCGGAGAGCCCCCCTCACCCCAACCCTCTCCCCGCGCGCGGGGAGAGGGAGAACTTCTTTCACAGGACTCCCCATGCGTCTTCCCGACTCCGTCACGGGATCGTTTCTCGTCGCACTTGGCGCTGCGGCCGCCTATGGCGGCTGGATCTTGCCGCCGGTGCCTGGGCAGCCGGTCGGCCCCAACGTGTTTCCGCTGGTGATCGGCTGCGGCCTTGCGCTATGCGGGCTGGCGATCGTGTTCGGCATCGGCCATTCCTTCGAGGAGGAGGAACAGCTGGTTCCCCTGGAGGACGGCCAGGCAGCTGCTCCGCCACCGCAGGGCAAGCTCTACGGCCTGCGTGCGCTGCTGCCGCCCGCGCTGTTGCTGTTCTACGTCGTCGCGGCCGACCGCCTCGGCTTCATCATCACCGCGGCGATCATGGTCTACGTCACCTCGACGGCGCTGGGAGCCAAGTGGAAGCTGGCGCTGCCGCTCGCGGCGCTCTCGCCCTTCGCCATCCACCTCATCTTCGGCAAGCTGTTGCGGGTGCCGCTGCCCGCCGGCCTGCTGCCGACGCCCTGGTAATCGCCCATGCTGAAGACCCTGATTGATGCATTCGCGCTGATCTCCACCTGGGAGGTCATCATCGCGATGTTCGCAGCGTCCGTGTACGGGCTCGTGATCGGCTCGTTGCCGGGCCTGTCGGCGACGATGGCAACCGCCCTGCTCGTCCCCGTCACTTTCTATCTGTCCCCGATCGCGGCGATCGCGACCATCGTCGCGGCCTCTTCGATGGCGATCTTCTCCGGCGACATTCCGGGCGCACTGCTGCGCATTCCCGGCACGCCCGCCTCCGCCGCCTATGCGGACGAAGCCTATGCCATGACGCGCAAGGGCCAGGCCGAGCTCGCGTTAGGTGCCGGCGTGTGGTTCTCCGCGGTCGGCGGCATCGCCGGCGTGCTGTCGCTGATGATCCTGGCGCCGCCGCTCGCCGAGATCGCGCTGTCGTTCTCGACCTTCGAATATTTCTGGTTGGCCCTGCTTGGCCTGATGTGCGCCACTCTGGTCGCGCGTTCATCGCCGGTGAAGGCGATCGCGGGCATGTTCATCGGCCTCCTGGTCGCCTGCATCGGCATCGAGAATCCCGGCGGTGTGCCGCGCTTCACCTTCGGCCTCACCGATCTGTTCGGCGGCATCGAGCCGATCCCGGCGCTGGTGGGCGTCTTCGCGGTGGCGCAGGTCATGCGCGCGATGCTGACGCCCGAGCCGCCGCCGCTGCCGCGGCGAAAGTTCGGAAGCATCCTGGCCGGCCAGTGGAAGCTGACGAAGCTGTATCGCTGGCAGATGACGCGCGGGAACATCGTCGGCATCATCATCGGCGTGCTGCCCGGCGCCGGCGCCGACATGGCCGCCTGGGTCTCCTACGCGATGTCGAAGCGCTTCTCCAAGGAGCCGGAGAAATTCGGCACCGGCCATGTCGAGGGGCTGGTCGAGGCCGGCGCCAGCAACAACGCCAGCATCGCCTCCGGCTGGGTACCCTCGCTGCTGTTCGGCATCCCCGGCGACACCATCGCCGCGATCGCGATCGGCGTGCTCTACATGAAGGGTCTCAATCCCGGCCCGACGCTGTTCACCGAGAAGGCGTCGAGCATGTACGCGATCTATCTGATGTTCATCATCGCGAACATCATGATGATCCCGCTCGGCATCGCCATGATCCGGGTCGCCGCCTACATCCTGCTGGCGCCGCGCTCGGCCATCATGCCGGTCATCATGCTGTGCTGCGCGGTCGGCTCGTTCGCGATCGGCAACAACATGTTCGGCATCGTCACCGTCGCCGCCTTCGGCGTGATCGGCTACGTGATGGAAGCGAACGGCTATCCCGTCGCGGCCATGGTGCTCGGCATCGTCATGGGCACCATGGTCGAGCAGGCCTTCGTCACCTCGCTGATCAAGTCCGACGGCAGCATCCTGCCGTTCTTCGAGCGGCCGGTCGCGGCGATCCTCGCCGCCATGGCGATCGGCGCCCTGCTCTGGCCGGTGATGGTGTGGGTCTGGCGCAAGGTGAAACTGCCGCAAACGGCGCCGGCAACGGGCCGGTGATATCGGGCAGGCGGCTCTCGCCTGCTCCGGCCGGGCGTTGTAAAGCAGGGCATGACTGAGAAAAAGGCCTTGCTCGACATCATATCCCTCGCCCGCGACTTGCGTGCCGGCAGTCGTGCGGCGCTGGCGCGCGCGATCACGCTGGTGGAGAGCCGGCGTGGCGACCATCAGGCGCTTGCGCGCGAGCTGGTGCAGATGCTGCTGCCCGACACCGGCAAGGCGGTTCGTGTCGGCATCACGGGATCGCCCGGCGTCGGCAAATCCACCACGATCGACGCGCTCGGAACGCATCTGATCGAGCAGGGCCACAAGGTCGCGGTGCTCGCGGTCGACCCGTCCTCGGCGCGCAGCGGCGGCTCGATCCTCGGCGACAAGACGCGGATGGCGCGGCTCTCGGCATCGGACAATGCCTTCATCCGACCCTCGCCGTCGTCAGGCACGCTCGGCGGCGTCGCGGCGAAGACGCGCGAGGCGATGTTGCTTTGCGAAGCCGCCGGCTTCGACGTCGTGCTGGTTGAGACCGTCGGCATCGGCCAGTCAGAGACCGCGGTCTGCGACATGACCGACTTCTTCCTCGCCCTGATGCTGCCGGGCGGCGGCGACGAGCTTCAAGGCATCAAGAAGGGTCTCGTCGAGCTTGCCGACATGATCGCGATCAACAAGGCGGACGGCGACAATCTCAAGCGCGCCAACATCACCGCCGCGGATTATCGCGGCGCGCTGCACATTCTGGCGCCTCGGTCCGAACATTGGCACCCGCCTGTCGTCACCTATTCGGCGCTGGCGGGCACAGGCATCGCCGAGCTCTGGCAGAAGATCCTCGAGCATCGCAAGGCGATGAATGCGTCCGGCGACTTCGCGGCGCGGCGGCGCGACCAGCAGGTGAAGTGGATGTGGTCGATGCTGGAACAGCGCATGCTGGCAAGGCTGCGCAGCGAAGCATCGGTGCGGACGAAAGTCCGGAAGATCGAGGCGGAGGTCGCCGACGGCCATCTGACGCCGGCGCTCGCAGCCGAGCGGATTCTGGAGTTGCTGCAATGACCGGGCTCCGCATTCTCCTCACCGGCTTCGGGCCATTTCCCGGCGCGCCCTACAATCCGACCCAGCCGCTGGTGGCCCGGCTGATGCAGTTGCGCCGGCCTGCGCTCGACGATGTCGAGCTGTCGAGCCACATCTTCCCGGTCACCTATGCCGCGGTCGACCGGCAATTGCCGGATGTGCTCGCGAAGGTGAAGCCGGATGCGCTCTTGATGTTCGGCCTCGCGGCGCGCACGCCCTACCTGCGGATCGAGACCCGCGCCCGCAACGCCGTCACCATGCTGTGGCCGGATGCCGCCAACACCCGCTCGAGCAAACGCGGCATCGCCGGCGATGCCGACGCGATGATGTTCGGCCCGCACACGGCACGGCTGCTGCGCGCCGCGCGCCTCACCGGCATCGACGCGCGTGCCTCGCGCGATGCCGGCGCCTATCTCTGCAATTATCTGAGCTGGCGCGCGATCGAGAAAGTCAGGGCGGGCGAGCCGAAGCTTGCGGCGTTCATCCACATTCCGCTGCTCGCGCGTGGCGGCGCCGTGCGGCGCAAGGGCGCAGCCCGGATCACGCTGGAGGAACTGGTCGATGCGGGCGAAGCCATGCTGCTGGAGATGGTGGCGTTGGCAAGGAAGGCGCGCGTTTCGTAAGCGCCGCGCGGTCGCATCGCCCACCTTCGGCACCGGCTTGGCGTAAACATTTAACCCTACCGCCAACAATCCCGGCGCCATCGGCTGCCCTGCGCTACCTAGTCTGCGCGGACATCCCGCGTCCGCCGGAGGACGCGCCATGGACCTCAATCGCCGCCATCTCATCGGAGCTTCGACCGTCGGCATCGCCGGCGCGCTCGCCATGCCATCCGACGCCGCGCGCGCGGCGCCGCTGACGTCCCTGCTCGGGCGCGACGCCACGCAATACGGCGTGCGGCCCGGCAGCAGCGAGGATCAGACGCGAGCGCTGCAGCGTGCGATCGACGAGGCTGCGCGGGCGCAAATGCCGCTGGCGCTGCCACCGGGCGTGTATCGCACCGGGCTGTTGCGGCTGCCGAGCGGCGCGCAACTGATCGGCGTCCGCGGTGCGACCAAGCTCGTCTTCACCGGCGGGGCCTCGGCGATCCAGAGCGACGGTTCCGATGCAATCGGCCTCACCGGCATCACCTTCGACGGCGGCAACATTCCCTTGCCGACGCGGCGCGGCCTGATCCACGTGCTCGGCGGCCGCGACGTCCGCATCGCCGATTGCACGATCACCGGATCGGGGGGCAGCGGCATCTGGCTCGAGCAGGTCGCGGGCGACATCTCCGGCAACATCTTCACCGACATCGCGTTGACTGCGGTGGTCTCGTTCGACGCCAGGGGGCTCAGCGTCTCGCGCAACACGATCATCGGCACCAACGACAACGGCATCGAGATCCTGCGCACCGCGCTCGGCGACGACGGCACGCTGGTCGCGGACAACCGCATCGAGGACATCAAGGCGGGCCCCGGCGGCTCGGGCCAGTACGGCAACGCCATCAACGCGTTTCGCGCGGGCAACGTGATCGTGCGCGGCAACCGCATCAGGAATTGCGACTATTCGGCGGTGCGCGGCAACTCCGCATCGAACATCCACATCACCGGCAACAGCGTCAGCGACGTGCGCGAGGTCGCGCTCTATTCGGAGTTTGCGTTCGAAGCCGCGGTGATCGCCAACAACACGGTGGATGGCGCAGCCGTCGGCGTCTCCGTCTGCAATTTCAACGAGGGCGGCCGCATCGCGGTGGTCCAGGGCAACATCATCCGCAATCTGATCCCGAAGCGGCCGATCGGCACCGCGCCGGACGACGATGCCGGCGTCGGCATCTATATCGAGGCGGACTCAGCGGTCACCGGAAATGTGATCGAGAACGCTCCGTCCTACGGAATCGTCGCCGGCTGGGGCAAATATCTGCGTGACGTCGCAATCACCGGCAACGTGATCCGCAAGGCGCTGGCCGGCGTCGGAGTCTCCGTTGTGCCGGGCGCCGGCACCGCGCTCGTCAACAACAACATGATCTCCGAGACCCCGCGCGGCGCCGTGGTCGGCCTCGATCACGCGCGTGCAGTGACGTCAGACCTGTCGGCCGAAGGGGCCCAGCGGTTCGCGCAGGTGATGGTCGGCGGGAACGCGGTGCGACGCTAGCCGCGCTGCAGGCAGACAGGCCGCGCACCCTTCGAGGCTCCTCATGGGATGCGAAACGTCCCATGCCGCGCGCCACAGGGCGACGTTGGAGGAACGCAAATCCCTTCCTGAACGTCCGCTAGAACGCGTTGCGGAGCAACGGGTACTTCGCTTCCAGACCGTCGAGGCTGAAGGTGAATTCGACGACGCGTTCGGGAACTGCAACGATTTCGGCGGCGGGCGGAGCGAACTGCGGCAGAAGCGTTGCCATGGCGGCCGGCGGTCTCACGGCAGGTGCGCTCAGCGGCGCCCTCGCAGCGGGAGCCTTGAGCGGCGGCATCTCGGCGGGGGCGGTAAACGAAGCCACCGCGGCGGGTGCCTTGGGTGGCGCCATGGCGACGGGCGGCAACACCGGTGCAATCGGCGCTTCCGTGATTTCGGCGAGCAGGTCCGGCTGGGGATCGAGCCTGACCGCCACGGCGGTCTCGGGCGCGATGTGAACGGCCTTGGGCTGCACGGTCTGCGGCTTTCGGTCCGGCGATGCCGTGCGGGGCATCGCCGCCGGCGACCAACCGAATGCGGGCGTCACGCTCGCAGCCGCCTCGGCGACGTCCCCTCCGGTTGCGAGCGCGCGCCAGGTCTGGACGGCTCGCTTGGCTTCCTGGATGTTCTCGAGGAACGCGACCTCGGAATGGTACCGGCGCCAGCGGCCGGTCTCGAACATCTCGGAGAGATGCTGCAGGCGCTGCTCGGCGAGAGCGCACCAGCGCGCCGCGATCTCGCGGCTACCAGCCGCGCCGCGAACGAACTCTTGGCGATGTGTCATAAATCAGCCCGTCAGGAGAAGGTACGGACGCGACGCAACGCACACGAATCAGTTTAGGCGCGATGTGAATATTTTGTGGAAAAGTTTTGACTTGTCCAGCAACGACGCGGCGTTCGTCGTCAGACACCGTAGTCGTGCGGAGATTTGCGGGGTTTGCGAGTCAAGCTTCGCACAAGCATGGCGGCCTTGCGGCGCCTCGCGCGAGCGGCGGCCATGGCCGACCCGGCGATCGTCGGCCGGAAGCTGAAGGAATGCGAAGCTTCAGAAGAACATATGCCCAAAAGAAAATGACCCGTCCGGGGGGACAACCGGACGGGTCGAGCCATATGGGCGCTTGGGGTGGATGGGCGCTCGCGCCTGATATGACTGATGGGGAGGGATGACCGCTCCCACACTATTTGGTCGTGGCAGCTGGCTGAACGTTCAATGCGGGGTTCGCCTTTTTGAGCCGGGACCTGCGCGCATCTTTGTCGCAGCCGCTTATCGCGTCGCCGGCCTATCCGCCTGAGAAATCGTGGATTTATCGTCCGCGCTCGAGAGCGAGGGTTGCTCGATCGCACGGATGCCGGGCGCGTCGCGACGCTTGTCCGCATCTTCACGTTTTGTTGTACCGGAGGCAGCTGCGACCGGCGTCGCGCTGTCGGCGGGGACGGCCATGACCGCAGCAAACGCATCCGTATGCCCGTCGCCGAAAAGGTCGTCACGCCCGGGCGAGCCGAGGTCGCGCGCGGTCTTCGTCAGCGCCGAGCGCAGCGCTTCCGGCTTCAAGGTATGATTGCGCTCGAGGAGCAGCGCCGCGACGCCGGAGACATAGGCAGCCGAAAACGAGGTGCCCGACGTGATCTGATACTTGCCGTCGGGCGCCGGCAGGAAGATGTCGACGCCGGGGGCCGCGACCGCGATGTAGTTGCCGCGGTTGGAGGCCGTGAACAGCCTGTCCTGCTGATCCGTTGCGCTGACCGCGATCACATTCGGATTGGCTGCCGGATAGAGCGGCGGCGACTTCGCGCCGGCATTGCCGGCCGCCGCGATCAGGACGAGGCCACGCGCGGCCGTGGCGGCGATCGCGCGCTCGATCACCGGGTCCTTCGGACCGGCAAAGCTCATATTGACGATCTGCGCGCCATGCTCGGCCGCGTAATTCAGCGACCGCAGGATGATGTAGGACGAGCTCTCCGCGCCGCCGTTGGCGCCGCCGAACGCCCGGATGGCGATGATGCGCGCCTCGGGCGCACTCCCCATCAGGCGGGCGTGCGCCACGATGGCACCGGCGATCCCGGTGCCATGAACGTGCGGCCCCTCTGCACTGCCGAGCGCGTCGAAATTGTCGGCAACGGAATTGGCGAGTTCGGGATGCCTAGCGTCGATGCCGGAATCGATCACGGCAACCGTAACGTTGGCTCCATGCGCCAGCGTATGCGCCTGCGGCAGGCGGAGCTTCGTCAGGGCATATTGCGCAGGATCGCCCTCCAGCTTTCCCGACGACCTCTGGTCCTGGAGCACGTATCGGAAGTTCGGCTGGAGCGAGCGCACGCTGCCGTCGGCAGCGAATTCGCGCCGCACCGTCTCGTATGGCCGGCCGTCAGTGATACGGAACAGGCCGAACGTGGCTCCGATCAGCGGGAAATTCTCGGAAGCGATGCGGGTCAGGCCGTGACGACGCGCCAGCTGGTCGGCCTCGGCCGAAGACAAAGTGCCGTCGATCTCGGCGACGAACTCGTTGGCGAAGCTGCGCAGGTTCGCCGCGGCCGGCGCGGTGTTGCCATTCCCCTTGCCCGCGCTTTTCTTGCCTGATTTTCCACCACCCTGGCCGCCTGCGTTCGGCTGCGCCAGACATTCGCCGTCGCCCCCCCGATAGGGCGCGGTGCAGGACGGATAAAGGTTCGGCGAATAGCGGGCATGGGGCAGCACCGGCGTCGGTCGTACGCGCGCCGTCGTTGTGTGGGGGATTGCCGCCGTCGTCCGCGCGCCGCGGTCGACGCTGACCGCTCGCGCAGCGATATTGGGGCTGACCCGCGGGGCAATGTTCGGAGATAGGGTCGGCGTGCGCGAGGGAACGCTGATCGTCGGCGTGCGCATGATCGCCTGCGCCTGCGCAACCTCGACGCCGAGACATGAGGCGACCAGAAGCGCGGCCCCGACGGTTGAAGCGAAGGTCCCGGTGCGCACCCTGCTCTCGGACTTGCCCGTCATCGGCTCAGCGGCGCGCCTAGGGCGCCGCGACGGCGAGGTTGACGAACTTCTCGCGCTGCATCCTGCCGAGCAGCGAGGCGAGCTCGTCCTGGTTCATCGCCTTGTCGAACTGGAGGCGGAACATCCCGCCCTTGGCATCGCCGATGATCGAAGCCTGGTAGCTGTCGAGCAGCGCGGTGATGTCGGCGACGCGCGCCTCCGGCGTGAAGCGCACCAGCGCGCGCGCCGGCGCAGCCGTGCCACCAAGGTCGCGCGTGATGGGCGCGCCGGTCGAGAGCGAAGCCGTCTGGAAGGTCGCCGGCTGGTTCTTCATCAGCACGGCACCGATGATTCCGGCTTGCAACACGAGCGCGACGGCGCCGAGGCTCGCCGACCACGCCAGCGTGCGCGGCGACAGGCTCGCAAAGAAGGTCGAGATGCGCGCCGCCAGCGGCAGCGATCCGCTCGCCCTTGCCGGCTCGGCATCGATCGCGGCGAACAGCTTCTGCATCGCGCGCGCCGACGGAGCACCCAGGCTCTCGTTCAGATGGATGGTCCCTTCGTACTCGTCGCGGATCGCGGCATATTGCCTGGCAAGCTCGGGATCGCGCGCCAGCGCGTCCTCGACGCGACGCGCATCGCGCGCGTTCAGCGTGCCGGCCGCGTGCCAGGGCAGCAGCAGTTCAACCTCACTGGGTTCTTGCTCCAGCATCTTCTTGCTCAACGCCATCATGGCCAGCCTCGCTCAACGCCGGCTGCCTTCAGCAGTTCGGCCAGTTTCTTGCGCGCATAGAACAAGCGCGTCTTCACAGTGTTCTCCGGTATCCCGACGATTTCGGCCACCTCTTCCACGGACTTCTCGTGGTAGTAGACGAGATCGACGATTTCCCGGTGTTCCGGCGAGAGGCCCGTCAGACACTCCCGCAACGCTGCACTGGTATCTTTCTTCTGCACCACCGTTTCCGGATCGTCGGACGTATCCTCGATCGCGTTCGCGGCTTCTTCGTCCAGCTCGAAATCCTTCCTGCGCCGGAGCGCAGACAGGGCCTTGAATCGGGTGATTGCCAGCAGCCAGGTGGAAACCGCGGATCGTCCTTCGAACTTGCCGGCCTGACGCCAGACGTCGAGAAACACCTCGCTGATGAGGTCTTCCGCCGCCTGCTCGTCACGCACGAGCCTCAGTCCGAACCGGTAAACCCTGACATGGTGCCGCCCGTACAGCACCTGCATGGCGAGCCGGTCACCTTGAGCGATCCTGGCGATCAGGATCTCGTCCGAAGCCGCCTGTGTCGCGCTCAATGGCCGTCTCGCAAAGTTGGTCGGATCGATGCAGTGACCGGTTCGACCCGGGGCGCAAAATTGTTCAACCTACCGCAGTCATACGGGGGCTGATGTGACCTACCCCACATAGAGGCTCTTTTCTTGTCCCACCCGCGGCGGTCAGCGGAATCAGTGCAGATCGGTAACATAATACTGAGATATTCCCTGCGGAATGCCTGTCCGGCACAGGCGGCCCAGCCTAGTCCGGTTCCATAGCAGCCCTGCACCACGTTTGTCGCGCCAGGCTCTGCTTTGGATTGACCGCATCGCAAACGATACCTGATCGCCGGTAACTCCCCCGCGCGGGCCGATCGCCTGCTCCGTGCTGCACGGTTTGGATTCGGCTTCAAAGGATACCAAACCTAAAGGCTTGCCACGTAGATTTCTGCGCTGGCATCCACCATTGGCGGGATCATGAGCACGGCTGCGACGTCCTTTCCCGAGAGGAATGCCGCAGAGGCCGCGGACCTCGTCCTCGCGCCCGAGACGACGGCCCCCGAAGTGAGGGAGCGCCGGGCCCGGCAACGCCGCCAGATGTACATGGCCCAGGTCGCAAGCTATTCGCTGGGCGCCTCGGTGCTGCTGCTCTACGCCTATGACGGCACGATCTCGATGGGCGTTCCGTCCCTGTTCTGGCTCGGCGGCCTCCTGATCATCGGTACGTTCACGGTGCTGTCCGAAGCCGGGTTCGGCGACCGGTTCGAGGATCATTATCTCACCGTCTATCAGATCTCGGCGCATATGGCGCTGCAACTGGTGTTCCTGCTCGCAGTGCCGACCGTCGGGGTCGCGTTCCTGGCCGTGTTGTTTCTGATCTTCACGTTCGGAACACTGCGCATGACGTCGAGCCAGGCCATGCTCACCTGGGGCCTCGCCACCTGCGGGCTTGCCATGGTTTTCCTGGGATCGGATCTGCCGATCGGACTGCCGGTCACGACGCGGCTGCAACGAACCGCCTCGATGCTCTGCTTTGTGCTGGTGATCGGACAGTGCGCCTTCCTCGGCCTGTTCGGTGCCACCCTGCGCAAGATCCTGTACCGGCGCAGCATCGAACTGAAGGCCGCCTATCAGCGCATTGAGGAACTCGCCGAGCTCGACGAGCTTACCGGCGCCTACAACCGCCGCTGCATCATGCGGCTTCTGGATGCCGAGATCGAAAAGCGGCAGGCATCCACGCCTTGCACGATCGCCCTGATCGATATCGACTGGTTCAAGCGCATCAACGACGCCTACGGCCATCCCGTCGGCGACGAGGTGCTGCGCACATTCGCGATCACCATTTTCGCCAACATCCGCCCGGCCGACAGTTTCGGCCGATACGGCGGCGAGGAATTCCTGCTGCTGCTGCCAGGCATGCCGGGCGACGCCGCGCGACGCATGCTCGAGCGGTTGCGCGGCATCGTTGCCGATCTCGACTGGAGCGCATTCTCTCCGGGCATGCGGGTGACCATGTCCGCGGGCGTCGCGACGCTGCGCGATATTGATACTGCCGACACGTTTCTCGCGCGCGCCGACCGCGCGCTCTATTCCGCCAAGGCGCAAGGCCGCAACTCAATTGTAACGAGCTGACCAATCCATTTCCTCCCGGTGCGACAGAAGCTGCTGCCGGGAACGCTCCAGGACAGGGCCATGAAATCCAGAACCGCAAGATCATCCGAAAACCTGCTCGAGGAATTGCAGGCCTCCCTCGCGCACGGCACCGTTGCGCGCCGGGTCGAGACGCTGCGCCGCGTCACCGATCTCTTCGTGGGCAACGCGGTAGACTATTCCGACGACCACATCCGCGTCTTCGACGACGTGTTCCAGTGCCTGATCGCGCAGATCGAAACGTCGGCCAGGGCGCTGCTCGCCGAACGCCTCGCCCCGATCGCGGATGCGCCGCCGGAGATCATCCGCACGCTCGCGCTCGACGAGGTCATCGAGGTCTCCGGGCCCGTGCTGTCGAAATCGGAACGGCTGGACGAGGACACGCTGATCGAGATCGCGCGCACCAGGGGTCAGGCGCATCTCAAGGCGATCTCGGTGCGGCGGGTGCTTTCGGAAGCTCTGAGCGACGTGCTGGTGACGCGCGGCAACGAGGACGTGGTGCAGTCGACCGTCAGCAATCCGGGCGCGCGGCTCTCCGAGGGAAGTCTCACCGACCTCGTCATCCGCGCCGAACGCGACGACGACCTCGCCAGCTGCATCGGCCTGCGGCCTGACCTGCCACGTCATCACTATTTGAGGCTGGTCGCCAAGGCATCCTTGAGCGTACGCAGGAAACTCGCGGCCGCGCATCCCGAGCTCGCGGACGACGTGTCGAACGCCGTGCAGGAAGCGGCGCAACGGGTTCGCGCCACCACGATGACAAAGCAGACCGAGATGGCCCGCGCGCTGGTGAAATCGCTGCACGACGACGGACGGCTCAACGAGTTCCAGGTCACAACCTTCGCCGAGCAGGGCAAGTTCGACGAGACCAATGCGGGGCTGGCTGCACTCGCAGGCGTCGCGGTCGAGACCGCCGAGACCATGATGATCGAGAACCGCACCGAAGGCGTGATGATCCTCGCCAAGGTCGCCGGCATGCAATGGTCGAGCGTGCGCGCCATCATCGCCATGCGTGAGAAGCTCTCCGGCGGGTCGCAGACCGACATTCTGACGCTGCGCGACACCTATGAAGCCCTGCGCGCCTCGACTGCACAGCAGGTGTTGCGCTTCCACCGCATGCAGCTGCATACGACGCCGGCTGCGTGAAGCCGGCGCGGCTAGTAGCGAAGAACTCTGGATCCCGCCAGCGCGCCGATCGCGGTCACGACCGCGGTCGCGAGCGTGTACCAGGTCGCGACGAACAGCGGGGAGTCGTCGGTGCAGTGCGAGGCGTAGAGGGTCGCGGCGAGCCCGGCCGACACCAGGCCGGCGAGCGCGGGACGCGACGGTGCGCCGTGGCGCAGGCCGAACAGCGCCCCCGCCAGCAGCGGCAGCGACATCGCAGGGATCGCGACCAGGCACACCCTGGAGTTCTTGCCCATCAGGCGCATCGTCATCGGCATGGCCGGCGCCATCATCGCTTCGCTGCCGATCGCCACAGCGAGCAACCCGACCGGAAGCAGCAACAGCCAGCCCCAGCCGTGCAGTAGGGCCTCTGGACGCGACAGATGCAGGCTGACGATGATCGCGGGGATTGCGAGCGACAGCGTCACCGCGAACTTCATGTCGAAGAACGGGTTGCGCATGGCGCTCATCACGTCGGCACGCATGCCGAGGAACGTCGCAAAGATCAGGATCGACAAGGGTGCAGCCACCAGCAGCGCCATCGTCAGCACGGCGCCGACTCGCGGCGCGCGATGCGCGTTGTCGGCTGCGAGCGTGCGAATGAGTTGATCGGTATCCATGACTAATGGTCCCGCAGTTTGGCCGTAAGTGCCGCAAGTCCGCGATGCAGCGCGACCCGCACCGCCCCCTCGCTCATCGAAAACTTTGCCGCCGTATCCTTGATCGAGGCGGCCTCGACCGCGATCGATTGCAACACGTCGCGCTGGCGCTGCGGCAGCGTGCCCAGTTGCGCGGCGACCTCGCCAGCCGAGGCGGTCTCCTGCGGCGCCTCGCCCGGCAGCGTCTCGGCGAAATCGTCGATGTTGACGAAGACGCGCCTGCCGCGGCGGCGGAGCGCGTCGATCAGCTTGTTCCGGCCGATCGCGAACAGCCAGGGCGCGAAGGGGGCTTCGCTGTCCCAGGTGTGCCGTTTCAGATGCACCGCCAACAGAATCTCCTGCACGATATCCTCGGCCTGGTCGGGAGGCTGGCCTGCCCGCGCCAGGCCGCGCCTCGCGGCGGCGCGCAGCACCGGCGTGACTTCCTTCAACAAGCGATGATACGCCGCGTCATCGCCAGCCATGGCCGACCGCATCAGGCCGGTCCATTCGTCCTCACGTCCGCGCACCCGCGCCCCTCACCATGCAATTCGGCCGCTCTTTCAATTTGTTACGCGGACACCCATCAGATCACGAAATCGTGATCAACGGCCGAGCCACGCGATCAATGCGGCCGCAGAGATCTCCGACGGCTCATAACATCGATCGGCTCGTTCCGCATCCGGCGACAACAATTCAAACAAATTGCCCCGTTTTTGCCGGGTCTAGCCCGAAGATTCCCATTTTCTGCCCCGCTGTCGTCACGCCCCGGGGTCTCTGTTCGCTGCCGGGACGGGCGGAATTGGGGAGATCGTCAACATGAAGAATGCCAGCGCACGCGCGGCCCTGATTGTCTTGTCCGGGCTATTCTTGCTGTTCGGGAGCGTTGCACAGGCGGCGCCGAGTTCGGCCGCAAGCAATAAGTCGGACAGTGCGGACAAGCAGGCCGACACGGCCAAGCAGCGGCGCCATGACTCGCGCCGCACCAGCAAGGCCACGCAGAAATCCGACAAGAAGGACGCCGCGGCGAAGGCCGACGAGGCCAAGAACGACAACAAGGCCGGCAATGAGGTGCCGGCGTCGAGCCAGATGCCGCCGGAGGTCGCCAACGCAAATGCGCAGCTCGCCGCCGATACGCCGCCTGCCGCCGCCGCCTCGGCCATGACGAACCGCGCCAGCGACAATGTCCAGGCCGCCGCAGACAATACCAACGCGGCAAACCCCGAAAGCCAGGTCGTCGCGCCCGATCAGCTCAACGACATCGATCGCGCCCTGCAGCAGGAGAGCCCGCCAGCGCAGAAGGCGGTGATTGCCGCAACCGAGGCGCAGCCACGTCCGGCGCCGGTGATGGCAAGCAGCCAGCAGAGCTCGGCCTGGGACCAGAGCTCCCTGATCGGCAAGATCTTCATCGGCGTCGGCACGCTGCTGACCCTGGTGTCCGCCGCGCGGATGTTCATGGCGTGATCGCTGGCCGCGCACCGGCCTGACGGACCTCGTCCGGAACCCGCCTCTCGTCGCGTCGCGTTCCGGCGGCCCGTAGCCTCTTGAAGCCCACCGCGCCAGCGGGCACATTGCCCGCTCAATCAAAAGCGTGGGTGGAGCATGAGCACGTTCGAACACATCATCGTCGAAGCCATCGGTGCGGTCGGCATCATCAAGCTGAACCGGCCGAAGATGCTCAACGCGCTCTCCTTCGGCGTCTTCCGCGAGATCGCCGCGGCGGTCGACGATCTCGAGGCCGATGACGCCATCGGCTGCATCGTCGTGACCGGCAACGAGAAGGCCTTTGCCGCCGGCGCCGACATCAAGGAGATGCAGCCCAAGGCCTTCATCGACATGTTCTCGGAGGATTTTGCCGCGATCGGCGGCGACCGAGTCGCGCGTTGCCGCAAGCCGACGATCGCGGCGGTTGCCGGTTATGCGCTGGGCGGCGGCTGCGAGCTCGCCATGATGTGCGATTTCATCATCGCCGCGGACACCGCGAAGTTCGGCCAGCCCGAGATCACGCTCGGCACGATTCCCGGCATCGGCGGTACCCAGCGCCTGACGCGCGCGATCGGCAAGTCCAAGGCAATGGACCTCTGCCTCACCGGCCGGATGATGGATGCGGCGGAAGCCGAGCGCTCCGGCCTCGTCAGCCGCATCGTCCCCGCCGACAAGCTGATGGACGAAGTGATGGCGGCAGCCGAGAAGATCGCCGCGATGTCGCGCCCGGCAGCCGCGATGGCCAAGGAAGCGGTGAACCGCGCCTTCGAGACCACGCTTGCCGAGGGCATGAGCGTCGAGCGCAACCTGTTCCATGCGACCTTTGCGCTGGAAGACCGCTCCGAGGGCATGGCGGCATTCATCGAGAAGCGCAAGCCGGTGAACAAGAACAGGTAGCGCCAGCGACCGGTCAGGCAGGTGTAAGGCTCTGGCGTTTTGCCCAAAACGGCTGTGACGCCTCTGCAACAAGCACGGAATACATGGGGGTTTCCCCCGCGGCAGTTTGCCTGCGCGACCCCGGCTGGTTTAACAGTTAAGAGGCCACCATCGGCGGGGGCGCATAGCCAGGGTTTTGCGGAATTACATGATTGGGCGTACCGCCAGAGCTGGTCGCGTGATGAAGCGACGTCGATCGGGCGTGGGTCGCGCGCTTGCGACATGGACCACACTGGCGCTCTCGTGCGCCCTGCCCTGCGCTGCATGGGCCGAAGCCCTGCCGGAGGCGCTTGCCAAGGCCTACCAGACCAATCCGCAGCTCAATGCCGAGCGCGCGCGCCAGCGCGCCACCGACGAGAACGTGCCGCAGGCACTGGCCGGTTACCGGCCGCAGATCGTGGCTAGCCTCAGCGCCGGCCTGCAATCGGTCCGGAACCTTTTGCCGGACAACACCATTCAGACCGCAAACCTGAAACCCTGGATCATCGGCGTCACCGTGACGCAGACCCTGTTCAACGGCTTCCGCACCGCCAACAGCGTGCGGGCCGCCGAACTCCAGGTGCAGTCGGGCCGCGAGGCGCTGCGTAATGTCGGCCAGGGCGTGCTGCTCGATGCGGTTACCGCCTACACCAACGTGCTCGCCAACCAGTCGCTGGTCGAGGCACAGCGCTCCAACGTCGCCTTCCTGCGCGAAACACTCGCGGTCACCCAGCGCCGCCTCAATGCCGGCGACGTCACACCCACCGACTCTGCCCAGGCCGAGGCGCGTCTCAACCGCGGCCTTGCCGATCTCAATGCGGCGGAGGTCGCGCTCGCCGTCAGCCAGGCGACCTATGCGCAAGTGATCGGCAATGCGCCGTCGCAGCTTCGGGCGGCCGAGGCTGTCGACCGTTATCTGCCGAAGAGCCGCGAGGACGCCATGACCATGGCGATCCGCCAGCACCCGGCGGTGATGGCCGCCAGCTTCGACGTCGACGTTGCCTCCACCAACATCCGCATCGTGGAAGGCTCGCTGCTGCCGAGCGCCACCATCCAGGGCAGCGCCAGCAAGAGTCGCAACAACGACCCGACGCTCGGCACCTTCGCCGAGGACCAGGCCTCGATCGTCGCCAATGTCACCGCCCCGATCTACGACGGCGGCCAGGCCGCAGCGCAGACCCGCCAGGCCAAGGAGATCACGGCGCAGAGCCGGCTCGTGCTCGACCAGATACGCAACCAGGCGCGCACGGCGGCTGTGAGCGCCTGGGCTGCCAATGAAGGCGCGAAGGTTGCGGTCTCGGCCTCGGAGTCCGAGGTGAAGGCCGCGACCGTGGCGCTCCAGGGCGTGCAGCGCGAAGCCTCCGGCGGACAACGCACGACGGTGGACGTCTTGAACTCGCAAGCCGATTTGATCCAGGCGAAGGCCCGTCTGATCGGCGCGCAACGCGACCGGGTGATCGCCTCCTACACGCTGCTCAGCGCCATCGGCCATCTCGACGTCAAGACGCTGAACCTGAACACGCCGGACTATCTGCCCGAGGTGCATTACCACCAGGTCCGCGACGCCTGGCACGGCCTGCGCACGCCGTCCGGCCAGTAGCTGGTTTCAAACCAACTGGCCTGCGCCGATGAAGAGCCGCCGCATCCATCTGATGGGAGCTTCGGGCTCCGGCGTGACGACGCTCGGTCGCGCGCTTGCCGGCCGGCTTGCGCTGCCGCATCACGACACCGACGACTATTTCTGGCTGCCGACCGTGCCGCCCTACCAGACGACGCGCCCCGCCGCCGAGCGCTTGCGCCTGATGCACGAGATGTTTCTGCCGCGCCTCGATTGGGTGCAGAGCGGAACCGTCACCGGCTGGGGCAACGAGCTCGTCCTGTTCTTCGATCTTGTCGTCTTCGTGACGACGCCGCGCGAGCTTCGCCTGCAGCGCCTGCGTAGCCGCGAGGCTGCGCATTTCGGAGCTGATGCCGTCGCACAGGGCGGCTGGCGTCATGAGCAGACGAAATCGTTCGTCGAATGGGCCTCGCGCTACGAAGCCGGCGATCGCGAGGGACGCAGTCTCGCACAAGATGAGGCCTGGCTCGCGGGCCTGCCGTGCCCGGTCGTGCGCGTTGACGGCTCACGCCCGCTTGCGGACCTCGTCGAGCAGCTATGCAGCGAAGCGCATCCGCTGCCCGGCTGATGTGATACCGTCCCGTTGCGGCTGCCAAACCACAAAAACAGGGAGAGAAACCATGCTCAGCCGACGCAGCATCCTGCTTGCCTCCCTTGCCGCCGGAGCAGCCATGACCAGCAAAGCCCACGCCCGCGCGGCACAGCCCGCGACGCCGGTCAATTTCGACGTCCCGGCCCATGCCTGCGATTGTCACACCCACATTCATGGCGATCCTGAAAAGTTTCCGTTCTTCGCGGGGCGCGTCTATACGCCGGAGCCGGCGAGCCCCGAAGAAATGGCGGCGCTGCACAAGGCGCTGCATATCGAGCGCGTGGTGATCGTGACGCCGAGCGTCTACGGCACCGACAATTCCTCCACCTTGTTCGGCATGAAGGCGCGCGGCGCGACCGCGCGGGGGGTCGCCGTGATCGACGACAAGACGACGGAGAGCGCACTCGATGCGATGCATCGAGACGGCTTCCGCGGCATCCGCCTCAATCTGGCGACCGGCGGCGTCAATGACCCCAATGTCGGCCGGCCCCGCTTCACCGCCGCTGTCGAGCGTATGAAAGCGCGCGGCTGGCACGTGCAGCTCTACACCTCGCTGGCGATGATCTCGGCGATCAAGGACCTCGTCGAGACTGCGCCGGTACCCGTCGTGTTCGACCATTTCGGGGGTCTCGAGGCTTCGCTCGGCCTGGAGCAACCCGGATTTGCCGACCTGATCGCGCTCGTCGAATCCGGCAAGGCCTATGTGAAGATCTCCGGCGCCTATCGCTCGTCGAAGCTCGCACCCGACTATCAGGACATGATGCCCTATGCCCGCGCGCTGATCGCGGCGAATCCGGACCGCATCGTCTGGGGAACCGACTGGCCGCATCCGGATTCCAGCCGCGTCGAGGGACGCAAGCCCACCGACATCGCGCCGCTCTACCAGATCGACGACGGCCGCCTGCTCAACCAGCTTCCGGTGTGGGCGCCCCAGGCAGATGTGCGCAAGAAGATCCTCGTCGACAATCCGGCGCAGCTGTACGGGTTCTGACGGTCAGCGCCCATGGCGCGAGAAGAACGAGATCAGGACCGGCAAGGTGACCAGGATCACGACCGGTGCCAGCATCATGCCGGTGACGACGACCACCGCGAGCGGCTTCTGCACCTGCGAGCCGATGCCTTCCGACAGTGCCGCCGGCAACAGGCCGACGCCCGCGACGACGCAGGTCATCAGCACGGGGCGGAGCTGAAGCTCGCCGGTGCGCACCACCGCGCTCATGCGGTCCATGCCCTCCTCGATGAGCTGGTTGAACTGCGACAGGATGATGATGCCGTCCATCACGGCGATGCCGAACAGCGCGATGAAGCCGATCGCCGCGGAGACGCTGAACGCCGTTCCGGAAATCAACAGCCCCAGCACGCCGCCGAAGATCGCCATCGGAATCACGCTCATCGCGAGCAGCGTGTCCGTCATCGAGCCGAAATTGAACCAGAGCAGCACGCCGATCAGCGCCAGTGAGATCGGCACTACGATCGACAGACGCCGGATCGCGTCCTGGAGGTTACCGAACTCGCCGACCCATTCCATGTGCGAGCCCGGCGGGAGCTGCACCTGCTCGGCGATCTTGTCCTGGGCCTCGCGGATCGCGCTGCCGAGGTCGCGCTCGCGCACCGAGAACTTGATCGGCAGATAGCGCTCCTGCTGCTCACGATAGATGTAGGCCGCGCCCGAGACCAGGCTGATGGTGGCGACCTCGCTCAAGGGGATCTGCGTGACGGTACCGTTCGGTCCGGGCGCGCCGATCCGCAAATTCTGGATCGCCTCCGCGCTCCTGCGGTATTCCGGCGCGAGGCGCACGATGATCGGGAAGTGACGGTCGCTGCCGGGCTCGTAGATGTCGCCTGCGGTGTCGCCGCCGATCGCGACCTTGATCGTGGCATTGATGTCGCCCGGCGCCAAGCCGTAGCGCGCGGCCTTGGCGCGGTCGATGTCGATCTGGACGGTCGGTTGCCCGAGCGAGGTGAACACCGCGAGGTCTGTGACGCCCTGCACGGTCGCCAGCACCGACTTGATCTTGTTGGCGGTGTCGGTCAGCGCCTGAAGATCGCTGCCGAACAGCTTGATCGAGTTCTCGCCTTTCACCCCGGAGACGGCTTCGGAGACGTTGTCCTGGAGATATTGCGAGAAGTTGAACTCGACGCCGGGGAAGCGATCGTCGAGCTGTTTGAGCAGCTCGGCGGTCAGCTCCTCCTTGTCGCGCGTCCCCGGCCACTGGCTCACGGGCTTGAGCGGCGCGAAGAACTCGGCGTTGAAGAAGCCGGCGGCGTCGGTGCCGTCGTCGGGACGGCCGTGCTGCGATACGACGGATTCGACCTCGGGCCGGGCGCGGATCACCTTGCGCATCTCGTTGACGTAGCTGTTGCCTTCCTGGAGCGAGATGGTCGGCGGCAGCGTGGCGCGAATCCAGAGATTGCCTTCCTCCAGCTTCGGCAGGAATTCGAGGCCGAGCAGCCGGCTGAGCGCCACCGTCATCAGCACAAGGCCGAGGGCGCCGCCGAGCACGATGGTGCGATTGGCGACCGCCCAATGCAGCAACGGCGAATATATCCGGTGCAGGAACTGCATGACCCGGGTCTCGGTCTCCTCGACATGCGCCGGCAGGATGATCGCGGACAGCGCCGGCGTGACGGTGAACGTCGCAAGCAGTCCGCCGGCCAGCGCGTAGGCGTAGGTGCGGGCCATCGGCCCGAAGATGTTGCCCTCGACCCCCGACAGCGTGAAAAGCGGCAGGAACGCCGCGATGATGATCGCCGCGGCGAAGAAGATCGAGCGTGAGACGTCGGCGGCCGCGCTGAGGATGGCGTGGCTCTTCATTCCGAACAGCGTCTCGGACGACATATGCCCGGATTCCGAGATCGGCGTCGTCTGCGTCAGGCGGCGGAAGATCGCCTCCACCATGATGACGGTGGCATCGACGATCAGGCCGAAATCGATCGCGCCGACCGACAACAGGTTCGCCGATTCCCCGCGCAGCACCAGGATGATCACGGCGAAGAACAGCGCGAACGGAATCGTCGCGCCGACGATCAGCGCGCTTCGGAGATTGCCGAGGAATATCCACTGCAACAGCACGATCAGCAAGATGCCGACCACCATGTTGTGCAGTACGGTATGGGTCGTGAGCTCGATCAGGTCCCCGCGGTCGTAGATGCGCTCGATGCGCACGCCGGGCGGAAGGATACCGGAGTTGTTGATGGTCTGAACGAGTTGGTGGACGCGCTTGATCGTCGGCGAGCTCTGCTCCCCGCGGCGCATCAGGACGATTCCCTGCACGATGTCGTCGGTGTCGTCGAGACCGGCGATGCCGAGACGCGGCTTCTGACCGATCGTGACGGTTGCGACGTCCTTGACCAGCACCGGATTGCCGCCGGTCTGGGCCACCATGGTGTTGGCGAGGTCGTCGATCGAGCGGATCAGTCCGACGCCGCGGACCACGGCCGATTGCTGGCCGATATCGACGGTGTTACCGCCGACATTGACGTTGGAATTGCCGACGGCCTGGAGCAGTTGCGGCAGCGTCAGGCCGTTGGCGACCAGCTTGTTGAAGTCGACCTGGAGCTCGTAGGTCTTGCTCTTGCCGCCCCAGCCGGTGACGTCGATGACGCCGGGTACGGCGCGGAAGCGGCGCTGAAGGATCCAGTCCTGGATGGTCTTGAGATCGAGCACGCTGTAGTTCGGCGGGCCGACCAGGCGATAGCGGAAGATCTCGCCGATCGGGCTGAGTGGGGAGATCTGCGGCTGCACGTTGCCCGGCAGCGGCGCGAGCTGCGCCAGCCGGTTCAAGACCTGCTGCAAGGCCTCGTCATACGTGTAGGCGAAAGAGAACTGGAGCTTGACGTCGGAGAGGCCGTAGAGCGAGATCGTACGGATGGACTTGAGGTTCTTCAAACCCGCGACCTGCGTCTCGATCGGGATCGTGATGTAGCGCTCGATCTCCTCCGCCGACAGGCCCGGGCTTTGCGTGACGATGTCGACCATCGGCGGTGTCGGATCGGGATAGGCCTCGATGTTGAGCTGGTTGAACGCGATCAGGCCGCCGATGAGCACGGCGACGAACATGCCGACCATCAGAAAGCGCCGGTTGACGGCAAGGGCAACGAGACGATCCATTCAGGTCTTCAATTTTCCTGGGTCGTCGATCAGCTGCCGGACGCCGCGCGGTCGATGAACAGGCTGCCTTTGGTGACGATCTGCTCGCCGGGCTTCAGATTGCTGGTGACCTCGACGAGGTTGCCGTTGATGAGACCGGTCTTGATCTGGCGCAGCTCGACCGACTTGTCGTCACGCGCGACCCAGAGGCGGACCTTGTCGGCCTCATAGATCAACGCCTGCTTCGGCACCGCCGGCGCGGCGCGGTCGCCGGCCGAATAGATCGTGACGTTCGCGAACATCTCCGGCTTGAGCAGGCCGTCCTTGTTGTCGATGGTCGCGCGGACGAGCAGGCGGCGGCTGGCGGGGTCGATCGCGGCGGCGACGTAATTGATCCTGGCGGTCAACGGCCGGCCCGGCAGCGCCATCACGTTGACGGTGATGTCCTGCCCGATGCACACCGCGGCCGCATCGCTCTCGCGCACGAAGGCGGTGAGCCAGACGGTGGAGAGGTCGCCGATCACGAAGACCGGATCGCTGGCGCCGGAATTGACGTACTGCCCGGGCCCGATCTTGCGCTGCACGACCGTGCCGGAGATCGGCGAATAGACCGTGATCTCCCGATCGATCGTGCCTTTGTCCTGGAACGCCTTGATGGTCTCGTCGGTGAAGCCGAGGATACGCAGCTTGCTGCGTGCGGCTTCCAGCGCCGTCGCCGAGGAGCGCATGTCGTTCTGCGCCTGGACCTGGGTTGCTTCCGCCTGCTGGTAATCCTTCAGCGGAATGGCATGGCCTTCATAAAGGTCCTTGGCGCGCTTGAACTGGATGTCGGAAAGCTCGAGCGCGGACTTCGCCTTGTTCTGCGAAGTCATCGCCGCGATGAAATCGTTCTGGGCCTGTACGGTGTCGGCGGCCTCGATCGTGAACAGCGGTTGACCCTGCTTCAGCATTTCGCCGGGCTTGGCGAGCAGCTTGGTGACCCGGCCCGCATAGGGCGAGAACACCGGCGTCGAGCGGTCCTCGTCGACTGCGACCTTGCCCTCGGTGACATATTCGGCCCGGAAGCTCTTCGCCTTGACCGGCTCGATCGTCAGCGTCGCCCATTCGGACGGCGTGGGCGTGAATGTCTGCGCATTCCTGCGCGACTGGCTGGAGATCTCGGAGTGCTTCTTTTCCTTGGGTGCCGAAGAAAGGAAGCCGTAGGCCCCGGCACCGGCAAGAGCGAGCAGAACGACAGATGCGATCATCTGCGGTTTTCTGAACACCTGCCATCGCATCGTATTTTCAACTGCCATGGAGCCCGGTCGTGTTTGCGACGATCTCGGCAGACGCCTGCCTATCGGTCGCGCTAATAGTGCCGAATTGGGATTACAAACAACCTAAAAAACGCTTCGCGCCTTTCCGTTTACGTTAAATTTCTGCGACATGTCAGCTTCATGTCAGCTTCGCGCCGGCCACCGCGCCGGATGACTGCGGAGCGGCATCGCAGCACCTCTCCGTTGCGCCGGCGTCATCGACGGCAGGACCGAATGCTGCACGCTTAACGTGCCGAAGGCAGATGGCATGCTCTCGATGAACGCAGCATGTACGGCTTCATGGCCGCTTCTCGCCCTTCAAGTTTGAGCATGCCCCCCGTCGGAAAACGGCTGCACGATTTTCCGGATCATGCTCTAGTTTTCGCGACCGTTCATCAGCACGAGAAGGATTGCAATGGCCACCATCGATCCCCTCACCGCAGGCGCCGTATTCGTCGCAACGGCGGCCACCGACGCGGTCTATGTGATGTTCACCTCGGCCGTGGTCGCGCGCAAGCGCGTGCCGGCCGCGACCTGGAGCGCGATCTGGTACATGCTCTCCTCTTACGCGGTGATCAGCTACACCGAGAACGCCTTCTACGTCGCCTTCGCCGCGATCGGCTCATGGGTTGGCGCCTATGCCTCGCTGACCTTCCTGCACCGGCCGCCCGGCGGCCCGCCGGTGGGAGCGGCGCCGGAGTGAGAGGTGCGAGCCTCTCACCGCGTCATTGCGAGGAGCCCTTGCGACGAAGCAATCCAGACCGTTGCCTCGGACGCATTTCTGGATTGCTTCGCAACGCTCGCAATGACGAACTGGATAGTTCAGCATACTTGTCGAAACAGCTGCACTCGCAGCACCAAATAAGGAGCTAACAATGGATCTCGGTCTCAAAGGCAAGAACGCCATCGTGCTCGGCGGCACGCGCGGCATCGGGCGGGCGATCGCGACGACGCTGGCCGGTGAAGGCGCCAATGTCGCGGTGTGCGCGCGCAATGCCGATCAGGTCGCGGCCACTGTTGCGGAGCTGAAGGCGAGCGGCATCAAGGCCACCGGCAGCCCGGTCGACGTGACCGACGGCGCGGCACTGAAATCCTGGATCGAGACTGCGGCGAAAGAGCTCGGCGGCATCGACATGCTGTTCTCCAATGCCGGCGCGATGGCGCAGGGCGGCGATCCCGCGTCATGGGAGCAGAACTTCCGGCTCGACGTGCTCGGTGCCGTGCACGCCTTCGATGCTGCCCGGCCGTTCCTCGAAGCCAGCGGCGCAAGCCGCGGCGATGCGGCCTTCGTGATCATCTCCTCGATCTCCGCGGCGCAGGCGGACACGGCGAGCTCCTACGGCCCGATCAAGGCCGCGCTGATCCACATGGCCAAGGGGCTTGCGCGGCAACATGCGAAGAAGAAGATCCGGGTCAACGTGGTCTCGCCCGGCACGGTCTATTTCAAGGGCGGCGTCTGGGAGATGATCGAGCAGAACATGCCCGAGCGCTACAAGGATGCGATGAGCCGCAACCCGACGGGACGCATGGCAACGCCCCAGGAGATCGCGAGCGCGGCAGTGTTTCTGGCAAGCCCGGTGTCGGGCTTCACGACGGGATCCAATCTCGTCGTGGATGGGGCGATCTCGAACCGGGTGAATTTTTGAGGGCCCGGTTTGCGATACTGCTCCAGCATCACGGCTGGGCTTGACCGGCATCCACGCGCCACCGTACCTGCTGAGGACGTGGATGCCCGGGTCAAGCCCGGGCATGACGACTGAGAATGTGGCGCGCGGTTACTCAATAATCTCGTCATTGCGAGCGCAGCGAAGCAATCCAGAATCCCGCCGCCGAAACATCCTGAATTGCTTCGCTGCGCTCGCAATGACAGTGTGGTGGGGCCTGCGTTACACCTTCAATGAAAATCCCGCGAGGGCGGCAGGATGCGGACGTTGCGGGGGTGGCGGACTTTTTGCGCCGGCATGTCGGTAAGAGCGCGGGGATCGTCGTTGAGCGGCTCGACCACGGTGGCGCCTGCCGGTACCGGATGCTTGCGGCTCAAGGCATCGTTGGCGAGGCCGACCAGATCGTGCGAGCGGTCGACCATGCGCAGGGCGATGAGATGCGTCACCTTTTCGGGGCTGCTCTGGATGTAGCCTTCGACCAGGATGAGGCGCGCGCCCATCACCTCCTTGCGGTACTGCTCCATGATCTTGGGCCAGACCACGACATTGGCGATGCCGGTCTCATCCTCCAGCGTCATGAACACGACGCCGCTGGCGCTGCCCGGCCGCTGCCGCACCAGGACCACGCCGGCGCAGCGGACGCGGCGCCGCTCGTTCTCGTGATTGATATCCCTGCAAGCCACCACCCGCTCGCGCGAAAACATCTCGCGCAAAAATTCCATAGGGTGGCCCTTCAGCGATAGCCGGATGGTCTGGTAGTCCGCAACCACCTGCTCGGCGAGCGGCATCGCCGGCAATGGCTTTGCGCCTTCGTCCGGCTGCTCGCGGGCGGTCGCCGCCTCGAACAGCGGCAGCGGCACGTCGTCGGGCAGTCGCCGCACCTGCCACAGCGCTTCGCGGCGGTCGAGCCCGAGCGAGCGGAACGCATCGGCATCCGCCAGCAGGATCAGCGCGCGCTTGGGCAGGCCGGTATCGCGGGCGAAGTCTTCCAGCGAGGTGAAGGGACGGCGGTTGCGGGCGGCAATGATGCGGTCGGCCCAGTCCTGGACTTTCTCCACGTCGTCATTCCGGGGCGATGCGTCAGCATCGAGCCCGGAATCCATTCCTCCAGGCGTGTGCGGCCCGATGGATTCCGGGCTCGCGCTGCGCGCGCCCCGGAATGACAGCTGAGAGCATTTCAGCCTTTCCTCATCCTCATCCAGCCAGTGGAAACCGTCGATCTGACGAAAACCGAGGCGCACGGCGCAATATCTGCCACTCCCCTGCTCCAGCGTGTTCTGCGCAAAGCTGTAGGACACGTCGATGTCGCGCACCTCGACACCGTTCTTGCGGGCATCTCCGACGATCTGCGCCGGCGCATAAAAACCCATCGGCTGCGAATTCAGCAGTCCGCAACAGAACGCGTCGGGATGATGATATTTCAGCCATGACGAGATGTAGACGAGCTGCGCGAAGCTCGCGGCGTGACTCTCCGGAAAACCGTAGGAGCCGAAACCCTTGATCTGCTCGAAGCAATTTCTGGCGAACTGAGGATCGTAGCCCCGGCGGATCATGTTGCCGATCATCTTTTCTTCGAAATTGCCGATGGTCCCGACGTTGCGGAACGTTGCCATGGCTCGCCGCAATCCATTGGCCTCTTCCGAGGTAAATTCTGCGGCCACGATCGCGATCCGCATCGCCTGTTCCTGAAACAAGGGCACACCAAGCGTCTTGTGCAGGACTTCGCGAAGCTCGTTCTTGTTTCCGCCCTTTGGATAAGGATATTCGATGTCCTCCGGATTCATTTTCCGCCGCCGCAAATAGGGATGCACCATGTCGCCCTGGATCGGCCCCGGCCGCACGATCGCGACTTCGATGACGAGATCGTAGAAGGTCCGCGGCTTCAGGCGCGGCAGCATGTTCATCTGCGCGCGGCTCTCGACCTGAAACACGCCGAGCGACTCCCCGGCGCACAGCATGTCGTAAACCCGGGGATCGTCCTGCGGAACGCTCGCCAGCACCCAGCGCTCGCCCTTGTGGTCCGCAATCAGGTCAAAACATTTGCGGATGCAGGTCAGCATGCCGAGCGCCAGAACGTCGACCTTCATCATATGAAGCGCGTCGACGTCGTCCTTGTCCCATTCGATGAAGGTGCGGTCGTCCATCGCGGCGTTGCCGATCGGCACATAGGTGTCGAGCCGGTCCTGCGTCAGCACGTACCCGCCGACATGCTGGGAGAGATGGCGCGGGAATTCGATCAGCTCGGTCGCAAGCTCGACCGCGAGATTGATCATGGGATTGTTCGGATCGAGCCCGGCCTGCCTGACCTGCATGTCGTTGAGGCCCTTGCCCCAGCTGCCCCAAACCGTGTCGGCGAGCGCCGCGGTGACGTCCTCGGTCAGGCCCAGCGCCTTGCCGACGTCGCGAATGGCGCTGCGCGGACGGTAATGGATCACGGTAGCGATGATCGCGGCGCGGTGGCGGCCGTAGCGGCGATAGACATATTGCATCACCTCCTCGCGCCGCGAATGCTCGAAATCGACGTCGATGTCGGGCGGCTCCAGCCGCTCCTTGGAGATGAAGCGCTCGAACAGGAGATCAACCTTGGTCGGATCGACCGAAGTGATGCCGAGCACGTAACACACGGCCGAATTCGCCGCCGAACCGCGGCCCTGGCACAGGATGTTCTGGCTGCGCGCGTAATGCACGATGTCGTGCACGGTGAGGAAATAGTGCGCGTATTTCAGCTCGGCGATCAGCGCCAGCTCTTTCTTCAACGTCGCGCGCAGCTTGTCGTCGATCTTGCCGCAGAAATATTTGTCGACTCCGGCCCAGGTCAGATCCTCCAGATGTCCCTGCGCGGTCTTGCCCGGCGGCACCGGCTCGTCGGGATATTGGTATTTGAGCTGGTCGAGCGAGAAGTCGATCTTGCCCGCAAAGCGCATGGTCTCCGCGATCGCTTCAGGGAAATCGCGAAACAGCCGCGCCATTTCTCGCGGAGTCTTCAGGAACCGCTCGGCATTGGATTCGAGCTTCCTCCCGATCGAATCAATTGTGGTCTTTTCCCGGATGCAGGTCAGCACGTCCTGGAGGGGACGGCGCGCGGGATGGTGATAAAGCACCTCGTTGGTCGCGAGCAGCGGCACTTGGGCTTTTGTCGCGAGATCATCGAGTCGCGCCAGGCGACGCCTGTCGTCACCGCGATAGATCAGGCTCGCCGCCAACCACACGCCCTCGGCGCGGCTGTCCCTGAGCTTTCCGAGAACATTCAGCGCCTGAGCGGGCTCGAAGCGATGCGGCAACGTCAGGACCAGCAACTGGCCTTCCGAAAACTCCAGGAGATCGGCGAAGGTGAGACGACATTCGCCCTTCTCGATCCGCGTGATGTCGTCGCCGCGCTTGCCCCTGGTGAGGAGCTGACAGAGCCGGCCATAGGCGGCACGATCGCGCGGATAGACCAGGATGTCGGGCCTGCCGTCGACGAAGACGATGCGCGCGCCGATCAGCAGCTTAGGCTTGTGCAGCACTTCGGCATTGTCGAGCTCCTTGTAGGCCCGCACCACGCCGGCGAGCGTGTTGTGGTCGGCAATTCCGATTGCGGGGATCTCAAGCCTGCTCGCCTGATGCACATAGGCGCGCGGATCCGAGCCGCCGCGCAGGAAGGAGAAGTTCGTGGTGATGCCGATCTCGGCATAGGCGGGCGTGGTCATGCGAAGAGACCGTGCACATACCAGTTGGGGGAAACGGGCTTGCCTTCGCCGTCGAACGTCTCCCCCTCGTAGAGACCGTCGCGAAAGATCCAGAAGCGCAAGCCTTCGGCATCCTCGATGCGGAAATAGTCCCGCGTCAGTTGTTTGCCGTCCTGCCGCCACCATTCCATGGCGATGCGCTCGGGCCCCTCCACCCGCACCACCGCATGCAACGCGCGGCGCCAGGTGAATTGATGCGGCGGGCCATCAGGCACGGTCGCGAACGGCACCTTGATCGGCTCCGGTTTGTCGAACAGCCGCAGGGGGCGCAGCGGCGGCTCGCTCTCGGTGCGCGCCGGCCATTCGGCTTGCATGGCCACGGCGAGATGATGCTGCGCCGGCGCGGCCAGCACCGCTTGCTCGGGGATATGGGTGTCCTGCGGCAAGTGGACGACGACGCGCTTTCCCCCGATGCGCGCGGCGATGCGATCGATCAGCGCGGCAATCTCATCATTGTCATGGACATGCGCATCGAGATCGCGCTGCTCCTGCACCACGATCTCGGTGCGGCTCGCCGACAGCCGCACCATGTCGAAGCCGAAGCCGGGATCCAGCGGATCTGCGAGCGCATCGAGCCGTTCGCGGAACAGCCGGTCGATCACGGCGCTTCGCGTCACTGGGCGTCCGGTCTCGACGGTGATCGCACGGACCACGCCGTCGGTACGGAAGAAGGCTGCCTCGAGACGCCGCGCGCCCTTGCCCTGCTTCTCCATGGACGTAACAAGCGTGTCAGCCAGCCGCGACAGCGTCATCGCGATCATGGTGTCGGTCGCGATCGGCTCGGCAAAACGCTTCTCCACGATGTAATCGGGCAGCGGTTTACGCGGATTGATCGGCGCATCTCCCTGTCCCAGCGCATGCGCGAGCAGCGTGGAGAACCGCGCGCCGAACCGCGCCGTGATTTCGCTCGGCGAGCGTGAGGCGACATCGCCGATGGTCTTCAGACCGGCGCGGCGCAAGCCGGTGGTGATGGCCTCGCCCGCCCCGAGCGCGGAGACCGGAAGCCGGCTGATCGCCTCCGCCTCCCTGCCATCGGCCACGATGGTGCCCGTGGCCTGCCGTGTCAGCGTGCGGGCGCAGACCGAGGTGCTCGCGATCGCAGCGCTGACGGCAAAGCCCTGCCGGTCGAGCGCCCGGACCAGCATCTTCAGCAGCGCCGCCTCGCCGCCGAACAGATGCGCGCAGCCGGTGATGTCGAGGAACAGCCCGAGCGGCGGATCGAGCGCCACCAGCGGCGTGAAACGGTCGCACCAGTCGGCGATATCGCTGAGCGTCTTCGCATCGGCGACGGTATCGGCATCGAACACACGCAGGTCAGGACACATCGCCCGCGCATTGGCCAAGGGTTGGCCGATATACAGGCCGAGGCGCTCGGCGGCCTCGTCCAGCGCATGGATCACCAGCGCATTGTTGTCCTTGATGACGACGATGCTCGGCTCGTGATTGGCTTTACCCAGCCCGGCGCTGCCAAGAAACCGCTGGATCCTGTCGATGGGCAGGCGCGGCAGCCACAGGCTGAGGATACGTCGACGGCTCACTGAACTGGCACTCATCACAATTCCATTCCATGATCCACCGGCCGCAGGGGCCATGACGATTGCGCAAGAGCTCGGCGTCGAACACCGGCGCGCCCCAGGCACTCCATGCTGAGCCCGGCGGCGAATGCGCCGCACGCAGCATCCATCGCGTCTCCGCGGTTGACGGCAGTGGCTGCGCGGCCATCCGCAGCAAGAGGCCGGTAACGCCGGAGCCTTGCGCGGCCAGCGTCAGCTTGCGGCTCGCCACGAGATCGAATTGCCTGGTTTCGCCCCAGAGCTCGAGCACCACGGCGCCCAACGCATCGCAGGCGAGCGCATCGGCCGAGGTGCGCAATGCGCTCTCGACATCGGCGGCACGCACCATCACCACGCGGCGCGGATCGAGCCCGAGTTCGGATAGCCCGCTCATCGACAGCGCGCCGGTTTCGAATTCCGAAAAATCCTGCCGCACCCACAGCAGCGGCTTGCGTGCCGTCACGCGGCCCGCAAGCCCGGTGACAAAGCCCGTTGCGGCAGCGCCCTGACGCCCTTCGCAAAACACCTCGTGGATCGCCGCGCGCGCGAGCCCGCCTTTCAGCGCGCCGTCAGCCTCACTGTGGCCGAGGGCGACGCGACCCTGCTGATGCACGACCTCCGCCGCCTCGATGCGCTCGATCTGGCCGCGCAAGGTCGCAAGCGCGCTGATGCGTGCGGTGGCGCATGATCCGCCAAAGTGTGAGCGGTTTGGCGACAAGATCATGCGCCCTCTCAAAAAGAAGAGCGCGATCGGACGCAAAACCGGCGACCACTTTTGCTGATCGCGCTCTGCATGCTCGCCGCTCCTTCAGGGATGATTGCCGCGGTTCTCAAAAGAAGAACCAACGGCTGGCTCATTTGTTCATGATATGTTCTAATATAAAGCTAACGGCGCACAGAGAGTCAATCGAATTACCGCGCTTTTGGATTCGTGAGCTGAATCAAAGGGTTTCCGATATGGACGTACAACGCAAGCTGGAAATCCTGGCGGACGCAGCCAAATACGACGCGTCCTGCGCTTCCAGCGGCACCGAGAAGCGGGATTCCAGCGACGGCAGGGGCATGGGCTCGACCGCGCCCGGCATGGGCATCTGCCATTCCTACGCGCCGGACGGACGCTGCATCTCACTGCTCAAGGTGCTGCTGACCAATGCCTGCAATTACGATTGTCTCTATTGCGTCAACCGCGCCTCCTCCAACGTGCCGCGCGCCCGCTTCACCATCGACGAGGTCGTCAAGCTCACGCTCGACTTCTACCGGCGCAACTACATCGAGGGCCTGTTTCTCTCCTCCGGCATCATCCGCAGCCCCGACTACACCATGGAGCAAGTGGTCAGTGTCGCGCGAAAACTGCGCGAGGAGCATCACTTCCGCGGCTACATCCATCTGAAGACCATTCCCGAGGCCGACGATGCGCTGATCGCGGAGGCCGGCAAATATGCCGACCGTCTCTCCATCAATATCGAAATGCCTGAGGAGACCAGCCTGCAGCAATTCGCACCCGAGAAGGACGTGCGCGCGATCCGCCGCACCATGGGCCGGCTCAGGCTGAAGCTGGATGAGGCCGAGGACAGCCGCAGCGCAAAGACTAAGGCCAAGCCGCAACGCTTTGCGCCGGCCGGACAAAGCACGCAGATGATTGTCGGCGCCGACGCAGCCTCCGATCAGACCATTCTCCACACCAGCGCCAATCTCTACGGCGCCTACCGTCTCCGGCGTGTCTACTACTCCGCCTTCAGCCCGATCCCTGATGCGAGCCGAGCCTTGCCTTTGGTACAGCCGCCCTTGCTGCGCGAGCACCGGCTCTACCAGGCCGACTGGCTGATGCGGTTCTACGGCTTCGACGTCGGCGAGATCGTCGACGACAGCGCCATGCTGCCGCTCGATATCGATCCAAAGCTCGCCTGGGCGCTCCGCCATCGCGACCGCTTCCCGCTCGACGTCAACCGCGCCAGCCGCGAGGAATTGCTGCGCGTACCGGGCTTCGGCACCAAGACCGTCGAACGCATCATTGCGACGCGGCGCACGACAACGATCCGCCTCGCCGATCTCGCGCGGCTGCATGTCCCCAGGAACAAGGCGATGCCGTTCATCGTCCTCAGCGATCACCGCCCCTCACCGCACCGCCTCGACGAAGCGCGGCTGATCGACCGGTTCAAGCCGAAGGCAACGCAACTGGGATTTGGCTTCTGATGCAGTACATCACGCTCGACAGCGAAACCGATTTCGATGGCTGGCGCAAAGCCGCGCGGACGCTCGTGCTTCATCACGTGAAACCAGCCGACGTCACCTGGGCCGTGCAGGGCGGCGAAGCCGAGCTGTTCGCGCCCCCCTCGCCCTCTCCGATCCTCGAGGTGAACGACGGCACCTTCAACGTACCCGCGAAATTCGTCGAGCTCGCCAAAGCCGCGATCCTCCACCGCGATCCCCAGCGGTTTGCGATCCTCTATCGCCTGCTGTTTCGGCTGAAGGACAACCACGATCTGATCGAGGTCGCGACCGATCCTGACGTCGCGCAAGTCACGGCCATGGCAAAGGCGGTCTATCGCGACGAGCACAAGATGCACGCCTTCGTCCGCTTCCGCGAGATCGGCCGGGAACGCGAGGCACATTACGTCGCCTGGTTCGAGCCGGAGCATCACATCGTCGAGCTTGCGGCGCCGTTCTTCGCCAAACGCTTCGCCGACATGCCCTGGTCGATCCTGACGCCGGACCTCTGCGCGCATTGGGATGGCCACGCACTGTCGTTCACGTCAGGCGTGAGCAAGAGCGAAGCGCCGAGCGAAGACCGGCTGGAGGAAACCTGGCGGCGCTACTACGCCAGCATCTTCAATCCGGCCCGGCTCAAGGTGAAGGCGATGCAGGCCGAGATGCCGAAGAAATATTGGAGGAACCTGCCCGAGGCTTCGATCATTAAGCCCTTGATCGAGGATGCCGAACGGATGACCGGCGCCATGATCGCCAACGCCGCAACCGATCCGCACAAGCCTCAGAAGCGGCCGGAGGCCCCTATGAAACGCAAGCTTGCTGCCGACGATCTCGAAGCGCTGCGCGAGGAGGCCGCGCATTGCCGCGCCTGCCATCTCTACAAGGACGCGACGCAGACCGTGTTCGGCGAAGGCCCGAAGTCGGCCAACATCATTCTGGTCGGTGAGCAGCCCGGCGACAAGGAAGACCTCGCCGGCCATCCCTTCGTCGGCCCCGCGGGGCAGATGCTCGACCGCGCGCTGGCGGAAGCCGGCGTCGATCGCAAGAAGGTCTATGTCACCAACGCGGTCAAGCACTTCAAATTCGTGCCGCGCGGGAAGATCCGCCTGCACCAGAAGCCGAACACACCCGAGATCCGGGCGTGCAGGCAATGGTATCAGCGGGAAGTCGCGGCAATCCAGCCCGATCTCATCGTGGCGATGGGCGCCACCGCCGCGCAGAGCGTGTTCGGCAAGATCACCCCGATCGGCAAGAACCGCGGCCGGCTCATAGACCTGCCCGACGGCCGCAAAGCGCTCGTCACGGTGCATCCGTCCTATTTGCTGCGGTTGCCGGATCCGGAAGCCAAGGTGCTGGAGTATCAGCGCTTTGTCGAGGATCTGAAGATCGCCGCCGGCCTGCAGAAGAAGGCCGCACGGGCTGCCTGAACTGGCAGGAAATGGCTTCGCGCATTGGTTGGCCATCCGATCTCTCAAGAAAAAAGAGCCCGTACAACACACGGGCTCCTTCATGTGCTCGAGCTCGGCCCTTTACGACGCCGCGAGCTGCTCCTCGACCAGCTTGACCCAGTAGGACGTGCCGTAGACGATCGCCTCGTCGTTGAAATTGTAGGCGGGGTGATGCAGGCCGGCGCTGTCGCCGTTGCCGCAGAAGATGAAGGCGCCGGGCCGCGCTTCCAGCATGTAGGCGAAATCCTCGCCGCCCATCAGCGGTGCCATGTCGTGCACATTGGCCTCGCCTGCGACCTGCTCCGCGATGCGCCGCGCCACCTCGGTTTCCGCAGCGTGGTTGTTCACCACCGGATAGTTGCGCTTGTAGTGCAGGTCGATCTTGGCACCCGTGATCTGCGCCACGCCCGCCACAACCTCGCGCACGCGCTTCTCGACCAGCTTGCGTACCTCCGGCGACAGCGTGCGGATGGTGCCTCTCAGATTCGCGGTCTGCGGAATGACGTTGCGCGCGTTGCCGGCGTGGAATTCGCAGATCGAGATCACGGCCGATTCAAGTGGATCGACGCTGCGCGCGACGATCGACTGCAGTGCCGTGATCACCTGCGCACCGACCAGCACGGAATCGACGCATTTGTGCGGACGCGCGGCGTGGCCGCCGAGGCCCTCGATCAGGATATCGACCTCGTCGGTCGCCGCCATGATCGGACCCGGCCGGATCGCGAACGAGCCAACCGGGATGCCGGGCCCGTTGTGCATGCCGTAGACCTGCTCGATGCCGAAGCGCTCCATCAGGCCGTCCTTCACCATGGCCGCACCGCCAGCGCCGCCCTCCTCCGCCGGCTGGAAGATCACGACGGCGTCACCGGCGAAGTTGCGGGTCTCGGCGAGATAGCGCGCCGCCCCGAGCAGCATCGCGGTGTGGCCGTCATGGCCGCAGGCGTGCATCTTGCCCGGGGTCTTGGAGGCGTAAGGCAGGTTGGTCTGCTCCTCGACGGGCAGAGCGTCCATGTCGGCACGCATCCCGATCGCCTTGAGACCGTCGCCGGCGGGCTTGTTGCCCTTGATGACGCCGACCACGCCGGTCTGGCCGAGACCGGTCACGACCTCATCGCAGCCGAACTCCCGCAGCCGGTCCGCCACGAATGCCGCGGTACGGTGGACGTCATATAGCAGCTCCGGATGCTGATGGATGTCCCGGCGCCAAGCCTGAATATCGGGTTGCAGGTCGGCGACGCGGTTCACGATGGGCATGGAGGGTCTCGAGCATTATTGGAAATACAGGACTGTACCATGCAAGCGCCGGTCCACCCAACCGCCGGGGATCGGGGTCCGGCCCTGCCCCTCCAGCATGGCGGGACTTGTCCCGATCCGCTGCGTCTGCCTATTAGACGGAACGCAAAATGCCATCCGGGTGGAAGCAGAATGCCAAGGCGGCTCGAAGGTGAGTTTGACTACATCGTTGTCGGGGCCGGCACGGCGGGCTGCATCCTCGCAAATCGACTCTCGGCCGACCCGAAAAACCGCGTCCTCATCCTCGAGGCCGGCGGCGACGACAACTGGATCTGGTTCCACATCCCTGTCGGCTATCTCTTCGCCATCGGCAATCCGCGGTCGGACTGGATGTTCAAGACCGAGGCCGAGCCCGGCCTGAACGGCCGTTCGCTGGCCTATCCCCGCGGCAAGGTGATCGGCGGCTGCTCGGCGATCAACGCCATGATCTCGATGCGCGGCCAGGCCGCCGACTACGATCATTGGCGCCAGCTCGGGCTGACCGGCTGGGCCTATGACGACGTGCTGCCGATGTTCAAGCGCCTCGAGGATCACTTCCTCGGCGCGAGCGAACATCACGGCGCCGGCGGCGGCTGGCGCATCGAGGCGCCACGGCTGTCGTGGGCCGTTCTCGACGCCGTCGGCGACGCCGCCGAGGAGATGGGCATCAAGCGCATCCCGGATTTCAACACCGGCGACAACGAAGGCACCAGCTATTTCCACGTCAACCAGAAGCGCGGCAGGCGCTGGTCGTCGGCACGCGGATTCCTCAAGCCTGCGCTGAACCGCCCCAATCTCAGGCTCGAAAAGCATGTGCTGGTCGATCGCCTGATCATCGAACAAGGCCGCGCCGTCGGCGTGCGCTTCATTCAGAACGGCGAGATCATCGAGGCGCGGGCGAAGCGCGAGGTGGTCCTGTCGGCCGGCTCGATCGGCTCGGTGCAGGTGCTGCATCGCACCGGCATCGGCCCGGCCGACTGGCTGTCGCCGCTCGGCATCGACATTGTCATGGACAAGCCCGGCGTCGGACGCAATCTCCAGGACCATCTCCAGCAGCGTGCGATCTACAAGGTCGAGGGCGTGCGCACGCTGAACGAGACCTATTACAATCTGGTCCGACGCGGCCTGATGGGCCTCGACTACGCCTTCCGCCGGCGCGGGCCGCTGACCATGGCGCCGTCGCAGCTCGGCATCTTCACGCGCTCGGATGCGACGCGCGCACGCGCCAACATCCAGTTCCACGTGCAGCCGCTGTCGCTCGACAAGTTCGGCGATCCCCTGCACCGCTTTCCCGCGATCACGGTGAGTGCCTGCAATCTCCAGCCGACCTCGCGCGGCACCGTGCGCCTCCGTTCGGCGACGCCGGAGGAAAAGCCGATCATCGCGCCGAACTATCTGTCGACCGACGACGACCGCCAGGTCGCCGCCGACGCGATCCGTACGACGCGCCGCCTGATGCAGCAGAAGGCGCTCGCGAAGTATCGTCCCAGCGAATATCTGCCCGGGCCCTCCGTCGGCGACGACGACGCCTCGCTCGCAAAGGCCGCCGGCGACATCGGCACCACCATCTTCCATCCCGTCGGCACCGCGAAGATGGGGACGGCGAACGATCCGATGGCGGTGGTCGACGAGCGTCTGCGCTTCTACGGCCTCGGAGGCTTGCGCATCGTCGACGCCTCGATCATGCCGACCATCACCTCGGGCAACACCAACACGCCGACGGCGATGATTGCGGAGAAGGGCGCCACGATGATCCTGGAGGACGCGAAGTAAACGAACCCGTCGCGCATCACTGCTCCCATGATCAATCCGCACCGTTTCTATATCGGCCCGGCCGACGCGCAGATCGCCATGTTGCAATGGGGCGAGAGCGGCAGGCCGCCCGCGCTGCTCCTGCATGGCACCGGCTTCGTTGCCCATGTCTGGGATGAGGTCGCGCGCGAGCTTGCATCGACCTACACGGTCTATGCGCTCGACCGCCGCGGCCACGGCGCGAGCCACAAGCCCGGCGCCTATCATTTCCTAGACTATGCGCAGGACGTCTGCCACGTGATCGATGCGCTCGATCTCCGCGACATCTACGGTATTGGCCACAGTGCGGGGGCGACCGATCTCCTGCTCGCTGCGAAACTCTTGCCCGGCCGCTTCACCCGTCTCTTCGTGATGGAGCCGACCGTGATGGACCCGCGCAAGGCGCGCTCCGGCGGATTGAGCGAGGAATCCTTGTCCCGCGTCGAGAGCACGCTGCGCCGACGCGCTGAGTTCGACAGTGGCGACGCCGTGTTCGAGCGCTATCGCGCCGCTCCGGCCTTTGCGGATTGGACCGAGACCTCACTACGCGCTTATGTGCGCCACGGCTTCGTGCCACTCGACGATGGCCGCGTCCGACTCTGCTGCACACCCGAGATCGAATCGGCGATCCTGCGCCCGATCTACGAGGCCATGGAGCAGGTGTACGTGGGCGACGTCCGCGGCAATCCGTTTGCCTGGCTGACCGAGATCGACTGCCCGGTGTGCGTCACGACAGCCGCGAATTCGGGGCCGATCTACAAGGAGATGGCGCGACGCGCCGTGTTGCTGATTCCGCGGGCCAGCACGCAGGTCTTCGAAGGCGCCGGCCATTGCGTGGCTCAGGAAGTGCCGGCGGCCGTGGTCGCAGCTGTGCGGGAGTTCGCGAAATAGGGGCTGGTGCCCTGAACGCGGCGCAGCATGGAAGCGCATTCACGCGTCTTCGACGCGCTTTGGCGACGCGCTGCTGAACCGGGGCAAATCCAGAGCTGTTACGAACTCCGGCACGCATGTGTCGAAGCCCGCCGAATTCGACAATGCCGACCACATCATCTCGCAGAGGGGCGAGCGCGGCCTCAACTTCTGGGGCCGTCAGCGATATCGGCGCCGACGAGCTCGCCGAGCTCGTGGAGGAGTTCGAGGCGGCGATGAAAGCGAATGTGGAGGGGTGACGGCGGGGTATTGATTGCATCCTCCGGTTGCAATGACCCGGGCGCATTGCTATTGCAACTCCATGAAACGAAATCAGTTCTTTGCCATAGCCCTTGCCTGGACGATGCTCACGCCGGCAGCGGCCGAGATCGGCCAAGACGTCGCGCGGCCGGCGGTTCTCCACGAGGAGGGATCCGGAGCGGGCGACCAGTTCGAAGGCCATGTCACTTGGCGAGCAGAACAGACCGCTGACCCCTCGGCGCCGCGAGGCGACATCACCATACGCGGCGAAGTCGTCATTCCGGAGCGGAACATGCGGATGACGATCACCTTGCGTCGCAACTTCGATCCATCGCTTTCCGCGAGCCACACCGTTCAGGTCGACTTCATACCGCCGCTCGACTTCGCCGGCGGCGGCATCCACCAGGTGATGGGTCTGATGCTGAAAACGAGTGAGAAGGCCAAGGGCGCTCAGATCGACGCGCTGTCCGTGAAAATTGATGCGACGCACTTCCTGATCGGCATGACCGGCGTCGCCCAAAACGCGTCGGTGAACCGGCGTCTGATCAGGAGCAAGGACTGGATCGACATTCCCTTCCTCTATGGCACGCGGCGGCGCGCGATCCTCGCACTCGCCAAAGACGGGGATGCGGCAGCGATGTTCAATTCGGTGTTTGCCGATTGAAGCACATGACTTGCCGAGCGGTACCGAGACGCAACCAAGATTCTTTTTGGTCGCGGACTATTCTCGTCAGGCCGACCTTCGCACCGCGTTGTCCACCAGCGTCTTGCCGAGCGACCAGATCGCGCCGGGGACCTTGTGGCTGCCGGCGATGACGTCGTCGAAGGCGCGTTCGATCCAGCCGCAGTCTTCCTCGGTGATCGTGAGCGGCGGCAGCAGCTTGATGGTGTGGCTGCCGTGACCGGCGACCTGGGTCAGGATCTTGTGATCCTTGAACAGCGGCACGGTGATGAGCTGGCAGAACAGGCCCTTGTTGGCGGTCTCCAGCACGTTCCAGGAGGCGCGCAGGCGCAGCGATTTCGGCGGGCCGAACTCGACGCCGATCATCAGGCCCTTGCCGCGCACTTCCTTCATCAGCTCGTAGCCGGGCACCATGCGCGTCAGCGCCAGGCGCAGCTCGGCACCGCGCTTTGCGGCCGATTCGATCAGCTTCTCGGACTCCATGACGTCGAGCGTGGCGATGCCCGCGGCCATGGCGAGGTCGTTCTTGGAGAAGGTGGAGCCGTGCACGACCGCCCGGTCCATCTGGTTGAAGATCTTGTCGAAGATGCCCTTGCGCGTCAGCACCGCGCCGACCGGCACGTGGCCGCCCGACAGCGACTTCGACAGCAGCACCATGTCGGGCTCGACGTTCCAGTGCTCGACGGCGAGGAAGCGGCCGGTGCGGCCCATGCCGGTCTGGATCTCGTCGGCGACGAACAGCGTGCCGTACTTCTTGCAGAGCGCGGCCGCGCCAGGCAGGAAGTCGTCGGTGGGCATGTTGACGCCCTTGCCCTGGATCGGCTCGACGACGAAGGCGGCGACCTCGCGTGAGGCCAACGCCTTTTCCAGCGCGGCCAGATCGTTGAACGGGATCGAGGTGCAGCCCGGCAGCAGCGGCTCGAAGCCGGTGCGGAAATTCGAGTCACCGGTCAGCGATAGCGCGCCGTAGGTCAGGCCGTGATAGCCATGGGCGCAATAGACGATGCCGGGGCGGCCTGTGGCGCCGCGCGCGAACTTGATCGCGGCTTCGACGCATTCGGCGCCGGAATTGGCGAAGAAGGCCTTGTCGAGATAGGGAACGTATTTCAGCAGCCGTTCGGCCAGCACGCCGGCGAGCGTCGACACGTCGAACTGGACGAGGTTGGGCAGATCGGCATCGAGCACGCTCTTGAGCGCCTCGCGCATGACAGGATGATTACGCCCGATCGCGAACACGCCGAAGCCGGACAACAGGTCGAGATAGCGCGCGCCCTCGCGATCGTAGAGGTACTGCCCCTGCCCCTTCTGGAAGCCGACATCGTAGCCGATGGTCTTGAGAACCCGAACGAACTGCTCGTTCAAATACCGGTTATGCAGGGTGCTGCGCTGGGCCTGACGGTCCGCGAATAGCTGAGACATGTCTGGATTTGGGCTGTGCATCCGCTACATACTTCGCTTGAGGGCCGTCTCGTCAACTGAAAACGGACCGTTACGGAAAACGGTCTGTGCGGCCTTTTGCCCTTTTTCGGACCATCTTCGCAAGCACAGCTTTTAGATCATGTTGCACTGCCAAGGAACCATCATGCGTTTGGCCCTTTACACCGGACTAATACTGGCTGGCGGTTACACCTGCCTGACACCCGCGCTCGCTGCAGACCCGACCGGCGACTGGCGAGTCGCCGACGGCGTAGCCAACATTCGTGTCGCCCAATGCTATGGCAGCATGTGGGGCGCGGTCTCCTGGGAAAAGCAGCCCGGTGGGCGCGACGAGAATAATCCGGATGCCTCGAAAAAGACCAGGCCGACGCTGGGCATGGCGACCCTGATCGACATGAAGAAGAAGCCCGGCGTCGATCAGTGGGAGGGACAGGTCTACAACGCCAAGGACGGCCAGCTCTACAGCGCGACCATCACGCCGGCCGGGACCGATCAGCTCGAAATCAAGGGCTGCGTGATGGGCTTCCTCTGCGGCGGCGAAACCTGGACCCGGGTCGGCCCGCCGATCCCCTTGAGTCCTGCCAACGCCATGGCCAAGGGCGCGCCGAAATCCGGCGGCGCAGCGCCCAAGGCCCAGGGAGCCCAAGCGGCCCAGGCCGTGACATCCGCCACCGCGGCTGCGCCGGCAGCTCCGAAGGCCGCAGCCGCCGCCAAGCCCGGTCAGAAGAGCGCCGCTGACCCGGTCGGCGACATCTGCCTACTCCCCGAGATTGCGGGGTTTGCCCATTAGGGCCGGCTGGAAAAGCAACACGGCGGCGAGCGTCGTCACCAGCGAGAGTGCAAGCAGCTTGCCCATGCTGGACGTGCCGGGATGGCTCGACAGCCATAGGCTGCCGAACGCGGTCGCCGTCGTCAGCGCACTGAAGAAGATCGCCCGTGTCAGGCTGGTCTGGAGCAGATTCGTCCTGCCCGAGCGCCAGGCCACGACATAATAGATCTTGAAGGCGACGCCGACGCCGAGCAGCAGCGGCAGCGCAACGATGTTGGCGAAGTTGAGCGGCAGGCCGATCAACACGCAGATCTCGAGCGTGACGGCGCCGGCAACCAGAAGCGGCACCAGCGTCATCAGCACGTCGACGAACCGGCGTAGCGTGATCCATAGCAAGAGCCCGATCACCAGCAGCGCATAGATGCCGGCGTGGATGAAAGCCTTCACCACGGTGTCGCCGGATTTCAGGATCGAGACCGGTCCGCCGATGGCGGTCGGCTCGGCCTCCAGCACCGCCGCCGCGAACTTGCGCAGCGTGTCGTTGTCGTTGGGATCGCCCTTGGGCAACGCCTCGACGCGGATGATGCCGTCCTTGCTCTTCCAGCCGCTGACGAGATCGGGCGGCAGTGACTTCAGGGTGACCGGCTCGGCCTGCATGGCTTTCCTGAGCTGGTCGAACACGATCTTCATTGGCGTGACGAACACGTCCTGCGCCTTGTTGCGCGTCGCCTCGTCGCCGTTGGCGAGCTTTTCGAGCGCGTCTGCAAGACGGCGCGAGGCGATCGCGCCGGGTCCCTTCGCATCGCCCGCCGTCCGGCGGAGATTATCGGCCGAGGATTTCAACGATTCGACATTTTCCTGATCCGACGGCGCCGCATCGATTTGATCGGGGTTGAGCGCGGGGTTCAACACCTTGGCGCCCTGTGCGATCAGCTTCAGCTTCGGCGGCTGGTCCTGCGGCACGAAGCTGTCGAGCGACATCACCCGCAACACCTCGGGCACCTTCTCCAGCTTCGCCTCGACCTGTCTTGCCTGCTCCTCGGACGTGGTCATCACGTTGATGGCGTTGGCGCCGGTGTTGGGATCCTTGCGCAAATCGAGGAAGGTCGCGATCGATTCGGCGTTCGGGTTGCGCAGGTTCATCGGGTTGAAGTCGAACTTCATGAAGTAGAGCAGCGGGAGGCCGCCGAGCGCGAGCAGCAGCGTGCCGCCGACGATCAGCACGCGGTGCGTCTCCAGGAAGTGATCGAGCGGCGCCAGGAAGGCGTAGCCGACGGGCTCCGGCTCGCCGGGCGGGTTCAGAAGCTTGAGCAGCGCGGGAAGCACCGTGATGCTGGACACGAACGCCACCAGCATGCCGACACCGGCGATCTGGCCGAGCTCCGAGATGCCCTTGTAGTCGGTCGGCATGAAGCAGAGGAAGCCGGCCGCGGTGGCCATTGCGGCCAGCGACAGCGGCACTGCCGAACGCTTGGCAGCCAGCACCAGCGCCCCCGCGAGGTCATCGTGCTTGTAGCGCTCGGAGCGATAGCGGACGCTGTACTGGATGCCGAAATCGACGCCGAGGCCGACGAACAGCACCGCGAACGCGATCGACAGCAGATTGAGCGAGCCGACCATCATCAGGCCGGCCGCGGTCGTGAGCGCAAGGCCCACGAACAGATTGACGAACACGGCGAAGATGATCTTCGCCGAATGCAGCGCCAGCCACAGGATCAGCAGCACGACGAGGACGGTGCCGACGCCGTTGACGACGGCGCCTTCCTGGACGGTCGCGTATTCCTCGTTGGCGATCGGGACCGGACCGGTGAGCCGCACCCGCGCCTGGTATTTGGTGGGAAAATCGAGCTCGGCCGCGGCCTTGCGGATCGCGTCGGTGGCATCCTTGCCGGGCTCCAACGCGTTGTAGTCGAGGATCGGCTTGAACTCGATGAAGGTGCGCTTGTCCGAATCCTTCAGCGGCTCGTCGCTGACCAGTTCGCGCCAGGAGAAGCTCGCATTGCCCTTGTTGAGCACGGTCTCGACCGTCTGCGCGATCAGGTTGAACGGACGCTCGGTGTTGTCGAGCTTGACCTGGCCGCGCTTGACGCCGGCAAGTCCCGTCTCCAGCGCGCCGGTGAGTCCCCGAATCGAGGGGTCGCCCGCCATGATCTCGATCAGGGGCGCGGCGGCTTCGAACTGGCCGGTGATCTTGCCGACTTCCTCCGTCGGCAGGAACAGCAATCCGTTCCTCTCGAAGAAATCGCCGCTGCCGAGTTGCTGCATCGACAGGAAGTTGGTCTTGTCGTCCTTCAGCCTGGCATAGAGCGCGTTTGCCGCTGCGCTCGCCATTTCCGGCGTCTTGGCCTCGATCACAGCGAGGATCGTTTCGTTCTGATCGAACGCCTTGTCGAATTGCTGGTCGCGCTTGCGCCAGTCGAGATTCTGGGAAATCAGCGAATTGATGTCGGTGTTGATGGCGAAGTGGCGCGCGGCGTAATAGCCCGCTCCCACCGACAGCAAGAGCCCGAGAAGGACGACGAGGGAGGCAAACCGGGTGCAGGCCCTGACAATGGCAACGACTACGCTTTGCAGCACTTCTTTTCTTTCTGCAGTTAAACAGCTTGCCGGAAACGCCCGCTGTTTATCGGAGTTCCCGGGCGAAACCTATTGCTGTTTTGAGTGGTTCTCGCCGCCACGAGGTTCGAGGTAAACGGCGGGAGACCGTGGCTAAAATCATGCGGGGCGGTGGGTATAGCCGGAGAGTTGAGGCGGGAAAGTGACGAAGGACGATGCACGAAGGTCGCGCATTGGGCACAAGGCTTGACTTACTATAATACCATCAAGGCTGACGATGAGTGTTCCGACCTTTCCTTGCTGCCGATTTTTTGACACAAAGTGCTGCGCCTCCATGCGCGCGAGCCCACAAGGGTGGTAGGCTACCGTATAGGCGAACCAATGGTGCGGATATTGCAACTCATTGGTCAGTATCGGGGTGCCGCCGGGGACTTACGAAAGCGGATTGGTGCAACTTGCGTGATGGGCGTCCGATGGAAGTTTATCTTGCGCAACCGCGCGGCTTCTGCGCGGGTGTGGTGCGTGCGATCGAAATCGTGGAACGGGCGCTGGAGAAATACGGCCCGCCCGTCTACGTGCGCCATGAGATCGTGCACAACAAACACGTCGTCGAGAGCCTGAAGAGCAAGGGCGCGATCTTCGTCGAGGAGCTTTCCGAGGTTCCACCGAAGGCCGTGACGGTCTTCAGCGCCCATGGCGTTGCCCGCAGCGTCGAGGAAGAGGCCGCCGCCCGCGACCTTCCGGTGCTCAATGCCACCTGCCCGCTGGTCACGAAAGTTCACAATCAGGGGAAGCGCTACATCGGCAAGGGGCGGACGCTGATCCTGATCGGCCATGCCGGCCACCCCGAGGTCGAGGGCACGATGGGCCAGGTTCCGGGGCCGGTGCAGCTCGTCCAGAGCGTTGAGGAGGTCAAGGCGCTCACATTGCCGGCGGATACGCCAGTGGCCTACATCACCCAGACCACCCTGTCGGTCGACGACACCAGGGACATCATCGCGGCCCTCCAGGCCCGCTTTACAGACATTCAAGGCCCGGATATCCGGGATATCTGCTATGCGACACAGAACCGCCAATCTGCTGTAAGGGACTTGAGCAAGCTGGTCGACGTGATCCTGGTGGTGGGCGCCGCCAACAGCTCGAATTCGAACCGGCTTCGCGAAATCGGCACTGAGGCCGGCGTCGCGAGTTATTTGATTGCCGACGGCAGCGAGCTCAATCCGGAATGGTTGAAGGATGCCAGGACCGTCGGCGTCACGGCCGGCGCTTCGGCGCCCGAGGTACTCGTGGATGACGTGATCGAAGCGATGCGGCGGATCGGACCGGTGAAGGTCTCGGTGTTGCCGGGCCGCGAGGAAAACATCGAATTCCGGCTTCCGGCCCAACTGGCTGCGAGCTGACCCACCCGAATTCAAAGCCCAGAAAGAAAACCTGTAATGGCCATCCCGTTCTTCAAGGAAATGCGTATCGGCGGCTATTTGCTCAAGCAGAAGCTGCTTGGCCGCAAACGCTATCCGCTCGTGCTGATGCTGGAGCCGCTGTTTCGCTGCAACCTCGCCTGCGTCGGCTGCGGCAAGATCGACTACCCCGACGCGATCCTCAATCGCCGCATGACGGCGCAGGAGTGCTGGGACGCGGCCGACGAGTGCGGCGCCCCGATGGTCGCCATTCCCGGCGGCGAGCCGCTGATCCACAAGGAGATCGGCGAGATCGTGCGCGGCCTCGTCGCGCGCAAGAAGTTCGTCTCGCTCTGCACCAATGCGCTGCTGCTGGAGAAGAAGCTCGATCTGTTCGAGCCTTCGCCGTATCTGTTCTTCTCCGTGCATCTCGACGGCCTGCGCGACCACCACGACAAGGCGGTGTCGCAGAAGGGCGTGTTCGACCGCGCCGTCTCCGCGATCAAGGCGGCCAAGGCGCGCGGCTTCACCGTCAACGTCAACGCCACCATCTTCGACGGCCATCCGGCCGAGGAGATCGCGAAATTCCTCGACCTCACCGTCGAGCTCGGCGTCGGCGTCTCGATGTCGCCGGGCTACGCCTATGAGCGCGCCCCGGACCAGGAGCACTTCCTCAACCGCACCAAGACCAAGAAGCTGTTCCGCGACGTCTTCGCCATGGGCAAGGGCAAGAAGTGGAACTTCATGCATTCCGGCCTGTTCCTCGACTTCCTCGCCGGCAACCAGGAATACGAGTGCACGCCGTGGGGCATGCCCGCGCGCAACATCTTCGGCTGGCAGAAGCCCTGCTACCTGCTCGGCGAAGGCTACGCCAAGACCTTCAAGGAGCTGATGGAGACCACCGACTGGGACTCCTATGGGACCGGCCGTTACGAGAAGTGCGCGGACTGCATGGCCCATTGCGGCTACGAGCCGACGGCGGCAACGGCTGCGCTGAACAACCCGCTGAAGGCGATGTGGGTATCGCTGCGCGGCATCCGGACCACGGGCCCGATGGCGCCCGAGATCGACATGTCGAAGCAGCGCCCGGCGCAGTACATCTTCTCGGCCGAAGTGCAGAAGCGCCTGTCGGAGATCCGCAAGGACGAAGCCGAGGCTGCCAAGCAGAAGGCGGCGCAGAAGGCGTCCACCGCGGCGTAAGCGCCAGTCACGGTTACGAACGAGAAAAGGCCCGGCCTCGAACGCGACCGGGCCTTTTCCTTTGCGCAGTCTCGTGAGGCTTCGAGGCACGCTGCCCGACCCAGCGTCATTGCGAGCGTAGCGAAGCAATCCAGAATCGCTCCGCGGTGGGACTCTGGATTGCTTCGCTGCGCTCGCAATGACGGCGTATGCGGCACGAGCTTGTTCTTCCATGCGCTCTCTTCTCGCAGACGCACCTGCGCGTTCTCGCGGCTGCTTTCGCCCGAGCTTTGCTGTTCGTTTCGCCCTCGAAAGACCAAAGGGCGCAGGGAAGGCCGGGCGCCGGCTGGCACCCGCGGATCCGCGTGCATCGAAAACGCACACGGGGTGGATCACAGGTGTTGCCGGTCACCCGGCCTTCCCTGCGCGGATGGTTTTAACGGTGTCCTTCGTGCTCTCCCCGGGGAGCGATGCACTATTGCCCCCGTCGCCTCGCCGCTTGTTCGATGCACGCATCCGGTCGGACACCACGCATCACCGCGAGACTTGACGCCAGCAACCGGACGTCAGGACCACACGACTTCTCCGTCCGCGGACGGCCAACCCGGAAGCGTCAAGGGCTGGCGTGTGCTCACCCCCGATGTCCAGCCTGGCCGCTGTGACCGCGCCGTGTCGTACCGCGTCGCGCATGACTCAACGGGCTGCCCGTCCCTGTCATCGCATTTCCGCGCCGGCGCTACCGCGTCCACCGCACCCCGGCCCGCATCTCGTGACGATCGCGAAGCGCCCCTCTGGCAGGGGCCGGGATGAATGGCCTATGCCACAAATCCGAAATTCGGAAAAGTGAAATATTTTCGCTGGGATGGATTGACGGGTATCAAGGTGTTTTGCCCGACGCCTCGCGCGCTGTTGGCGTAACCCCTCCACCGTCATTCCGGGGCGCGCGCAGCGCGAACCCGGAATCCCTGGCGCGTCAAGACCTGTGGCCCGATGGATTCCGGATCTGCGTGCCGACGCGCGCATCCCGGAATGACGAGGGGGCGGTGCTCCCTCCCCTCGTCCCCGAAAGCGCGATGCGATTAGGATGAATCGTCATCGCGCTTTAGGTTGTTGTTTGAGCATGATCTTTTCGAAAAACCGCTGCGCACTTTTCCGGATGATGCTTGAGGCGACAGACCTCAGGCCCGGAAGAAGGCCAGCAGGTCCGCGTTGATGATGTCGGGGTTGGTCGACGCCATCCCATGCGGCAGGCCGGGATAGGTCTTCAACGTGCCGTGCTTGACCAGCTTGATGGCGAGCTGGGCGCTGTCGGCGATCGGGACGATCTGGTCGTCCTCGCCGTGCATGATCAGCACCGGCACATCGATCTTCTTGAGATCGTCGGTGAAGTCGGTCTCGGAGAAGGCCTTGATGCAATCGTAATGCGCCTTGGCGCCGCCCATCATGCCTTGACGCCACCAATTGTCGATGAGGCCCTGGCTGACCTTGGCGCCCGACCGGTTGAATCCATAGAACGGGCCCGACGGAACGTCGCGGAAGAACTGCGCGCGGTTTGCAAGAAGCGCGGCGCGGAAGCCATCGAAGACTTCGAGCGGAAGCCCACCGGGATTGGCGGCCGTCTTGAGCATGATCGGCGGCACCGCGCCGATCAGAACCGCCTTGGCAACGCGGCCTGACTTTGCGCGCGCGACATAGTGCGCCACTTCGCCGCCACCAGTGGAGTGGCCGACGTGAATGGCATTCTTCAGGTCGAGGTGGTCGGTCAGAGCGGTGACGTCGGCGGCGTATGTATCCATCTCGTTGCCGCTGTCGGTCTGCGTCGAACGGCCGTGCCCGCGGCGGTCGTGGGCGATCACGCGAAAACCCTTCAACAGGAAGAACATCATCTGGGCATCCCAGTCGTCGGCGCTCAGCGGCCAGCCATGGTGAAAGACGATCGGCTGCCCGTCCTTGGGACCCCAATCCTTGTAAAAGATCTGGACGCCGTCCCGCGTGGTCACGAAGCCGCTCGCGGCGCGGGGGCTCGCGGTCTTGGCGGCTTGTGCATCGGCGGTTGCGCCCAGGGACGCGGCGGCGGCTAGGCCGATTCCCGCGGTGATCGCGCTGCGGCGGGTGGCTTGGTTCGGCTGACTCATGACGTTCTCCATTTGATATCGCAATAAATGATATCGCGATATAAATTAGGTCTAGGCCAGTCGGACCCCGCTGTCCAGAAAATTCGTTATCGCGATATCAATTATTGTGCTATGATCTGCTATGGCCAAGAGAAGTCCGACCAAGACAGCTGCGAAAACGCGTCCCCTGGATCGCCAGATCTGCTTCACGCTCTATGCGACCAGCATGGCCATCACGCGGGCCTACAAGCCTTTGCTCGACGAGCTGGGCCTGACCTACCCGCAATACCTCGTGCTCTGCACGCTCGGCGAAGGCGGTCCCATGACCGTGGGCGCCATCGCCACGCGACTGGACCTCGAATCCAGCACGGTGACGCCCTTGATCAAGCGGCTGGAGACCGCCGGACTGGTCGAGCGCCGGCGGGGCACGGAGGACGAACGCAAGGTCGAGGTGACGATGACCTCGGCCGGCCATGGGTTGCTGGAGCGGTCGGGATGTCTGGGCGAGTTGTTGCTGGAGCGCTCGGGCATGAACGAGAACGAGCTGGCGGCCCTGAACGAGCGCGTGCAGGCGATGCGGGCGGAAATCGTGAAGGGCTGAGTGCGCGTGGCCGGCAGCTCTTCACGAGGCGACGCGCAACCTCAGAGTTTCGCGGGCGACCGTTTCCGCGTCGGCCTCTGACGGTGACACCCGAATTGCTGCGACAGCCTCGTAGACTTACACCTGAGGGGGTATATACTTTACTGTACACACAAGGGGCCCACCAATGCCCGAGATCGCCAAGGTCTTCAAATCCGGCAACTCCCAGGCCGTCAGGCTACCGAAGGACTTTCATTTCTCGGTCGATGAAGTCGAGGTGTCGCGTGAAGGCGACGCCGTGATCCTGCGCCCGAGGCGGAACGCCTCCAGACCATGGGCCTCGCTTCGTGAGGCCGTCGCGCGCGGCTTCAGCCCGGACTTCATGGCTGAGGGTCGCGAGCAGGCTGAGCTTCCGGGGCCCATAGAGAGATCAGGAGTTCAGCGCCACCAATTCGCATTGGTTCGTTTGAATTGCCACTGCTCGGTTGAAAATGGTTCGGCAGCTCCCGTACCGTCAATTGTCAGAACTAAAGCGCCCGCCCCACACTCGCCGTCCGGCGCCGAAAGGGTGAACCGGACACCTGGCTTCGCATACCTTTGGATGATCACACTCTGCCACATTGCGGGCAGCGGCAGCATGAAGGTGATGCGATCGAGACTGAGCTCCTTGCCCACCACACGAAGCCTGGCCAGCATGTAGTCGGAGCCGAAGGGCGCCACCCAAATCTTAACGCCATCAATCGAGAGCCGCCGAATGGGCTGGAATGGGCGTTCGCAATGTGCAACGCACGCCGGATATTCGGTTCCCACCGTTATCCGCTTTTGAGGTGGCAGAGGATCTTCCTCGACTAACCACCACTTGCCGTCAGATTTCGCCAGATTTGCATGGAGACGAGCCGCGCTGCATCTTTGCTCGCCTGCGTGGACGGCGCCACAGAGAAAGATCAATAGCAAGCAAAGGAACCCAATTGGCTTCATCTCGGGTGCGCTCATTTTTGCTTTCAGAAAGAACGTGCTCGGGAAGAGATGGGCTTCGCAAGCGTTCAAGCAACACTACGAAATCACGTTGGCGGCGAGGCAAGTCGCTCTACAAAGATAAACAGAAAGGGCCAGATCTCGTCAGCCCGTAGGATAGACTGAGCCCCTCGCGAAAACCCATCGCACTTGTTCCGCGGCAACATTTCGCCATACGACTACCGTGCTTCGCGCACCCCCGCCCGACCCGCCGCCTTCGCCGCCTTGATGAGCTTGCGATCGAAGGTGAGGAAGGCCTCGCAATGTCCGGATCTCGTCAGGTGCAGCGCGTCGGCGAAATCCATTCCCGTCTCGGCGAGGTCGAGTGCCGCCGCAACCATCGCGCCGTCTTCGACCGTGACGGTCGGAAGCCCCGCGAAGACGCGAAGCGCGTGCACGATGTCAGCGGCCTGATAACCGTACGCGCTTCGCAGCACCCACTCGACTTCGAGCAGCACCGTGACGGCGGCGAAGACGCTCTCGCCGTCGATCAAGGCGCGAGCACGTGCGGATTGGGCGACGTGATCGCCGGTCAGGTAGCGGACGATCAGATTGGTATCAATCGCGAGCATGGCGCCGCCTGGCTTCGGCAAGCACGGCTGCGTCCATCTCGTCCAGCGTCTTCGGCTTGCCCTTGTAGGCCAGGACGCCGAACACGTCCTTCGGCCGCGTCTCGGCAAAAGCCGGCGCCGGCTTCAGGAGCACGCCCTCCGGCGTATCCTCGACCGTGAGCCGCGTTCCCGCCCCCCATTCCCGCCGCTGACGAATGGCGCTGGGCAGGATGACCTGTCCCTTGGTGGAAACGGTGGTGGTGGTGAGCTTTTTCGCGCCGGCCATGGCCCGAGCTTCCTGATGTAAGACGAAAGTAAGATAGGCTCGGGTGGGCTCGCAAGCAAGCCGGGGTGACGGCGTCGAAATTGCATTGAGTGAAGGCGACCTCACCCGTGACGACAATTACGCTGTCCAAATGAAAAGGCCCGGTTGCCATCAGCGACCGGGCCTTTGCCAAATCCGCTCGAAGAACCCGCTCAGGCAGTCTCGGACACCAGCGCCTCGGCGCCCGCGAGCTCGGTGCCGATCAGGAAGTCCCGGCAGCCGCGCAAGGATCGCAGCGCGCGGTTGAAATCGATGCCGGTCGAGACCAGCGCATGCAGCGTCGTCGGATTGCGCACGATGCCGCGCAGGACGGCCGGCAGGTCGATCTGGCCGTTCGGCTTGATGGCGGCGCGGGCGAGCGCCGGCAGCGCGCGATGGGCGGGGTCGCTGATGACGCGGACCGCGGCGAACGGCAGGCCGGCCTCGGCGGCGTAGGCAGCCGCGATGTGGCTCTCCATGTCGACGGCGAATGCCCCGGTCTCCGAATGCAGTGCCGCCTTGCAGGAGCGCGCGGTGACCACCTCTTCGGCGCCGGCGAGGCTGCCGCGCACCACGCGGCGGCGGCCCGAGGTCAGCCGCTCGATCAGGTCGTCGCCAAGCGACAGCCCGGCAGCCCAGCGGGTATCCCCGGACAGCACCTCGGTCGCCAGCACGACGTCGCCGGAGCGCAAGCTCGGGTCGAGCCCGCCGGCAACGCCGAACGAGATCACGCCGCGAATCGTCTCAGGATCGACCACGGTCAGAAGTGCCCGCAACTGGGTCGGGCTGCTGGATGAACAGATGACCGCCATTCCGGGCCCGGCCGCGATGCGGGCCTCCTGAACGAGTCCGGTCACAATCAATATCGGCCGGGAATCGATGGCTTGAGCCCCGGTAACAAAGTCCCCCGTCCCCAAAGTCACATTCCGACCCCTACCACCCTGCTGTTGGTGTTCCGCAAGTTCCGATACCGCGCCAATGCCCACAGCGGGAAGAACTTCGGGTAACCATGATAACGTAGGTAGAATACACGGGGGAAGCCTGTGGCGGTGTACCGCTGCTCGTCCCACAGTCCTTTTTTGTTTTGTGTTGCAATCAGGTACTCCACCCCGCGGGCGACGGCCGGGTGATCAACCTCGCCTGCCGCCATCAGGGCAAGCAAGGCCCATGCCGTTTGCGAGGCCGTCGAGGGGGCAGCCTCCCATCCCCGGTAGTCCAGCCGGTAGCTGACGGCGTCCTCGCCCCAGCCGCCATCCTCGTTCTGGATCGAGGTCAACCAGGCCGCGGCCCTGCGGATCATGGGGTCCTTGTGATCGACCCCGGCCATGTTGAGGGCACAGAGCACCGACCAGGTTCCGTAGATGAAGTTCATGCCCCAGCGGCCGTACCAGGACCCTTCCGGATGCTGGGTCTTCCGCAAATAGGCGATCCCTGCGGCGACGTGCTTGCTGGTCTCCTCGGTCTCGCCGAGCTGGGCCAGCATCGAGATGCAGCGCGCCGTGACGTCCTCGGTCGGCGGGTCGAGCAGCGCGCCGTGGTCGGAGAACGGGATGTTGTTCAGGTAATATTCGAGGTTGTTGACGTCGAAGGCGGCCCAGCCGCCGTCGTCGCTCTGCATCCCCTCGATCCACTCCCGGCCGCGGGCGATCGCGGCGTCGTAACCGGACGCGCCGTGCTCCCGGCGCATGCGGTCCATCGACATCACCACGACGGCGGTGTCGTCGAGATCGGGGTAATGCGGGTTGTTGTACTGGAAGGCCCAGCCGCCGGGGCGCACGTCGGGCCGCTTCACCGCCCAGTCGCCCTTCACCTCGAGCTCCTGCTTCGGGATCAGCCAGTCGAGTCCCTGCTTGGCCGCCGGCACCGCCTTGTCGCCGCCCGCTTCCAGCAGCGCGTGGGCGGTCAGCGTCGTGTCCCACACCGGCGAGACGCAGGGCTGGCAATAGGCCTCGTCGCCGTTGATCACGAGCAGCTTGTCGATACCCCGGCGCGTCGTTGCCCGCGGCGGATAATTCTCATCCTTGCCGAGCGCGTCGTACATCATGACGATGTTGGCCATCGGCGGGTAGATCGCGCCCATGCCGTCCTCGCCGTTGAGCCGCTCCTCGGTGAAGGCGAGCGCGGCGTCGATGGCGCGCTTGCGCAGGCTCTTGGGAAACATCGGCTCGATCACGCGCAAGATCGCGTCGAGCGAGCGGAATAGCAGGAACCACGCCATGCTCTGGTGCGGCGCCTTCGCGGTCATGCCGATCGAGCGCGGATCCTGCAGGAACAGCTCGTCGATGCCGACGCCCTTCGGGTTCTTCGCGCGCGGTTTCAGCGCGGCGATCACCATCAGCGGCACCATGGTGGTGCGCGCCCAATAGGAGATCTTGTTGAGGTGGAACGGCGACCAGAACGGTAGCAGCACGATCTCGATCGGCAGCACCGGCACCGCGCGCCAGGACAGGACGCCGAACATCGCCAGCGTGAAGCGGGTGAAGACGTTGCTGTGTATCGCGCCACCGCGCGAGCGGATCGCCTCGCGCGCACGCACCATGTGCGGCGCATCGACGGAGTCGCCGATCATCTTCAGCGCGAAGTACGCTTTCACGCTGGCGCTCATGTCGAACGCACCGTCATGGACCAGCGGCCAGCCGCCATGGGCGCCCTGGATGCGGCGCAGATAGTTGCCGATCCTGGCCTCGATCGCGGTATCGACCGGTTCGGCGAGATGGTGCCGAAGCAGAATGTATTCTGCAGGGATCGTGGCGTCAGCCTCGAGCTCGAACACCCAATGACCGTCGGATTGCTGGAGGCCGAGGACGCCCTCGGTGGCCGACGCAATGCTCGATTCCAATTTCTTCGATTCCAGGGCTTCGCGGCTGGTCGCGTTCACGGAATCCATGTCGCTCGATTGCTCCGATAGTCGATTGAAATTGACCGGGATATTTGCCCGTCAGGGCCGCTGCGCGGCCAGCACCAGATCGGCAGCGCGATCGCCGGACCGGACCGATCCCTCGATCGTTGCAGGCAATCCCGTAGCAGTCCAGTCGCCGGCGAGAAACAGGTTTTTCAGCGCCGTGACCGGTCCCGGACGCAGGGCATTCTGCGCCGGCGTCGCGGCAAAGGTGGCGCGGCGCTCGCGCACGATCTGCCAGGGCGGCAATTGCGGCGGCAGCTCGCCGGACAGGCCGGCGGCCTTGCAGACGTCGTTCCAGATCGCCTGCGCGAGCTCCTCACGCGGCATGTCGACCAGACGGTCGCCATTGCTGATGGTGACGGAAAGCCGGTTCGGGAACGCGAACAGCCATTCCACCACGCCGCCGATCACGCCGAGGATCGGAGCCGAGCCCGGCGGCGGCTCAAAACGGAAATGCGCGTTCACGATGGCGCGGAATTCGGTCGGCGTCTTCAGGCCCGGCAGCAGGCTCGCGGCAGCACGCGGCGGCACCGCCATCACGACGACATCGCCCTCGCCGATCTGGATCACATCCTCGCCGCCGAAGTTCAATGCGCCGACCTTGCCGTCGATGGTCGCGAACGAGCGCAGCTCATGGCCGAGCTGAACCGAGTGGCCCCGCTCCTGCAGGAATTTCACCGCAGGCTCGATCAGAACGGCGCTGAGGCCGTCGCGCGCGATCAGGGGACGGCAGGCCTGCCCGCCCGCGAGCAGCGTCTCGCGCACGATCGCGCCGGCGAGACCGGCCGAACCCTCGGGCGGATCGACGTTCAGCGCAGCCAGCAGCAGCGGCTGCACCAGGCGCTGATAGAGCACGCCCTCGCAGGGAATCGACTTGCCGACCAGCGTCTCCTCCGACGCCCAGATCAGCGGCGCCAGCTTGAGATAGTCGGTGAGGCCGGTGTCGGGAACGCGGCGGCTCTCGTCGAGCACCCAGGTCGGCAGCCGGCCGGCGCCGAGATCGATCTGCCAGCGCTGGCCGGTCTTGATGTCGACGAAGGGAAACTGCGCGCTCTCGGGACCGACGAGGCCCGCTTCGGTGCCGATCGATCGGGCATAGGCGCGCGCATGGCTGTTGCCCGACAGCAGCAGATGATTCCCGTTGTCGATGGTGAGGTTGGTGGCACCGTCGAAATAGGACCGGCAGCGGCCGCCGGCCTGGTGCGTCGCCTCGTGCACGGCAACCTTGAATCCGGCATTGGCGAGCCGCACGGCGGCGGAGAGGCCGGAAATTCCAGCGCCGATGATGTGAGCTGTCTTTTGCATCAGATGAAAGCGTAACGGAGCAGGATCAGGATGCGCGTGATCTTCGACACACGCACCGGCTCGCGCGGCGCGGTGAAACCGCGCGCGATCAGGAGATCCAGAATGGAGTGGTAATATTTCGACATGATCCGCGGCGCGCGCACCGCGCGGCGCTTGTTGCGGTTCATGATCTCGTCCGACTTCTCGAAATGAGATTTCGCGCGCTGCGCCAGCGGCAGGCAGACCTTCGGTAGCGCGCGCTCGGCGATCACGCGGTTCGGATCATTGGAGGTGATGCCGGCATGCAGCAGCGCTTCCCGCGGCAGATAGAGCCGGCCGAGGCCGGCATCCTCGTCGAGGTCGCGCAGGATATTGGTGAGCTGCAGCGCGCGGCCGAGATGGTACGCGAGCAGGATTCCGTCTTCCTCGGGCATGCCGAACACCCGCACCGACAGGCGTCCCACGGCGCTGGCGACACGATCGCAATAGAGATCGAGCGTCGCCATGTCGGGGGCGCGAATGTCCTGCGGCACGTCCATCTCCATGCCGTCGACGATCGCGAGAAAATCCTCGCGTTTCAGCCCGAAGGTCTTCACCGAGGAGACGTAGTCCTTCAGACGCGGCGGCGGATTGCCCCGGTAGAGCGCATCGATGTCGTTGCGCCATTCCTGAAGCGCGGCGAGCCGCTGTTCGCGCGGCCCGTCGGAATCGGCAATGTCGTCGACCTGGCGGCAGAAGCTGTAGATCTGGAACATCGCTTCGCGCTGGTCGCGCGGCAGGATGCGCATCGCGGCATAGAACGAGCTGCCGGATGCGGTCGAGCCGTAACTGGCGCCGGGCGTGGTCGCCTCAAGCGTCATGTGCAGTCCCCGGTCTGGAAATGGCCTTGCGTCCGATCGCGCGGCGGCCGACCTCGCCGATCATCCCGGCGATGCTGAAGGCGAGCAGCTCGAGCTTGTTCAGATGCACGCGCTCGCGCAGGGGATCGCGCACCTTGAGCAGACGCACGATACGATCGGCATAGGCCTGGATCACCGAGATGTCGACGCCGAGACGAAAATCCTTCACCTCCGCGCTCAGCGACTTGCTCTGGTGGAGCAGCGCCTCGTTGCGCGCGGCGAGCGCCTGAAGGCAGGCCAGCATTGCCGGCGGCGATTGGGCGAGGCCAAGCTGCTCGACCGAGGCGCCGTGTGCTGCCAGCGCATCGCGCGGCAGATAGACCCGGTTGAGCTCGCGGAAATCCTTGCCGCAATCCTGGAGATGGTTGTTGATCTGAAGCGCCGCGCAGAGCGCGTCCGATGCCGCCCAGGTCGAGGTGCTCTCGCCATGTACGTCGAGCATGAAGCGGCCGACCGGCATCGCCGAATAGCGGCAATAATGGATGACCTCGTCCCAGGTCTCGTAGCGCAGCTTGGTCACGTCCATGCGGAACGCGACCAGCACGTCGAGCGCGTGACGCGGCGCCATGCCGCGCTCGGCCAGCGCACGGCGCAGAGTGACGGCCTCCGCCTGGGTCTCGCCCTTGCCGAGCAGTTCCGCCTCCAGCAGATCGAGATAGGCGAGCTTCTGGTCGGGCGGCAGCGTCGCGTGGTCGGCGATGTCGTCGGCCGTGCGGACGAAATTGTAGTAGGCCAGGATCAGGGCGCGATGACGCGGATGAATGATCCAGGACGCGACGGGAAAATTCTCGTCGTGGTCACCCTTGCCGGATCGCAATTCGCTCGCAGAGATCATCGAGGGCTGGTCTACAATCGTTTGGACTGGAAGGCTTTTTCACTCGCGCGGGCTCATGCCCGGCGATGCCGCCGCGGCCCCATATAGGGGAATACGGCCGCAAAACCAATCCTGTCTGTCGATGGCTGCCCTTCCGGATCGGGCCCAAAGGCGGCTCCAGGATCCGCCTTTGGGGGCCAATGGCCGAGCTTATTGGTTGTGGTTCTTCAGCACCTGATCGCAGGCCTGCGAGATCTTGGCCCGGTTCTCCTTGAGGCAGGCCAGGATGGTGAAATCGCCCTGATCGATGACGGGACGGCAGAACTTCTGCACGTCACGCGTGCAGGCCTTCTGCTCGGCGTCCGTGCCACGCCCTTGCTGGGCGAACGCCGCCGTCGAAAGGGATGCCGACAGCAGGGTGAGAGCGACGAGAAGATTACGCATTGTTTTCCTTCATTCTGACGGCAGAATCGCACCGGACCCGGACTGCACAGGGCGGACGACCGGAACGGATTGTTCTGATGGCAAGTCGCCGCGGGAGAGCGGCCCGGAGAAGGCACAAGCACTGGCAAATGCGGCCAAATTGGCGCCACACCCGCCGAATCAGGTCTTCCCCGCGCTTTCATTCGCAGACGTAAGGTTCTGATACTACGTCATAATTCAGAATATCTGCGTTTTAGTGCATACCTGTTGCAGAGCTGCATCTATCCGCCCTGCCTTTCCCGCCGGAAACACGCCGAAACATGGTAAATTGACGATTCAAACCTGGCGCGAGGCGTCGTGAACCGCCATCTCTGGCGGCCGGGCGTTGAACCTGACACTGGCTCGGAGCACTAAACTTTCGATGTGGCGAGACGTTCTAATCGTAAGCGAACGTCGTTCCAAAACGGGATATTTGCGATGAAATTCTTTGGGCGATCTGGACTGGCAATCACGGCGGCCGGCATCGGGGCGCTGCTCCTCTCAGTTTCGGCGAGCCATGCTCAGTCGTCCGGACCGTTTGCCGGCTTCGACGGTGCGTGGACCGGCACCGGCACGGTGTCGTTGTCCGACGGCTCCACCGAGCGCATTCGCTGCAAGGCGGACTACAAGGTCGCCGGCAGCGGCCTCAACCTGAAGCAGGCGCTGAACTGCGCGTCCGACAGTTACAAGTTCAACCTCACCAGCGACGTGACGAGCCAGGGTGACCGCATCTCCGGCAACTGGAGCGAAGCGAGCCGCAACATCTTCGGCAATCTCCAGGGCACCGCAGGCGGCGGCCAGATCGACGTGTTCGTCGAAGCCAACGGCTTTGCCGCCAATCTGTCGCTCCGCACCAACGGCACCAAGCAGACCGTGCAGATCTCCTCCAAGGGCGAGATCCGCGGCGTCAACATCACGATGACGAAGAGCTGACGCCCTTCCCGCTTCGAAAGGATACAGCCTCCGGTTCTCGCGACCCGGAGGCTTTTTGCTGACATCGTTGCGGACATGGACCCAACTCGCAGACATGTGCTGAAGGCCATCGGGCTCTTCGCCGCCAGCCCCGCCTTCGCCAACGATCAACCGCGGGTCCGGCGGGAGACGAACATGCAACCCTCGTCAGCGAGGCCGCGTCACGTGCTCTGCTTTCTCGGCAAGGACGAAAGCCTGCTGCATCCGCCGGAGGCGGTGGCCAGGACGATCGCCGATTTCAACTTCGAGATCGACCGCACCTATTCGCAGGCCAAGCCCGATCCGCACATGGAGCGATCGTTCGGGGTGTGCTGGGACCGGGTCTTCCCGAACGCATGGTCCGCTGCGGACGAAGCAGCCGTGGTCAACCACAAGGCGGTCCTGTACGTGCTGAGCCCGCCCATGGAGCAGCAGAAGACGGTCGCCTGTTCGGCCGCCGCTTTGCGCATCGTCGAGGAGATGATCGAGGCCGGCGCGACCGCCGTGAAGGGCGAGAGCGCGGGCGTTGCTCATGGCCTCGCGCGATGGCGCAGTCTCGCCGATCAGGCGCGCAAGGGCGCCAGCTCCGGCCAGGGCCTTGCCGTGACTCCCGCTGTCGCCAAGGCATGCCGCCTCGCCTTCGCCAAGCGCCCGCTCGGCGGCGACACCTACAACGAAAGCGTCGGCTTCCACCTCGTTGGACTGCCGGAAATCTATGTCGCGAAGGCGCGCGGCAGCGACCGGAATGCGGCGAAGCTGATGGACGAGATCGCGGACGCAATGGCCGAGCGCGGCGTCGACGCGACGCTGCGCGATCGCAAGCTCGCGCTGTCGCGGGAGCAGGACTACGCCGAGGGCGACTTCAAGTTCAATCCGTACGGGATCGTCCGTATCGAGGCCTGAAAGCGCTGGCCGCCTTCGCAGCCCTGCCGTTCAGATCGCGGGCTTGTCAGAGCCCTGCAACTTCCCGTGCAGATTGATCAGCCACATCGCCGTCGGCCGCAGGATGAAGAGGTCGGCGACGAGGGCCATGACCATCGAGAAGGCGCTGAGCCAGCCGAACAGTCGCAGCGACGGCAGGTCGGAGAACACGGTGACGACGAGGCCGCAGGCCAGCACCACCGTGGTCAGGATCAGCGCCGGACCAACCAGCACGGTGGCCCGCTCGACCGCGAGCGCTGAGCCGACGCCCGGCTTGCTCTCGAGCCTCAAGCGGTTGAGGAAGTGGATGGTCGCGCTCAAGCCCAGGCCGAACGAGACGGTGAGCGCGACGACGCTGGCGAATTGCAGCCCCTCACCCATCGCCCACAGCACCGTGCCCGACATCACCACCGGAAAGATGCCCGGCAGAATGCAGGCCAGCATCACCACCCAGGAGCGGAACGCGAGGCCGATGAAGATCGCGACCAGCGCGAATTCGATAGTGAGGCCGTGGTTCAGCTTCTCGATCATGCTGGCCGAGTTGCGCGCGGCGATGGCGGCAAGACCCGTCACCGCGATCTCGTAGCCGGGATGCTTCTTGCGGACGGCATCGAGCTCGGAATCGAGCTTGTCGACGATCGGCAGGAGCTGGCTGGAATCCTTGTCCGGCACGCGGCCGGCGACCACGACGGCATCCTGCTCGGCATCGATGAACCGCCGCACCAGATGCTCGGGGATGACGTTGACATATTCCTTCAACGTCGCGACGTCGGCGCTGCCCGCCTTCTCGGCCAGCCAGCGGCGCAGCGTCTCCAGCGACCAGACGTTGCCGACACCGGCCGCCTTCTCCACGGTCGAATGCACGTCGGCGATCGTCTGGAGCGTCTCCGGCGAATAGAGCGATTCGCCCTTGGGGAATGCGATCAGCACGTTGACGGGGTTGGCGCCGGTGAGCTTGGCGTCGAGCCGGTCACTGGCGGCAACCGCCTGGCGCTTGTCCGGCACCTGGTCGGCGAGCCGGTAGCGCGGCTCCAGATTGGCGTAGATGACGCCGAGGCCGCCGACGAACAGCACCGCGATCAGGCTGAACAGGCCGGGCCGGCCGACCATGCGCACCGCGATCCAGTAGCAAAAATTGCGCAGGGCCTGGACGCCGGCATCGGCGCTCTGGAACTTGACGGCGAACACCTTCTCGTTGCGCACGAGCAGCACGCCGAACACCGGCACCAGCGACAGCACCGCGACCAGCGCGATGATGGTGGCGGCGAGGCCCGCCTCGCCAAACTTGCGGATCAGGTCGGAGTCGGAGAATTGCAGAGCGATGAAGGAGATGCCGGCAGTGCCGTGCGTCAGCACGCAGGCCGGCCCCACCACCAGCACTGCATTCTTGAACGCGGTGAACTTGTCCTGGCCTGCGATCAGCCGGTCGCGCGCGGCGAAGGTGAGCTGCATCGAGTCCGAAAAGCTGATGACCATGATGAGCGGCGTCATCACGTTCAGGAACATGTTGAGATTGAAATTGGCCCAGCCGAGCGCGCCGAGCGCCAGCAGGATGGCGATCATCGGCGGGAACGCCGCCGCAACCATGAACGAGATCTTGCGGAAGAAGATGATGGCGATGATGCAGCCGGCGAGGATGCCGAGGATGTTGTAGGTCAGCCCGTCGCGCTCGACCGCGTTGCGGATCTCGAGCTGCATCACCGGCACGCCGGAGAGCTGCACGTTGAGCCCGGTGTCGCCGAGATCCTCCTTCATCAGGGCGCGGATGTCGCCGACGGTCTTGGTCAGCTTGTTGGAGCCGACCACTTCGGGATCGAGCGACAGCACGATCAGCGCCAGCGTGCCGTCCTCCGACAACAGCTTGCCGCGAATGATCTCGTTGTTCTTGACGGTCTCGATGAACTTGTCATACGCCGCGCCCTCGGACAGCTCGGCCGGGAACAGGGCCGCAGGCAGCTTGCCCGGCGCCGGCGCCTGGCGCGCCGAGAACAGCGAGACCAGCCCGCGCGTGCCTTCGACCAGTTGCAGGTCGGTAACGAAGTCGCGCAACTTCTCCAGGTTGTTCCGCGCCAGCAGGGTCTTGCCCTCGACCACGACGAGGACGTCGAACTCCTCCGCGGGGAATTTCTTCGTCACCTCTTCGTACTGGCGGAATTCGCGGGTGTCGGAGCGGAACAGCTGCGACAGCGAATCGTCGATCTTGATGCGGTAGATGCCGAACACCGCGCCGACGATCAGGGCGAGCAGGACGATGCAGGAGACGATCGGCGCCCGGACGGCGATCAGCCCGAGCCGCTCCAGCCCGAAGGCGATCGAGGACGTAGGTCCCTGCTCGAGCTTGTCGACATGAACCTCATTCTCGCTGTGCTTTTCGAGCATGCCTTGTCCAGTTCCTAAATCGGCTCAGTCTTGAGAGCTTATTGCGCTCCGCGAGCGGCTTGAAAACGCCATACCAATGGGAGGCTTGCCCTTTGAAAATGCGCGGAAATTCGCCGCGAGGGGGTTTAGCAGGTCAACAGGTCTTTTCGCAAGCCGGCGAAGCGGGGCCGAATCGATCAAGAAAGCGGCGATCTGGGCGGGGATGCCGGTCATCCCGGGGAAAATGTGCCAATTCGACGTGACGCGCGGTCCGCGCTCTCAACCTTCATCGCCGCGCCGCTAACCTGCCGGGCCAGACCCTCGCGGACCAGCCAGGCGGCCTTGAAGCAGCCGTGCGCTGGCGTCAATACACGCCGATCGAGCGTGGAACGGCGCGGCGCAGCCGGATCAGACGTGGCCCGTCATTCGGCGGGGACCGCAGCCTCGCGCAGGCGGATCGAATAGTTCGAGGCGTTCTGCTTGCCGCTGGAGGCCGCGCGCGCAAAGGTGATGAGGTGGTGCGCGATCAGCGTGCAGCCGATCAGGCCCTCGATGTCACCGCGCTTGATGCGCCCCAGCGCGAACTTCCAGAACACGCGCCTGTAGTCGCCGAGCACGCCGACCTTCCAGAAGATGTTGCGCAGCATGACGAGGCCGCGGCGGATGTTCGGCCAGGTCTTCATCTCGTCCGGCACCGGCATCTTGAGGCGCTTCACATAGACGTGGTCGCATTGATGCTGGTAGCGCGCATAAACCTTCTCGGGCGCGTAAGCGACTGCCATGGCGTGCTTCCAGGACGTGACGACCTCGTCATAGGGCAACAGGAAATCGACGTTGGAATCGCGGCCGTCGTCGTGGACCAGGCGTCCCTCGCGTTCCAGCCGGTCCCACAGCGGCGTCTTCGGCAGCGCCTGGAGCAGGTTGATCGTGAGCAACGGAATGCGCGATTCCTCGACGAAGGCGAGCAACGCCTCCGCGGTGTTCGGCTTGTCGGTGTCGAGCCCCATGATGATGCCGGACACGACCTCCATGCCGTAGGAGTTGATGGTGCGCACGCCCTCCAGGATCGGGACCATCATGTTGTGGTCCTTCTGCATCGCCTTCAGCGCGTCTGGGTCAGGCGTCTCGATGCCGCAGAAGATGGTGACGAAATAGGCTTCGCGCATCTTCTCGAGGATCTCGGGCCTCTTGGCGATGTTGAGCGTCGCCTCGCAGGCGAGCCGCACCACGTAGCCGGTCTTCTTCTGCCATTCGATCAGGTGGGGCAACAGGTCGAGCGCCGCCTTGCGATTGCCGATGAAATTGTCGTCGACGAAATAGACCGTGTCGGTCATGCCGCATTCGCGCAGGCGATCGAGCTCGGCGATGATCTGCTGCGGCGTCTTGATGCGCGGGTTACGGCCGTACAGGCCGGGGATGTCGCAGAACTCGCACTGGTAGGGACAGCCGCTGGAATACTGGATGCTGCCGAGAAAGTATTTCTTCACGTCGGCGAGCTCGTAGGCCGGGATCGGAAACTCCGTCATCGGCAGGCGATCGCTGGTGGTCAGCACCACCTGCGCCTCCGGGCGCGACGTGTCGCGCGACAGGATCTCGATCAGCTGGTTGGTGGCGTCGCCGAGTTCGCCGACATGGAGATAGTCGAAGGCCGGATAATAGTCGGGGCAGGCGCTGACTGAAGGTCCGCCGAGCGCGACCGGCAGATCGAATTCATGGGCGCGGCGGCAGATGTCGTTCATCTGCTGGCGCTGAATGTGCATGCCGCTGACGAAGACGGCTTCCGCCCATTCGAACTCCTCCTTCGTCGTACGGCGCAGATTCTCGTCGACGAATTTGACCTGCCAATCCTGCGGCAGATAGGCGGAGATCAGCAACAGCCCCTGCGGCGGCATGAAGGCACGGACGCCATCGGTCAGGGGATAGGCATGCTCGAACGTACCGAAGGACGAAGTGTAGCGCGGAAACACACACAGTATCCGCCGGGACGTTCCATTGCTTTCAGCTCGCATCAAAGCTCCCCCGCCACACTCGACCGATGGTGCGGAAATTGCGCGCCAGACACACAACGTAATGCTGGCGGCGGAATTTCTCAATATTGTGGCATAAGCATAATTCCGGGAAGCGCAGATGGTTTCCTCGGAGGGACGTTCGCACCTTACATCGCCTCACGCGATCAGGCGCGCGGCAAAATCCGGCAGCAGGCCTGCACTCCGGCGCGAGGCGCAAGCTGACGACGTCGCGGACATAGGGCGCGTCGTGGAGGACGTCGACCGGTAGCTCAGCCAGCGGCGAGCGAGCCCTGCCCCGCCTCAAAAAACATCACGTCCCCAGCGACGACCCGCCCCGCCGGTCGCCGCAGCACGCCGGCAAGCAGGTCGCTCAGGTCGGGAAACGTGCAGCTCGTGGCGTCGAGGGTGTGGCGATAGACCAAGGGTCTCACCGGGTTCGTCGGCCAATGGCCGAGGCCAAGTCGACGATGAAGGCGGTCCCGGCGCCAGAGATTGCCCGCTTTGGCGGCCGGCCCGCACGCCGATGCTCGGGGCATCCCGTTCGAGCCCGGGGAGACGATGGGCCGGAGCCCCATGACGCGCCACTAACCAGCTGAAAACCATCGTATTTTTCTCCGGCTGTGCAGCGCTCGTCCCAAGCCTTCGGCGTTAACGCCGCATCCACCTTCCTCCTGCAAAGTTTTGCATCAATTCCATACGATTCTGCTCACCGGCCGCTTCCGGCCATTCCGGGCCCCTGAACACCATGACATCCGACCGATCTGGGAATGCCACCAGGCTGGCAGGCCGTTTCACGCTTGCCGCCAGGCTCTATGCGATCTTCGCACTGTTCGCGGTGCTCACGGCCGCGATGGCGATGCTGTCCAACTACAACAGCCGCCGCAGCGCCGACCTCGCCAGCGCGATCGAGACGGCGAATGCCGCCGCGCTGAACGTCGAGCGGGTCAACTCGCTGGTCTATGCGGTGGTGATGGAATCGCGCGGCGTCTACATGTCGTCCGAGCCGGCCGTGGTGAAGAAATACGGCGACGGGCTGCTCAAGTTCAACGCGCAGATCCTCGACGTCGTGAAGCGCTGGGAGACCATCGTCAGAGCCGACGATGCCGAACAGTTCGCCACTTTCAAGAAGCGCATCGAGCAGTTCGTCGAATTCCGCAAGGAGCTGGTGCGCCGCGGCGTCGAGATCAATGCGGCCGCGGGCCGCGAATGGGGCGACAACGACGCCAACCGCGCCGTGCGATCGGCGCTGAACAAGGATCTCGAAGCGCTCTCCAAGGTCTATGCCGAGCGCGCCAGGCAGATCGCGCAGCAGACCGAGACCAATCGCGAGCTGTCGTTCGTGCTGACCTGCCTCGCCGGCATGTCGCTGGTCCTCGTCGTCATCGGCATCGTCATCATCGCCCGCTCGATCGCCCGGCCGCTGGCCTCGATCACCGCCACCATCAAGCAGGTCGCCGACGGCGCCGAAAATGTCGTGGTGCCGCACTCCGACCGCGGCGACGAGATCGGCGCACTGGCCCGCGCAATCCAGGTGTTCCAGGACGCCATGGGCCGCAACCGCAACCTCGCCTCGCAGGTCTCGCACGACGCCGCCGCGCGCGAGGAGCGCGCCCGCCACATCGAACGATCCGTCGAGCAATTTCGCGAGGCGATCGGCGCGATCATGCGCGGCCTCAGCGACAACGCCTCGGTCATGCGCGAGACCGCGCAGACCATCACCCGTGTCACTGCGGATGCGAGCAGCCGCGCCGGCACCGCGGCGAACGCCACCGAGCAGGCTTCGCACAACGTCACGGCAGTGGCGGGCGCGGCCGAAGAGCTGTCGGCCTCGGTGGTGGAGATCGGCCGCCAGGTGCGGCAGAGCGCCGGGGCGGTCGAGCAGACCGGCCAGCGCACCGAGAAGTCGATCTCCGAGATCGAGAGCCTCGCCGCAGCCACGCAACGCATCGACGGCGTGCTCAATTTGATCCAGGCGATCGCCGAGCAGACCAATCTGCTCGCGCTCAACGCCACGATCGAAGCAGCCCGCGCCGGCGATGCCGGCCGCGGCTTTGCCGTCGTCGCCCACGAGGTGAAGGCGCTCGCGGGCCAGACCGCCAAGGCCACCGCCGAGATCGGCGAGAACGTCTCGATGATCCAGGCCTCCACCCGCAACGCGGTCGATGCCGTGCGCGAGATCGGCGGCGCGGTGCGCGAGATCAACGAGGTCACCGCGGCGATCGCCGGCGCCATCGGCCAGCAGGACGCCGCCACCCGCGAGATCTCCTCCAACGCGCAATCGGCCGCCCAGGGCAACGAGACCCTGGTCGCCAACATCACCTCGCTGCGCGATGCCATCGGCGAGACCGATGCAGCGGCATCCTCGGTGCTGACGGCGGCAAGCAGCCTGACGGCGACGGCGGACACGTTGTCTCGCGAGGTGGAGAAGTTCTTCCAGAACCTGCGGTCGGGATCGGCGGACGAGCGTATCGCCAGGGCGGGATGACGGCGCGAGCGCTGCCTGCGAAGCCCGCGCCGACACAAAAGTGCGAAAACAACCCCATGCACAGTAGGCGGGGGCAACTGAATCAATGGGTTAGCCACCGCCGCGAGACTATGCGGATTTTACGAATTCATTTTGACTCGTCGGGCAAAACACCGGCATGATGTCATCATGGGCGCTCCGCCCTTCCGTCGCCGTAGACGGGCCGAGCTGTTGTCCGGCGCGCGGGTGCAGAGCAGGCCTGCTCCCAACAATTGTCGCATTCGCCATGCGCTCAGAAGGTCGCGTTTGAGCACGATCGCTCGATGGCGCCTGCGGCCAACAGCCGAGAGCTTCGGGACATTCCACAGCGCCTGAGGCCGAGATCGAACCCTTGATCCAGACTTGGTTCCTCCGCTCCGTTGATCCATCTCAACAGAGCCTCGGCCGGTTGTTCATACATTGCGCAAGATATCCCGTCGCAGAGCGATGCAGCCAAGCGAGAGATGACCAATGGCCAACAAGGAAGTCGTGATCTGTTCGCCCGTGCGCACCGCCGTCGGCACGTATGGCGGCACGCTGAAGGATTTGCCGGCTGTCGATCTCGGCGCCGTGGCGATCCGTGCGACGCTGGAGCGCGCGAAGCTGTCGCCCGGCGATGTCGGCACTGTCGTCATGGGCAACGTGATCCAGGCCGGCAACAAGATGAATCCGGCCCGGCAAGCGGCCATCAATGGCGGCGTTCCCGTCGCTGTTCCGGCACTGACGGTCAACCGGGTCTGTGGCTCGGGTGCGCAGGCGATCGCCAGTGCTGCCCAGGAGGTGATGCTCGGGTTCGTCGACAGCGCGGTTGCCGGCGGGATGGAGAACATGGACCGTGCGCCGTATCTCATGGGTTCCGGGCGCTGGGGCTATCGCATGGGCGATGCGAAGATCTTCGATGCGATGCTGATGGACGGTCTGAATGACGCCTTCTCCGGGCAACATTCCGGATGGCATACCGAGGATCTCGCAGCCTCGCACCAGATCACCCGCGAAGAGCAAGACCGTTGGGCCGAACGCTCGCAAAAGCGATTCTCCGCGGCTCAGGCTGCCGGCAAGTTCGCCGCGGAAATCGCTGCAGTCGAAATTGCCTCCCGCAAGGGTCCAACTCCTTTCGACAAGGATGAGCACAACCGGCCCGATACCACGATGGAAAGCCTCGGCAAGCTGAAGCCGGCCTTCCGTAAAGACGGCACCATTACGGCCGGCAACGCGCCCGGGCTCAATACCGGCGCGTCGGCGATGATCGTGGCCGATCGCGCCTGGGCCGACAAGAAGGGCCTGCTGCCGATGGCGCGTCTGGTCGCCTACGGGATAGGCGCCGTCGAACCAGGCATGTTCGGGTTGGGGCCGGTGCCGGCAGTCAAGCAGGCACTCGAACGGGCGGGCTGGAAGGTATCGGATGTCCAGCGCATCGAGATCAACGAAGCCTTCGCGGCGATCGCAATTGCGGTTGCGAAGGACCTGGGTCTCGACGCAAGCATCGTCAATGTGGAAGGCGGTGCGATCGCGCATGGTCACCCGATTGGAGCCACCGGCGCGGTGCTGACCACTCGATTGCTGCATTCGATGAAACGGGACGGCATCAAGAAGGGCGTCGTCACTCTCTGCATCGGCGGCGGCCAAGGGATCGCGCTTGCGCTTGAATCGATGAATTGAGCCTGCCTTCGAGGAAAAGGCATGAGCTGCCTGGGCGTGTGCCGATCTCCGGCACGCCAGAAGCGTCAGGCTGATGAATGACCTCCAACGCGATGCTTGCGCGGCATCTGGACCGATCGGCAAATGCCGCGTGACCTCTGTGACCGCAGGACACCCTATGTTGCCCCACTTTCGCGCGCTGGCCGCCCCAACTCGATTTCTGTTCTTCACTGGCAAGGGCGGAGTCGGCAAGACCTCTCTTGCGTGCGCTACGGCCGTTAGCCTCGCCGACCGCGGACTGCGTGTCCTGATCGTCAGCACCGACCCTGCGTCGAACCTCGACGAGATGCTCGAGGTCTCTTTGACCGATCGCCCTACCCCGGTGCCAAACGCGCCCGGACTTTCGGCGATGAACATCGATCCCGAGGCTGCGGCCGATAATTATCGCGGTAAAGTGCTCGAACAGCTCGGACCGGAAGTTACCCCTGACGAGCGATCGACTGTGCGCGAGCAGCTCTCCGGCGCCTGCACCACCGAAATAGCTGCCTTTGACGAGTTCGTGGGACTGCTGGACGGCGATATCGCGGCGTTCGATCACATCATATTCGACACCGCCCCGACAGGTCACACGTTGCGGCTCCTGAGCCTGCCAAAGGCATGGACCGGCTTTCTCAAGGACAACGATCGGGGGGCATCCTGCCTGGGGCCGCATTCAGGTCTGAAGATGCAGGAGGACCGCTTTCGCAAGGCGCTCCGAGCCTTGGGCGATTCCAGGCAGACCACCATCATTCTGGTCACCCGCGCAGACCGGGGTGCGATCCGAGAGGCGGCCAGAACGGCGGCCGAACTTGACGCGCTCAATCTCTCGAACCAGCTTCTCGTGGTGAATGGGCGCTTCCATGCCACGGACAAGACCGATGTCGTTGCAGTTGCTCTCGAGCGCGATCAGGACGAGGCCCTGGCCGCAATGCCGGCATCGCTCACGAAACTGCAGCGCGACGAAATTCCTCTGCTCGGGTTCGACATCGTCGGCCTCGTGGCTCTGCGGGCACTTTTATCGCCCACCAATCAGCCATCGCTGGTAGCTGCCGAGCCCGGTACCGCACCGCTCGACCTTCCGGGCCTGAATCGGCTGGTCGATGACATCGCGCAGGACAAGCATGGCCTCATCATGGTCATGGGTAAGGGGGGCGTCGGAAAGACGACGATCGCCGCGGCCATCGCCGCGGGATTGGCCAAGCGAGGTCATGCCGTTCATCTCAGCACGACCGATCCCGCAGCTCACGTCAGCTTCGTCGTCGATGGCGTCATGCCCGGTCTGACCGTCGATCGGATCGATCCCCGGGTTGAAACGGAGCGCTATGTCGCAAAGATACTGGCGAGCCGGGGCCGGGACCTGGACGAGCAGGCCAAGGCTCTGCTGCTCGAAGACCTCGCTTCTCCATGCACGGAAGAGGTCGCCGTGTTCCATGCCTTCTCACGCATTGTTGCGGAGGCCCGGAGCGCTTTCGTGGTGCTCGATACGGCCCCGACAGGCCACACGCTCCTGCTGCTGGACGCGACCGGCGCCTATCACCGCCAGATGACGAGCCAGATTGCACCGACCGCTGCAGGACGTATCGTTACCCCGTTGATGAGGCTGCAGGATCCGACCCACACGAAGATCATCCTCGTGGCGCTGCCGGAGACGACGCCGGTTTCCGAGGCCGCTTCCCTTCAGGATGACTTGCGGCGTGCCGGCGTCGAACCATACGGCTGGGTCATCAACAAGAGCCTCGCCGTCTCGGGCACTCGCGATCCCCTGCTGCGGCTTCGGCTCGATAGGGAGCGCACGCAGATCGCTCGCGTTCGGAACGGGCTCGCAAAACGAGCTTTCATCGTCGGGTGGCGAGTAAAGCCGCCAATCGGCGTGGAAGAGCTGCGTAGTCTGTCATGAGCGTTGTCCGACGGCGTCGTACAATCCTCAAATCCTCCATCGCCGGCTCATCGCATTTTCGCGGCGGCTTCACGCGCAGCCCAGCAGAACAGGCTGACGGTTGGACTGACATGGCGGTGCTTCAGCCGCACCAGGCCGACTGGCCGGCGCGTCGTCGGCATTCGCAAGCGAAGCGGAGCCAATGTCGGATGTGGCCCCGGGTAGCGAAGCGTAGCCCTCGGCAGGATTGCCAGGAAGGGACCGGCCGCAAGCAGATTGATCTGCATCGCATATGAGCCGCAGGTCACCGTCGCCGCCGGCACATCCAACCCTTCAGTGCGAAAGGCTTCCTCGATGAAAGGACGCAGGAAGGACATTGCGGGCGGGCCAAGCAGCCATTTCTCGTTCATGAGGTTCCCGAGGGTGAGACGCCTGCGCCGCACCAGCGGATTCTGCTTTCCCGCGATCACCGCAAGCTCGTCCTCGAACAAGGCCTCGCCGACCAGATCCTCGTAGCGGTCGAAGTCTGCGGCCATGCGCGTCACCGCAATGTCGATCTCCCGGTGGCGCAACCTTTCATGCAGCGCCAGCGTATCGTTCGCGCTGATGACGAATTTGATCCTGGGATACACGTCCGAGATGCCTTGGACGATCGTGGCCGTCAGCGCCGTCATGGGCTCCGTCGTGCCGATACGTATCTCGCCCTGCGTCGGGTCGACCAGGAAAGTCAGCTCGCCGAGGCCCTGCTTGAGCTCATCGGCAACGGTGGCGGTGCGTCGACGCATCGCCTCGCCGAACCTCGTCAACTCCACGCCGGTCGCGGTCCGGTCGAACAGGGGAACGCCAAGCAGATGTTCCAACTCGGCAACGACGCGGGACACGGCCGGCTGCGACATGCCGAGCCGCGGCGCGGCCTTCGCCATGCTTCCCGCTTCGGCGACGGCGTCCAGAACGTGGAGATCGCGGAGCTTCAACCGCCGCAGGCGGAGATCATCCATCCGGTCCTCCTATTCGGTTTCCGGATATCCATATCCGACAATCGAGCTTCCCGGTATACCCCGAACCGGGCGAAGCTGGAGCCGCAACTGAACAGGAGGCCAACATGCGGTTCACCCGAATCGTCCTTGCGGTCGCCGGCTTCGCGATGCTGACGTTGGCGCCGCCTCTTGCAGCGCAGACGCGCACCGCCCCTCTTCGCATCATCTACCCGTTTCCAGGCGGAGGCTCCGGCGACACCCTGACCCGCCTGATTGCCGAACGACTGGGCGTGGCGCTGGAGCGCCCCGTGATCGTCGAGCCACGTGCGGGCGCGGCCGGCCGCCTCGGCGTCCAGGCGGTCAAGACGGCCGAGCCGGACGGCAACACGCTGCTCGCCACTCCGATCGCTCCGATGGCCGTGTATCAAAGCGTCTACCCGGCGCTCGACTACGATCCGGTCAAGGACTTCGCGCCGGTTTCACAGATCGCCACTTTCGAGTTCGGCATCTGCATCGATCCGAAGATTCCCGCCGGCAACCTTCCCGAGCTGATCGCCTGGCTGAAGGCGAACCCGGACAAGGCGAACTTCGGCACACCCGGCGCAGGCACGCTTCCCCATTTCTTCGGATTGATGTTCGCGAAGGCCGCCGGCGTGCCGCTGCAGCATATCGCCTACAAGGGTGGCACGGTGGCCCTCACCGACCTGATGGGCAGCCGGATCCCCATCGTCTTCCTGTCCACCAATGAACTGACGGAGTTGCACAAGAGCGGTCGGATACGCGTGCTGGCCACCTCCGGCGCGCAGCGATCGACGTTCCTGCCCGACATTCCGACCTTCCGGGAAAGTGGATACGCTATCGAAGGCGGCGGCTGGTGGGGCTTCTTCGCACCTGCCGGAACGCCGGCCGCGACGGTATCGAAGCTGAGCGGCGCGATCGCGACAATCGTCCAGGACGAAGACGTCAAGGCGCGCATTGCGCAAATCGGACTGAAGCCGACCGGCACATCGCCCGAGGAATTTGCCCGCATCCAGCGCGAGGACGTCGAACGCTGGGCCGCGCCGATCAAGGCATCCGGCTTCAGGCCGGAGCAATAGGACCGTCATGGACACGCCATTCAATGCGACGCTGCTGGGCAGCGGCATGCCGTCGCCCGACCCGCTCAGATTTGGGCCTGCGACCCTGATCCAAGCCGGTCCGTGGCGGGTGCTGATCGACGATGGGATCAACGCCCCCCGACCATACAAGAGCTCATTGACGCAACCCGGCAGGACTACGATAGCGCCTTGGTTGTCGGTGAAGATATCATGGCCTTCTGCCCGTGAGCCTCAGTCGTCCTGGAAGATCAACCACTTCTTGGAAGCAGCGGTGAGAGCCGGACCGGGCCCTAGCCTGTTTTGCGCGATCTCGAAGCAGCGGCCTTCGCGAGCAGGATGTTCGGCGCGGGCACGCGTACATTCTCGTCGATGATCTCGGAGTGGCCGACCGGCGCGTCGCCATGCCGTAGGTGAGCATGTCACGGACGATGCGCACGCGGGGCGTGTTCCTCGGCACCAGGACTATGGCGGGGGCGCTCAGACAAGAAACCGAAAACACCCCAAACACAGTAGGCGGGTTGAGGTTTTTCAATGGCTTGGCGGGCACGACGACCTGCTGCTTCTACGAATTGATTTTGACTCGTCGGACGAAACAGGGGCATGATGTGATCATGCCGATGACGGACATGCGGGCAGGCCAGACGCAAGCCTCGGCTCTTCGCAAGCCGCGCAGCTATCAATCCCAAAATGTCGCGTTCGACCTTTGTGCGCTCCGTCAACGAAATAATTGGAAAGCGAGTTCGCCTGGAATTGCCCCGGAATGGTTGAAGCGTCGCAAAACGACCGGACCATCACCTTCGGTCCTTTCAAGCTGCTTCCGAACCGCCACCTGTTGTTGAAGGGTGACACGCCGGTACGCGTCGGAAGCCGCGCTCTGGGCCTGCTGATCGCCTTGACCGACCGCGCCGGAGAACTGCTCACGAAAGACGAACTGGTCGCGCAGGTGTGGCCCCACACCGTCGTCGATGAGTCGAATCTCAGGGCTCAGGTCGCGCTGCTGCGGAAAGCGCTTGGTGATGGCGAGGGAAGCGCCAGGTATATTTCCGCGGTGGCGGGCCGCGGCTATCGGTTTACCGCCCCGGTTGCGCACCCCGAGGACGACAGCAAGCACGCCCTCGCGGGTCAGGATCGCAGGAGCAACCTGCCAAGACAGCTTACACCTCCGATTGGGCGCGAAGCAGCCATCGAGACTGTCAAAGAACGGTTGGCGCGTTATCGCCTGGTCACGATCGTCGGCCCCGGTGGCATCGGAAAAACGACGTTAGGCCTGGCAGTCGCTGAACAACTGGAGGCCTCTTACAGCGACGGTGTCGGCTTTCTAGACCTCGGACCCTTGGTCGACCCTCAACTGCTCGCGAGCGTCCTGGCCTCGACGCTCAAGCTTGCAAACATCTCCGAAGACCCGCTTCCCCGTGTCATCGGATTCCTCCGAGACAAGACCATGTTGCTCATATTCGACAGCTGCGAGCGAGTGGTCGGGGCTGCCGCCACTTTTGCCGAAGCCTTGTTGAAGGAGGCGCCGAACGTTCGAATTCTGGCAACGAGTCGCGAGGCGCTGCGCGCAGAAGGCGAAAGCGTCTATCAACTGCCATCATTGGAAACACCGCCGATATCGGCTGGCCTGACGGCTGCCCACGCGCTGAATTTTCCTGCCGTCCAGCTGTTCGTCGAACGCGCAGCGTCAAGCAGCAACGGATTTGAGCTGAACGACGGCGATGCGCCAATCGTTGCGGATATTTGTCGCCAACTCGACGGCATTGCGTTGGCAATCGAACTGGCGGCTGGTCGGGTCGACGCGTTCGGCACGCGGGGCATCGCAGAGCACCTCGACGACCGCTTTCGATTTCTGACGGGTGGCCGACGGACGGCCCTGCCCCGGCACCAGACGCTGGGCGCCACGCTCGATTGGAGTTACGAATCGCTCTCGGCAGACGAACGGGTGATGCTGCGTCGGCTGGCCGTATTCGTCGGAGAATTCACGTTCGAAGGAGCCAGCGCGGTTGCAAGCGAGGCTGAAACCGCAAATGCGGAAGTCACCGAAACTCTGGCGAACTTGGTCGCGAAATCGCTCGTCGCGGTGGCTCATGGCAGGGTCGCTCGTTATCGCCTGCTCGATACGACGCGTGCCTATGCGCTAGCCAAGCTGTCTGAAGCCCGCGAGTTCGACGTCGCGATGTCTCGGCTCGCGCGGTACCTGTGCGCGACACTGAATGAAGCGCTGAGAGAGATCGAGCCGCTAACGGGGTCTGAGTGGCTCGACCGGCATGGCCGACACGTCAATGATGTGCGGACCGCGCTCGATTGGGCCTTTTCACCTGCGGGCGACCAGTCCGTCAGAATACCGCTCACGGTGGCCGCGATACCGCTTTGGTTCCAACTGTCATCGGTCGACGAATGCCGCGACGGCGTTCAGCGTGCGCTGGCAACCATCGCTCCGGGGCCGGGACGGGACGCCCAAGCGCGCGAAGTGATGCGACTCTACATGGCACTCGGACTGGCACGGATTTTCACCATCGGCCTTGCACCGCAAGCTTCTGTCGCCTGGGAAAAGGCATTGGAGATTGCAGAGAGCCTCGAAGACATCGAGGAGCAGCTGCAAGCGCTCTGGGGCTTGTGGTTCTGCCAGATCGGATCGGGAGAATACCGCGCGGCGCTGCAAACAGGGCAGCGCTTCTTCAAGATCTCGGAAAGCGGCATCGATCTCCCCAACGGCAATCGATTGATCGCTGTGCCGCTGTTCTGCGTGGGAGACATCGCCGGCTCGCGGCGTCACGTCGACCGCTTTCTCGCGAGGCCGCTGCCGCGCCGCGCGGCGCCAGAAGGCGCCCCCCGTTTCAGGTTCGATCAGGTCGTGGCGTCGCGAGTGTTGTTGGCGCAGCTGCTCTGGCTCCAGGGCTTCTCCGACCAGGCCACCCGCGTGGCACGCGAGGGCGTCGACGAAGCCCGTGTCACCGGTCACGCGATATCCCTGTGCGATGCGTTGGCGCGAGGACCATGTCCCATCGCCCTGCTGACAGGCGACCTCACGGCAGCAAGAAACTCCATCGATGATTTGCTCGATCTTGCGTCAACCCATGCACTCGCCCAGTGGGAGGTTTTCGCACGATGCTGGAAAGCTGTTCTCCTCATAAGGCAGGGCGATGCCGGCGCCGGAGCGGAGCTGCTTTCCCGGACACTCGATCAACTGCAGCAAGGCAGCATGCTCGTTCACTACAGCACCGCTTTCCTGTGCATTCTTGCGGAAGGATTGGCCTCGGCAGGGCGGGTTTCAGAGGCGCTCGCGACAGTCGAGAGGGGACTCGACCGCAGCAGGCAGAAAGAAGAGCTCTGGTACGTGGCCGAGCTCCTGCGCGTGAAAGGGGAGATATTGCTACGTCGCGATGCCGCGGACTTCGCCGGCGCCGAGCGCTGCTTCCTGCAATCGATCGATTGGGCGCAACGACAAGGGGCCCTGTCATGGGAGTTACGGGCGGCCACGAGTCTGGCTTGCCTGCTCCGCGCTGACGGCAGTGACATGCGCGCGCGCGACGTGCTGGCAACGACCCTCGGGAAATTTCACGAAGGCTTCGAGACGGCCGACCTGCGCTCCGCAGGCATTCTTTTGGCCGAGGTGTCTTAGGGTTTTGTCCGCTCCGCCCGTGGCCCTCACGTGCGCTCACACGTCCCACGAGAATTCACAACGTTTCACTGGCCGCAAGGCCTTTGCAGCGCGCATGGTCGGCTGCACCGGCGCTTGCCTCGGGCGAGCGCCTCAAGAAGATGCAGGCAGGCAATGGTCGCAAGCAATTCGATCGACGCCCTCGTGGTTCGCGACAGCAATGGGCCATTCATTCGCACCACGATTGTGCGGCCCTCACCCGGTCCTGGCGAGGTCCTCGTCCAGATCAAAGCGAGCGGCGTCAATCCTCTCGACCTCAAGATCCGCGGCGGCAACGCGCCGCATGCGAAGCATCCGTTCCCCGCCATTCTCGGACTCGATCTGGCCGGCACTGTCGAGGCTGTCGGCCCCAATGTCACGGCATTCTCACCCGGAGATGACGTGTACGGACTGACGGGTGGCGTGGGAGGCCTGCAGGGCTCCCTCGCGACCTTTGCCAATGTGGACGCAGACCTGCTTGCGCCGAAGCCGGCCAATCTCAGCATGCGCGAGGCCGCGGCACTTCCCCTCATTTTCATCACCGCGTGGGAGGGGCTCGTCGACCGAGCCCAGATCCAGGCGCGCCAGAAGCTGCTGATCCACGGGGCGGGCGGCGTCGGCCAGATGGTCATCCAGATCGCGCGAGCCTTTGGCGCGAAGGTGTACGCATCCGATAGAGCTACGAAACAAGACCTCATCGAAAAGCTCGGCGCCGTCGCGATCGATTACAACCGCTCGACCATCGAAGACTACGTCGAGGAACACACCGGCGGCCGCGGCTTCGACGTCGTCTACGACACGGTCGGAGGGACCGCGATAGACGCATCATTCAATGCGGTCCGGCGCTTTGGCCATGTCGTCAGCTGTCTCGGCTGGAGCACCCACTCGCTCGCTCCGCTTTCATTTCGCGCGGCAACCTATTCGGGCGTTTTTACCCTGTTGCCGATGCTGACAGGACAGGGCCGTGCGCACCATGGCGAGATCCTGCGCGAGGCGACGCGGCTCGCCGAGGCGGGCCAGATCAAGCCTCTGCTCGATCCGCGCCGATTTACGCTCGATTCAGCCGCCGAAGCGCACCGGCTGATCGAGAACCGCAGCGCGAACGGCAAGATCGTCATCGACATTGCCGACTGACCGACCATCCATCTCCCAGGCAGAACATGAGGATGAAATGCCGTTCGTCAACATCAAGCTGGTCGACGGCGTGTTCACGCCCGAGGAGAAACACGCCATGGCCGCCGCCATCACCGATGTGATGGTGAAATTCGAAGGATCGGAGGCGTTCCGTGAGGTCGTATGGGTTTTGATCGAGGAGTTGCATACCGATGGCTGGCATATCGGCGGAAGACCTTTCGAGGGGCCCAAATCGCTGATGGATACGCTCGGCAAATCGAAGGCGGTTTACGAGAGCATCGACGGCCGCCCCACGACCCGCACGGAGCTGGCCGCAGCCGCACCGGTTCGCAGCTGAGAATTGGAACATGACCATGAACACGATCACGACACGGGACGGCACGGAGATCTTTTACAAGGATTGGGGCTCGGGGCAGCCGATCGTCTTCCATCACGGCTGGCCACTCAGCGCCGATGACTGGGATGCCCAGATGCTCTTCTTCCTGAGCAAGGGCTTCCGGGTCATCGCGCATGATCGGCGCGGACACGGACGATCGTCGCAGACCGCGGCCGGCAACGACATGGATACCTACGCCGCCGACGTTGCGGAGCTGGCTGCCGCGCTCGATCTGCACGATTCAGTCCACGTTGGACATTCCACCGGCGGCGGCGAGGTCACGCGTTATGTGGCACGATATGGCAAAGGACGGGTCGCAAAGGCGGTGATCATCGGAGCAATCCCGCCGGTGATGCTGAAATCCGATCGAAATCCTGGCGGTACGCCTTTGGAAGCTTTCGACGATCTGCGGGCCCAGCTCGCGGCCAATCGCGCACAGTTCTACCTCGACGTGGCCGGTGGGCCCTTCTATGGCTTCAACCGCAGCGGCGCAAAGGTATCGCAAGGATTGATCCGGAATTGGTGGCGGCAGGGCATGATGGGTGGCGCGAACGCGCACTACGAGTGCATCAAGGTCTTCTCGGAAACAGACTTCACCGAAGACTTGAAGCAGATCGACGTGCCGGTTCTTGTGATGCACGGCGACGACGACCAGATCGTGCCGATCGCAGATGCGGCCCTGCTGTCGGTAAGGCTTCTCAAGAACGGGACGCTCAAAGTCTATCCGGGCTTCCCACACGGCATGTGCAGCACTCATCCGGAGGTCGTCAATCAGGACATCCTCGCCTTCATCAAGGCGTAGGTGCCAGGATTAGATCGTCTACGGCGCCCTGCGGCGAACTCATTTCTTGATCGGTGCGTCGGCATGTGCGCCGAGCACCTGGAAAGGCATTCGATGACCCGGACACCCAGAATTTCCCGCCGCGGCTTCTGTTTGTGCTGCATCGGCGCGACCACGCTCGGTGCATCAGGCGGCTGGCTGACACCCAGAGAGGCGTTTGCTTATGGCGAGGGAATCGTCGACATGATTCGCGCCGAGGCGGCAAAGGCTCCCATCAATGTGCATCGACTCCGCGGCAACATCGCTGTCCTGGAAGGGTCCGGCGGCAACATCGCCGCACTGGTCGGGCCTGAGGGCAAGCTACTGGTCGACGCGGGGATCAGCGCTTCGCGGCCGAGGATCGTCGACGCCCTTGCGGGACTCGGCAAGGAGCCTTTGAGGTACCTGATCAACACGCACTGGCATTTCGACCACGCCAACGGAAACGAATGGCTGAGCGCGGAAGGCGCCACCATTGTTGCCCACGCCAACACCCGCAAACATTTGATGTCCGCTCAGAGGGTGGACGACTGGCACGTCGATTTTCCGGCCTCGCCCCCCGGCGCGGCACCAACGGAAACGATGTCGGATACAAAAGAGCTCAGGTTCAGCAACACCACCATCCGCCTGAAGCACCTTCCTGCCGCGCATACCGACGGCGACATTACGGTCGAGTTCGCCGAACCGAATATTTTCCACGCCGGCGACATCTACTGGAACGGCATCTACCCGTTCATTGACTATTCGACGGGCGGAAGCATCGACGGGACGATTGCCGCCGTCGGCGCCGTGCTTTCGCAGATCAACGACAACACCATTGTGGTCCCTGGTCACGGACAGCCCGTCAGCGACAAGGCCGGCCTCAAGAGCTTCCACGAGATGCTGATTGCCATTCGCACCAACGTCGCCTTGCTGAAGCAGCAAGGCCGCTCGCTGGATGAGACCATCGCGGCAAAGCCGACGGCGGCTTTCGACGCCAAGTGGGGCCAGTTCGTCATCAGCCCGGCATTCTTCACCAAGCTTGTTTATACCGGGGTGTAGGTCTGACTAACAGCGAGAGCTCCCCGGGTGGGGCCCGCAACGCCGCAAGGCGCCCGTTCATCGTTTCCGACGACCGCAGAAATCAGAACAATCAAGCAGCAGGGTGTGAGTAAATGTCCAGCGCAAAACTGACCATTGACCTTCCCGTCGAGCTTCGACGGGTGAAGTCCGTCCACAGCATAGGCGCGCTGCAGTTCGAAGGCGATCTGCCGGCGTCGATCTTCCATCTCCAGCTAATTGCCGGCGATATCGCCGACTGGAGCGCGGAATCGAACGTGATCGCCGTATTTCACACCAATGCCGGTCACGTCACGCTCGATGACCGCGCGTATAACTCATCGCGCAATATCGCAACTGGAAATCCATACAAGGACCTTATCGCCGATCTCATGAGGCGAGGTGTGAAGGTCGAACTTTGCGGCGCCACGGCCAGAGTCAACGGTTGGGGGAATGCCGACTTGCTCGCGGGAGTGAAGGTCAATCTGGACGCCATGGCCAGAACAATCCAGCTCGTGCAAGAAGGCTTTGTGAAGATTACCGAATGAGTGCAACCGGATCGGGCACCCTTACCCCATCACCCCGCCCCGCCTGATCAGCTCCTTGCCCACCGCCGCCAGATGCACCTGGTCCGGCCCGTCGCCGATGCGGATGAAGCGGGCGTAGACGTACGCGCGCGCGAGGAAAGTATCCTGGGAGACGCCGGCGGCGCCGTGGATCTGGATGGCGCGGTCGATGACGCGGGCGGCCATGCTGGGCACCACGATCTTGGCGGCGGCGATCAGGTCGCGGGCGGCCTTGTTGCCTTCGCGGTCCATCTTGTCGGCGGCTTGCAACGTCAGGAGCCGCGCCTGCGCGATCTCGCAGAAGGAGTTTGCGATGTCCTCGCGCACCGAGCCCTGCTCGGCAAGCGGCTTGCCGAAGGCAACGCGCGAGACCGACCGCTGGCACATCAATTCCAGCGCGCGCTGGGCGCAGCCGATCAGTCGCATGCAATGATGGATGCGGCCGGGCCCGAGCCTGCCTTGCGCGATCTCGAAGCCGCGGCCCTCGCCAAGCAGGATGTTCTCCGCGGGCACGCGAACATCTTCGTAGACGATCTCGGGATGGCCGACCGGCGCGTCGTCGTAGCCGTAGGTGAGCATGTCGCGGACGATGCGGACGCCGGGGGTATTCTTCGGCACCAGGATCATGGATTGCTGGCGGTGGCGGTCGGGATCGTCAGGCGCGGTCTTGCCCATCACGATCAGGATCTCGCAATCCTCGTTCATCGCGCCTGAGGTGAACCACTTCCGTCCGTTGATGACGTAATCGTCGCCATCGCGCTTGATCGCGCACTGGATGTTGGTGGCATCGCTGGAGGCGACCTGCGGCTCCGTCATCGAGAAGCCGGAGCGGATGCGTCCCTCCAGCAGCGGCTTTAGCCAGCGCTCCTGCTGCGCCGGCGTGCCGTAGTTCGCCAGCACCTCCATGTTGCCGACGTCGGGCGCCGAGCAATTGAAGACCTCGGTCGCCCAGAGGATACGGCCCATGATCTCCTTCACGGGCGCATATTCGAGATTGGTCAGGCCCGGTCCGTGCTCGCCTGACAGGAACAGGTTCCAGAGCCCCTGCTCCCGCGCCAGCCGCTTCAGATCCTGCAGGACGGGCGGCGTCTTGTAGCGCGACGCTTCCGGCTTCACCTGCTCGTAATAGAGCTCCTCGACCGGCTCGACGTGGGCCCGCATGAACTGGCTGACGCGGTCCTGGAGCTCCAGCGAACGGGGAGAGTGTTGAAAGTCCATGGGGGTCTCCTGTTCGTAAAAAGTGGAGCGCGCGCCTCGCCCTTCGAGACGACCGCTTCGCGGTCTCCTCAGGGTGAGGCTAAGCGACACCGGCGCTTGTTGACACTGCCACCCCGCACTCCGCCCTCATCCTGAGGAGCGCGCCCTTTGCGCGCGTCTCGAAGGATGCGCCGCAACACCGGTCAACCGCGATGACTTGTCAGCCCCTCACGTCCCCTTTAACAGCTCGCTCGCGACCACCCAATCGTTACCGTCGAACTGGAGCATGTAGCCGTCCTTGATCGGGCGGAAGTCCTGCGGCGTGGTGTTGAGCGTGATGCCGGGCATCAGCAGCGACAGCGGCACGTTCTTCAGGTTCGCGGCCTGCGCCATGATGTTCTCGCGCGTCAGATTGTCCTTGCATTGCTTCAGCAGCACCACCAGCGCTTCGGCGACGGTGTAGCCGTAGAGGCCGGCGACGTTGTTGACGTCGGCATTGGGCAGGCGTTTCTTCATGAAGTCGATATAGGCCGTCATCGCCGGATCGTTCTTCGGCGTCTCGACGAACGGCTTGAGCGCGCCGAGCGACAGCACGCCCTTTCCGGCATCGAGGCCCGCGGGCACCATCACGGTGGCCTTGTTGGCGCAGCCGCTCGCGATGAAGCGCGTCGCCTGCCAGCCGACCTCATGCGCCTTGCGGATCGCCTGCGCGCAGGCGCGCGGCGTCACCGAATAGATCAGGAAGACGTCGGCCTTCGTATTCGCCAGCGTCAGCACCTGGGAATCGACGGTGGGGTCGGCGACTTCGAAGCTCGAGGCCATCGCGATCGCCTTGTCGGCGTCAGCACCGAGCGCCTCCTTGACGCCGCGCAGATATTCCTTGCCGGCGTCGTCGTTCTGATAGAGCACCGCAAACCGCGCATTCGGGTTCTTGGCGCGGGCATAGGCGACGTCGATCGCGGCCTCGCTGGTGTAGTTCGGCGCCCAGGGCAACGCCATCGACCAGGGCATGTTGGCGGGATCGTTCCATTTCGAGGCCGAGCTGATCAGAAAGAGCTGCGGCACCTTGTTGCTGTTCAGGTACTTCGCGATCGCCGAGCTCGGCGCCGTGCCCATGGTCGCGAAGATGAAGGCGACGCCGTCGCCCTCGACCAGCCGCCGCGCCGCCTCCATCGTCTTGGGCGGGGAGAACGCGTCGTCCAGCGAAATCAGATTGAGCTTGCGGCCGTTGACGCCGCCCTTCTCGTTGACCTCGTCGAAATAGGCGGAGATCACCCTGCCCGTGATGCTGAGCGGCGAGGCCGGGCCGCTATAGGGCATGGTGTTGCCGATCTTGATCTCGGTGTCGCTGACGCCGGGACCGTAGGATTTCTGCGCGGCGGCGGGCGTGGACAGGCAGGCGGCAGCCAGCGTTGCGGCCAGCACCAATGCGGCTTTCATGGTTTCTCCCCGATGATTGTCGCCGCGACGCCATCAGGCGGTCGCGCGGCGTGCTGCTTTTTGTCAGCGCGTCAAATCAACGGAGTTCCGTCACACGGTCTTGCGTCGAGTTGCTGATGACGCAGCGTCGTTCAACGACGCCGCTTCAGGCCAAGGCCCAGACTGATCCATCCGGCCCCCGCCATGATGAGGTCGATGCCAAGGAACAGGCCGAGGATGTAGACGCTGTTGACCGGCCAGCGCGCAACGATCAAGAGGCCAAGCAGCAGCGTGATGGCGCCCGAGACCGCCACCCACACCCACGGCGTCTCACGCTTCATGTTGAAGGCGAGGAACAACCTGATGGCGCCAGAGGCAATCAGTGACGCACCCAGAAAGAGCGTCAACAGCACTGCCGCGAGCAACGGGTTCTGGAAGGTCACGAAGCCCGCGATGACGTAGAGCACGCCGAGCAAGGCCCAGATCAGGAACTTGCCCCAGCTCTTCAACTGGAATGCGCCGATGACCTCGGCGACACCGGCGACGATCATCATGGCGCCGACCACGATCACGCTCGCCACCGTCGCCATCGCCACGCTGCCGAGCGCGACGAAGCCGGCGATCAGATAGACGACACCGAGCGCGACGATCCAGCCCCATTTGGCATGCAGCGCCGCGATGCCCGAGCCCAGACTCCCATGGGGAGACGTATCCGAAGCACTTGTCATGGCGGTCACTCCTGCTGCGAGGCCCCGACGCACAATTCAAGATAGCACGAGCCGTACCGGGACGACAGCCAGCAGAACACCGCCGGCCGGCAGCAACATTGATGCAAGTCAAGATCGAATGCAGCGGACTACGTCCGCTCTCGCCTTCGATGGTCAGGCGCGCTCGGCCGCCTTGCGCACGTCGAGCACGGCCCGGGCCCATTCGGCCGGCCGTTCCTGCGGCAGATTGTGACCGGCGCCCGCGAACACGCGCCGCTCGAAGAAGCCCTCGAACTTGGGCGCGTGATGGGCGGTGCCGGGATTAACGCCGTCGCTGTCACCGTCGATCGCGATGGTCGGGACGCGGATCGGCGGCTGGGCGGCCAGCCTCGCCTCGATCGCGGCATAGGCGGGGTCGCCCTCAACCAGCGCATAGCGGTGGCGGTAGGAGTGGATCACGACGTCGACGAAATCGGGATTGTCGAACGCCACCGCGCTCCGCTCGAAGGTGGCGTCGTCGAACGCCCAGGTCGGCGACCACATCGACCAGAGCTGGCGGGCGAAGCCGCGCCGGTTGCGCTCCAGCGCGCGGCGGCCACGCTCGTTGTGGAACAGATATTGATACCAGAGCGCCGCCTCCTCCGGTGGCGAAGCCGGCTCCATCGCGCGGGCGATGTTCTGGATGTTGTAGGAATTGCCGGAGACGAGCCCGACCACGCGCTCGGGGTGGAGCGCCGACACCACGCAGGCGGCGCGACCGCCCCAATCATAGCCCCCGACGACCGCGCGCTCGATGCCGAGCGCGTCCATGAAGGCGAGGAGATCGGCACCCAGCGCCGCCTGCTCACCGGAGCGCAACGTCTGTGCGAAGCGAAACCGCGTCGGCCCGTAGCCGCGCAGCCAGGGCACCAGCACGCGTGCGCCTGCCTCCGCGATGATCGGCGCCGCCTCGGCGTAGGCGTTCACGTCATAGGGAAAGCCGTGACCCATGATGCAGGGCCAGCCATCCGGCGCACCGTAGTCGAGATAGGCGACGTCGAGGACGTCGGTGGTGACTGTTTTCTGTTGCATGCCGGGCACCTCGCCTTCTCAGCATAAACCGCGGATCGCGAGTGATCCAAGCCCTCGGACAAATTCGTTCTGATGAGACGCAACGGACCAAGGGACCGACATGGTCTATGTCTCGATGACGGGCTTTCGCCCGAATGGAGTCATGCAGCTTCCGGTGTTCTGGTGGAAGACGATGCGAACTTTCGCACAGGCAAGGCGCGCGCCCGGGAATCTGCTCACCACCGGTAGCGTCAAAGGAGGTGTCTACCACACCATGACGGCGTGGTCGGATCTGGTCAGCATGCGCCGTTTCGTCTCGAGCGGCGCGCACCTGAATGCGATGAGAGATTTCCGGAAGCTCGGCAGCGGACGGACCTACGGCTACGCCTGCGACGAGATTCCCGATTGGGACAGCCTCTACGAGCTCTGGAAACTGCACGGCCGAGACGTGTGACTCAGCAGCCCGGATCAGCGAAGCGACATCCCCGATGTGGCACTACCGCCCCGGATATCGCCGGGCCCAACAAGGCCAGGCGCGGCCGACCTACTTCTGCGGACCGGACAGCGAGATGTCGCGTTCGGCGCGAAAGACGTTGCTGTAGAGGTTGGCGATCCATTGCCGGCCGATCTCGGTCTTGTTGAGATAACCGATCTCGGTCTGGATGTGCGGTGCGACGCTGTTCCAGTAGAATTGGGGGTAGCGGTTGACGATATCGGCCGGCGAGTCGTAGCCGAGCTGACGGTTCATGCCGACCTCCTCGAACTCGTAGTAGAGCGCGTTGGCCTTGCGCAGATAGTTGGGGTCGCCGAGCTGGCCGATGAAGTCGGCCGCGCGCAGGATCGAGGCTTCGTCGTCATATTCCTGCCCTTCACGGGCGGGAAAGCGCGTGCCCTCGATGGCACGGGCGACGCGGTCCGGGTCCACTCCGGGGATGTGCCGGAGCCGCCGCGTCACATAAAGCTTCGACCGGTCGACGTGATACATCATCAAGCTCGCATCGGACGCGCCGCGCGGCAACGAGATCTTGGCGTGGGTCGCATCGATCACGAAGCCGTCGGCGTCGTCCTCCTCGAACAGCCCGCGCACATAGCCGATGTCGTGGGCGAGGCAGGCGACCAGGACATGGACGTAATCCTCGGCCGACAGATGCGTATGAAGGCTCCGGCCGCTGAGGATCGCCTGGGCGGCCAGCGTCACCAGCATCGTATGCTCGATGTTGTGGTAGAGCGCATCGCTGTTGCCGATGCATTCCATCGCGGTGCGGGTCGCGCTCTCGACGATGCTCGCAGAAGTCTCATCGTACCGGCGCCGCATGAACTTACCGAGCAATTGCTCCAGAGATTCGGCCGCCAGTCTCGGTAAGGTCATCATGGATGCAGCCCCGTCCGCCGCTGGTGTCCCATGCCATCTCCCGACGTCTCATTCTTGTCCTCGACGCAGCGGGAGCATAGCCCATCTTGGGTCGGGTCACCAAACTCCGGAGCAAAAATACGTAAATAACCTGCCATCCCGCCGCGCAACATCACGGTTGCCGTCACACTCCAGCACAACCAAAGGCAGCCGGAAAGACTGGCGGCAAGACTGGCGCTTCACGGCGCGGCCAGGATGTCGGCGCCGTCGGCCGGACGCGAAAGACTTCTGGCCAGATAGAACAGCTCGACCAGCTTGCCGCGTTTGCCGGCCAGCGAGAAGATGTATTCGGGCGACTCCGCCTCGATTTCCGCGATTGCCACCTTCGCGATCCGGTCGATGCGGCTCGAGCCGTGCTCCCAGACGAAGCCGACGCCAAGCCGATTGGCAACCGCCTCCAGCATCCCCTCGCGCGTATTGACGATGATCGCCGGACTGGCGCGCAGGTTGACGGCGCGAAATGCCCTGTCCACGGCGCGCTGGGTCGCGGAATCCCGGGTTCGAAAGACCAGCGGATATTGCACGAGGCCGGCGATCGACACGCGCGTTTCCCGACTGAGGTCGTGAACGGGATGGCAGATCGCAACGACGCGCTGCTGGACGCAGGGCTCGCGCCGGAAGCGGTTGTCCTGCGGCACCTCCGGCAGGACGGCGACGTCGACGCGCTGGTCGATCACCGCGGCCATGATCGCCGACCAGCTGCCGATCTCGATGTTGATCTGGATCTTCGGGTACAGATTGCGGAACGCCGCGATCAGCGCCATGCCCGGCATGGCATTGCCAAGCCCGATGCGAAGCTCACCCCCCGCGAGCTCATCGCGCTGCAGCAGGATGGCCAGTGCATCCGCCTCGATCGCTTGCATGCGGTTCGTCGCGGCATAGAGCCGCCGGCACAGCGGCGTCGCGATCAGGGTCTGGCCATGCCGGTCGAACAGCGCAACCGCGAACTCGGCCTCCAGATCGCGCACGAGCTGGGCAACTGCCGGCTGCGACACCCCCAGCCGCCTTGCTGCGGCCGCAAAGCTGCCGGTCTCGAACACCGCATTGACGGCCCGCACGCGCGACGACGTCAACGCCACGACCACAACCCCACGATCGATACCCCCGTCTGCCGGACTCGGCAAAAGCAAAACCTGGGATGACCATAAGGACAGCCATTGACCGTTATGTGAATGTCAGATGCGGTCCCTACTCCTCGTGCGCCGCAACAGGCCAGCAGGGGACCAGCGCGCATGGCGCAAATCGAGCTTTCCGCAATCCGCAAATCCTTTGACGGTACTGACGTCCTGAAAGGCATCGATTTCCGCATCGAGGACGGCGAGTTCATCTCGCTGGTCGGTCCTTCCGGCTGCGGCAAGTCGACCCTGCTCCGCATCATAGCGGGGCTGGAGCCCCAGAATTCCGGCCAGGTCCACATCGACGGCCGCCCCGTGGACGCCATTCGCCCGAGCGCGCGCAACCTCGCGATGGTCTTCCAATCCTACGCGCTCTATCCGCATCTGAGTACCTTCGACAACATTGCGGTGCCATTGCGGATGCGGCGCCTCTCGGCGATCGAGCGGCTGCCGCTGCTCGGCGCACTATTGCCGGGCCGGCGCGCCAAGGAACGGCATATCCGCGCCGACGTCGAAAGGATCGCCGAGCAACTCGACATCGCTCCATTGCTGCGGCGCAAGCCCGGGCAATTGTCCGGCGGACAGCGGCAGCGCGTCGCGGTCGGGCGCGCCATGGTGCGCGAGCCGCTGGCCTTCCTGTTCGATGAACCGCTCTCCAATCTCGACGCAAAGCTGCGTGTCCACATGCGCGCAGAGCTCGCCGAGCTGCATCGCCGCCTCAAGGCCACGTTCGTCTACGTCACGCACGACCAGGCCGAGGCGATGACCATGTCGAGCCGGATCGCCGTCATGATGGGCGGTGAATTGATTCAGGCGGGGACGCCCGCAGAGATCTACAACGACCCCGGCGATATCCGCGTCGCCGAATTCATCGGCAGCCCCAAGATCAACGTCCTACCCGGCCGGATCCGGAAGGACGGCGGCGTCGATGTGTTGGGGACAGGCCTGAAGCTCTCGTCCAGTGCGGCGGCCGGCGAATGCCGCGTCGCCGTCCGCCCGGAGCGGATCGACCTCGGCACAGGGCCGTTCACCGGAACCGTCGTCCATCTGGAGAATCTCGGTGCCGAGGCATTCGTGCATCTTGCGATCGCAGGCAGCGGGCTGCGCCTGATCGCGCGGCTCGCGGACGTCAGGCATTTGCCTGCGATGGGCGGCTCCGTCACCTTTGGCTTCGCACCCGACGCGGTGCGGATCTTCGATCCGGCCGGGAAGCGGATCGAGCTCAGACTGGAGCAGGCCGAGCGCGTCCGTGAGCCCGCCCATGTCTGACGGCTCCATGACCTTTGACGCGGCCATCGCCCCCGCAGGCGTGACGCGGCGCACGGTGCCGGCCCACGGCAGCCGGCGGACATACTCCGCTTACGCCCTGGTGACGCCGGCCGCGGCGCTGATGCTGATCATGCTGCTTGGTCCGCTCGCCGGCGTGATCGCGCTCTCCTTCACCGACTATCAGCTCGGCGCGCCGCATTTCTCCTGGATCGGCCTTTCCAATTACCAGGACCTGTTCGCCGACAAGGTGTTCTGGACCGCGCTGCGCAACACGCTGGCTTACGTCGTGATCGTGGTGCCCGGCGCCGTGATCGCAGGACTTGCGATCGCGCTTCTGATCCAGAGCGGCACCAGCCTGCGCAGCCTCTACCGTACCATCTATTTCCTGCCCGTCATGGCGACCCTGATCGCGATGGCAGTCGTGTGGGAGTTCATGCTGCACCCGCAATTCGGACTGGTGAACGGGGTGTTGCGCGGCGCGGGCCTGCCGGCCTTCGCCTGGCTGCAGGACCGCAGCACCGCCCTCTATGCGCTGTGCGCGATCGGCATCTGGCAGGCGGTCGGCTTCAACATGGTGCTGTTTCTCGCCGGCCTCGTCTCCATCCCCAAGCAGCTCTACGAGGCGGCCGAGATAGACGGCGCGTCGAGCGGCTGGGCCCGCTTCCGCCTCGTGACCTGGCCGATGCTGGGGCCGGTCACGACCTTCGTCGTCGTGATCTCCGGCATCCGCTCGTTCCAGGTGTTCGACACCGTGCACGTATTGACCAAGGGCGGCCCGTCGAAATCCACCGAGGTGCTGATCCACACCATGTACACGGAAGGATTTGAGTTCTTCCGCTCGGGATACGCCGCGGCGATCACCGTCGTTTTCCTGGTCTTCGTTCTCCTGCTCACTCTGGTCAAATCGAGGCTCGCCGATCGCGGCGTGCACTACTCATGAGCTACGCGCATCCCATCCCGTTCCGGGCGATCCTCCGCCACGTGCTCCTGATCGCGGGCGCCGCGATCATGCTGGCCCCCTTCATCTGGATGATCTCGACCGCGTCCAAGCCGCAGACCGAGATCTTTTCCAGCGAGCTGCACCTGATCCCGCATCAGTTTGCTCTGATGGAGAACCTGCGCGAGGCCTTCGCCAAGGCCAATCTGCTGCGCTTCCTGCTCAACGGCGTCATCGTCACCGTCTCGATCTTCGTGCTGCAGGTCATGGTGGCGTTGCCGGCGGCCTATGCGCTCGCAAAGCTTCGCTTCCTCGGCCGCGAGACGCTGTTTGCGCTCGTGCTGTTCGGGATCCTGATCCCCCCGCAGGCAACCGCGATCCCCGTCTTCCTGATGCTGCACAAGGCCGGCCTGCTCGACAGCTATGCCGCGCTCGTCCTGCCGTTCACGATCTCGGTCTTCGGCATCTTCCTGATGCGCCAGTTCTTCAAGACCGTGCCCGACGATCTCGTCGATGCCGCGCGCATGGACGGCATCTCCGAATTCGGCATCGTCTGGCGGGTGATGCTGCCGGCCGCGATCCCGGCCGTGACCGCCTTCGGAATCTTCTCCGTGGTCGCGCATTGGAACGACTATTTTTGGCCGCTGATCGTGCTCAACAGCGAGCAATTGCGTACGCCGCCGCTTGCGGTCGCGCATTTCCGCAACAACGAGGCCGGCACCAGCTACGGCCCGCTGATGGCGGCGGCGATGGTGATCATCGCGCCGCTCGTCATCGCTTTCCTCTTTGCCCAGCGCCGTTTCATCGAGGGCATCACCCTGACCGGGATCAAGTAACTGCGCCACCCCAACCAAGGAGTCTATCCATGCTGAAGACCATCATCGCCGCGGCGGCTCTGTCGCTCGTGGCTGGATCTGCGCTCGCGCAGGCCCAGACCGAGATCGTGATGCAGTATCCCTATCCGGAGCTGTTCACCGAGACCCACAAGCGCATCGCCGAGGAGTTCGCCAAGGTGCACCCGGAGATCAAGGTCACCATGCGGGCACCCTACGAATCCTACGAGGACGGCACACAGAAGGTGCTGCGCGAAGCCGTGACCAACCAGATGCCTGATGTATCCTTCCAGGGCCTGAACCGCATCCGCGTCCTGGTCGACAAGAACATCCCGGCCCCGCTCGACGGCTACATCGCGGCCGAGAAGGATTTCGACAAGCAGGGCTTTCACCAGGCGATGTTCGACATCGGCACCGCCAGCGGCAAGGTCTACGCCCTTCCCTTCGCGATCTCCCTGCCCATCGTCTACGTCAATCTCGACCTGGTGAAGCAGGCGGGAGGCGATGTGAACAACCTGCCCAAGAGCTGGGACGAGCTGATCGCGCTCGCCAAGAAGGTCAAGGCGCTCGGCAACGACACCAACGGCGTCACCTATGCCTGGGACATCACCGGCAACTGGCTGTGGCAGGCGCCGGTCTTCGCGCGCGGCGGCACCATGCTCAACGCCGACGAGACCAAGGTCGCGTTCGACGGAGCGGAAGGCAAGTTCGCGATCAACACGATTGCGCGGCTGGTCAACGAAGGCGGCATGCCCAATCTCGACCAGCCGTCGATGCGCGCGGCGTTCGCTGCCGGCAAGACCGGCTTCCACATCACCTCGACCTCGGACCTCAACAAGGTCACGCAGATGACCGGCGGCAAGTTCGCGTTGAAGACGATTCCGTTCCCGGACGTCGTCTCTCCGAACGGCAGGCTGCCGGCCGGCGGCAATGTCGTGCTGATCCTCGCCAAGGACAAGGCCAAGCGCGACGCCGCCTGGGAAGCGGTGAAGTTCTGGACCGGCCCCAAGGGCGCGGCGATCATGGCGGAGACCACCGGTTACATGCCGCCGAACAAGGTCGCCAACGACGTCTATCTGAAGGACTTCTACGTCAAGAACCCCAACAACTACACCGCGGTCAGCCAGCTCGCGCTGCTCACCAAATGGTACGCCTTCCCCGGCGACAACGGCCTGAAGATCACCGACGTGATCAAGGATCATCTCAACTCGATCATCTCGGGCGCCCGCGCGAAGGAGCCCGAGGCCGTCCTCGCCGACATGACCGCGGACGTGCAGAAGCTGCTGCCGAAGACCACCGGCGCGGCACGCTGAGCTCTCTCGGATGCACTGGCACGGGGCGCTCCGGCGCCCCGCGCCGCAATGATTGGAGATGGCGGTGAAACTGCTTCATCTGAGCGACATTCACCTCACGACGCCCGGCTCGACCATCGGCGGCCGCGATCCGCGGGCCAATTTCGAGCGGGCGCTGGCGCATGCCCTGAAGGATCATCACGACGCTGAACTGATGGTGATCACCGGCGATCTCTCGGATTGGGGCGATCTCGCCGACTATCAATGGCTCAAGCAGCGCCTCGACGAATATCCGCTGCCGGTCCGGCTGTGCATCGGCAACCACGACCGGCGCGCCGCCTTCCTGAGCGTGTTCCCCGACCTCGCCGACGAGAACGGCTTCGTCCAGGGTATGCACGATACGGCAGCCGGCCGCTGCCTGTTCCTCGACACCGCCCATCCGGACACGCATGCCGGCCGCTATTGCGAAGATCGTCTCGGCTGGCTCGAGGCACGGCTTGCCGAGCATGACGGGCCGTTCCTGCTCTTCATGCACCATAATCCCATGCCGGTGCATCTCGGTCCTCTCGACCAGATCCGCCTGCTCGACGAAGCGCCGTTCCGGCGTCTCGTTGGCCGCAACCGGTCAAAGATCCGTCACGTCTTCTTCGGGCATTGTCACTTGCCTCTTGCCGGTTCTGTCGCAGGCGTTCCAGTCTCGTCGCTGCGCGGCACCAACCATGCGAGCTATCCTTTGTTCTCCGAGACCAGGCTTCTGAGTGCGTCCGACCTGCCGCAATCGTACGGCGTGGTGTTTTTCGGAGAAGACTATGTAACCGTGCACATGGTGGAATACGGCTACGAGGGTCCCATCCGCATCGAAGGCTCGCCCGACTATCAGGCCTGGGATCGCGAGACCATGGTGCGGTGACCGGCGAGCGCCGACCGTTTGCAGGGCGGGTACCGATAAACCCGCGCTGCTGTTCTTGTAGGTTCCGTTCCACCTCCATAGCGGCGCGTTGGCGTCCCTCACCTGAGTTCGGAGATAGGCCCATTAGGCGACGTCGGCGCAGTTCGATCATTTGCGTACTTCGGTTGGTTGATCGGCTTCCGTGAAGTTGTCGAGTGCACTTCAAGCGATCATTATCGAACGCCGTTGACATTCTGTACCGAACGGTATACGTTGTACCCATCAGTACAACGGAGATGTAGACATGACAAAGATTGCGCCGCCCTTCACACTAGAAAGCGCCAAGGAAAAGGTCCGCCTCGCGGAAGATGGATGGAATAGCCGAGACCCAGAAAAGGTGTCCCTCGCATACACGCCGGACAGCCGCTGGCGGAATCGCGCCGAATTCGTCAATGGACGAGGCCCAATTGTCGCGTTCCTTTCCCGGAAGTGGGCGAAGGAACTAGACTACCGCTTGGTGAAGGAACTATTTGCCTTCACCGACAACCGAATTTCTGTCCGCTATGCCTATGAGTGGCATGACGACAGCGGCAACTGGTTTCGGTCATACGGCAACGAGAACTGGGAATACGATAGCGAGGGACTGATGCAACGGCGCTTCTCCTGCATCAATGACGTCCCTATCAAAGAAGCAGATCGCAAGTTCCACTGGCCTCTTGGCCGCCGTCCGGATGACCATCCGGGACTGTCGGACTTAGGCCTCTAAACTAGAAAGGCATCGCATGCGGACGCTCAATGAGCGCCGTGACGTAATCCCCCTCATAGCCGAAGTCTTCCGGGAATTCGGCTACGAGGGCTCGTCATTGAGCCGGATTACTGAAAAAACCGGCCTAGGAAAGGGCAGCCTCTATCACTTCTTTCCTGGCGGGAAAGAAGACATGGCCAAAGCCGTACTGGACGAAGTTGATGCTTGGTTCGAGCGCGAAGTCTTCGCGCCCTTGCGCAACGACGCACCTGAAGCAGCCATCACTCGCATGTGGGATTCCGTCATTTCATATTTCCGCTCAGGTAGACGCATTTGTCTCGTCGGAGCATTTGCCCTCGACGGCACGCGCGATCGTTTTTCCGATGCAATTTCAAGGTATTTTGTCCGGTGGATCGCATCATTGAGTGATGCGCTCGTCCGACTAGGATGGAACCCTGCAGACGCCAACCTGTCCGCCGAAGAAATAGTACTTGGAATTCAGGGCGCCTTAGTGTTGGCACGCGCAACCGATGACGAGAGCCTTTTCGTGCGAACCATAGACCGGCTGAGGTTGCGTCTGGAGCCTCGCAAAGGATCTCAACGGTCTCGAGCGCGCCGCGGTGCTTAGGTATCGCCTCACGCTTTGCCAGCGCCGTCAGGCGTCCGAGGGCTCTATAGACACGCAGATGCGATGCGAAATTGGCTCATATGACTTCCGAGGATTCAGCAAACCTTCGACGCCACGACGAAGGTCCGCAACGGGTCACAACCTGCCGATCATTTCCAAGATGTCAGAGTTTCGCTGTGCGTTGATAAGCCGACGCTTATGAGCACACGCCCTACTCCACCTGCAGCACGTCGACGGCGACGCCGAGCTTCTGCTTCTGCGAGCCGACGATGATGCCGTCGACCGGCGAGACGTCGGAAAAATCGCGCCCCATTGCAAGCACGATGTGATCGTTGCCGATGAGGACATCGTTGGTCGGGTCGAGATCGACCCAGCCGAGCTCGGCCCCGCACCACAGCGAGACCCAGGCATGGGTGGCGTCGGCGCCCTGCAAACGCGGCCGGCCCGGCGGCGGAATGGTACGCAGATATCCGCTGACATAGGCCGCAGGCAGGCCGAGGCCGCGCAGCCCTGCAATCATCACATGGGCGAAGTCCTGGCAGACGCCGTGACGCTTGTCGAAGACCTCGTCGAGCGGTGTCGAGATCACCGTCGCCTTGGGATCGTAGCGAAACTGGTTGCGGATGCGGTGCATCAGATCGACCGCGCCTTCGAGGATGCCCACGTCCGGCGCAAAGCTCTCCGCCGCGTAAGCGCTGACCGGGCGGAGCACCGGCACCAGAGGACTTGCGAAGACGTAACCGACGGGCGAGGCCGGTCCGAGGCTCGTCGCCTCGAAGGCCAGGTCGCGAATTCTCTCCCAGGGCGGGCTGAGCGCATCACGCGCCGGCGGCGCGCGTGACACCGATACACGTGAACGCGAGTCGATGCGCAGATTGCGATGCGCGGCTTCGATCACGACGCTCTCGGTCAGCGTGCCGAAGAAATCGCGCCGCACGGTACGTTCGGCCGGGCGTGGATGGATCTCGACATCGTGCGAGATCAGCTCCTGGCCATCGCCGCTCCGGGGCTCCAGCCGCAGCGTGCAGCGGGCGAAGCTGACGGGATTCTCGTACTCGTAGGTGGTGACGTGACGGATGTCGTAGATCACGCCAGCCCCGTCAGCTTTTCCGGCCGGCTGGCATTGGGACCGTGCGGGAAATAGTGCTGCCCGATCGCGTCGGCCAAGCTGAGCAGATCCTGCTCCAGTGCGAACAGGGTCTTGACCTCGAGCTTCTCGGCCTCCGCGGTCGCGAGCATCGCCTGCATCGCCACCGCGAGCCGCTGCGGCTTCTCGATCAGGCCGTGCTCCTTCAGGCTCGGCAGCGCGGCAATGTGCTCGTTCAGCGTCGTCACCTGGAACGCCACCGACCGCGGATTGTAGCCGTCGAGCACGGCGAGGTCGCGCACCGGCGCCAGGATCGGCGCCAGCAGATAACGCGAGCGGTAGGTGATCTGGCAATCCACCAGCGTCAGCAGGATGTCGAGATCCTCGTCGCCGGCTTCGTCATAGGCGAATTGGCGCGCGAAGCGCGTGGTGTTGATGGCACGTTCAGTGCGGCGTCCGATGTCGAGGAAACGCCAGCCGGCGGCGCGGTTCATGTTCTCCTGCGCGAGGCCTGCGAAGCTTGCAAGTTCCTGCAAGGTCAACTCGGCTGCGCTCAGCACGCCGTCGTCGTCCTCCACTTCGTTGGCGAGCCGCTCCGCCATCTCGGTGATGACCTGCCAGGCATCGGGCGACAGCCGCTCGCGCAAGGAGGTGGCGGTGCGCTGGGCCGCGCGCACCAGCGACAATGCCGAGCCGAAGCGCTCCGCGCTCTGCAACGCTTCGGCCGCGATGCGACCGGGAGCCGCGCGCGAGCTCTGCGAGATCGCGCCCCAGGCCACCAGCAGCCGCTGGATGCGTTCGGCCGATTGCACCGAGGCCGCGGTGCCCTTGTTGGGCCCGCTCGGCGAGCCCAGCGCGCGCACCAGCCGCAGCGTCGCCTCGGCGCGTTCGAGGTAGCGGCCGAGCCAGAACAGATTGTCGGCGGCACGGCTCGGCAGCACGCCGGCGATGCGGCGGATGCGCACCTTGTCGGTCGCCGGCAGCAGCGTCGCGGTCGAGACCTGCTTGTCCGAGACCACCCAGACGTCGGCGGCGCGGGCACCGTCGCCCATCGACACCGCGCGGGCGTCCGGCTGCTCGGCGATCCGGCAGAAGCCGCCGGGCATGATGGCCCAGCCGTCGGGCGTGGCGGCCGCGAACACGCGCAGCACGAAGGGGCGCGGCGTGAGCTGTCCCTTCTCCCACACCGGCATGGTGGAGAGCCGCACCACTTCCTGGCCGACATAGTCCATGCCGCGCGCGGTCATGGCGTCGATCAGGCGCTGGCGGTCGGCGGCATCGAGTTCGCTCGCGAGCACGGGACCATTGCTGTCGAAACCGGGAACGTCACGCCGGTAGGCACCTTCGATCGCGACGTCGTCGAGCCGCGCCAGCACCTCGTCGCGCGCCGCGCGCTGGCCGCACCACCAGGTCGCGATGTGCGGCATCTTCAAATCTTCGCCGAGCAGGCGGCGGCTGAGCGCCGGCAGGAAGCCGAGCAGCGCCCGCGCCTCCAGGACGCCCGAGCCAGGCATGTTGGCGACGACGACGCCGTCCTTGCGCAACACGTCGATCAGACCGGGGACCCCGAGCCGCGAGGAGGCATCGAGTTCGAGCGGATCGAGCGAGTTGGAATCGACCCGGCGCAGGAGCACGTCGAGCCGCTTGAGCCCGGCGACGGTGCGGATGTGGACGCGGTTGTCGCTGACGGCGAGATCGTCGCCCTCGACCAGCAGGAAGCCGAGATAGCGCGCCAGCGTGGCATGCTCGAAATAGGTCTCGCTGAAGCTGCCGGGGGTGAGAACGCCGATCCGCGGCTCGTCGCGGTCGGCGCGCGCGCGAAGGCTGTCGCGGAACGCCTCGAAGAACGGCGCGACGCGCGGCACGTTCATCGACTTGTAGAGATCGGAGAAGGCGCGCGACAGCACAAGGCGGTTCTCCAGCGCGTAGCCCGCGCCCGATGGCGCCTGGGTGCGATCGCCGAGCACCCACCAGCGTCCGTCCGGCCCGCGGCCGACATCGGCGGCATAGATGGAGAGATAGCGCCCGCCCGGCGGCGGCACGCCGCAGACGGGACGGAGATATTCGGGGCTGCCGGCGATCGCGGCCGCCGGCAGCGCGCCTTCGGCAACGAGCCGGCCCTCGCCATAGATGTCGCGCAGCACGCGCTCGAGCAGCTCGGCGCGCTGGGTGATGCCGGCGCAAAGCTGCTTCCAGTCGGCCTCGTCGATCAAAAGCGGCAGATGGCTGATCGACCAGGGCCGGTCGGCGCTGTCGCCGGGCGCGCGGTAGGTGACGCCGGCCTCGCGGAGGTGGCGGTCGGCCATGCCGAAGCGCCGCTCGATCTCGTCGGGCGCGAGCGCGCCGAATGCGTCGAAGAAGCGGCTCCAGACCGCGCGAGGGGTGCCGTCCTGGCCGAGGAACTCGTCGGGGATGCCGGGCAGCCGGCTATAGTCGCGGACCCATTGCGTGAGCCGGCGCTGGGCTTCACGCCGATCCTGCGCCTTCCCCGCCTTGTCGTCCTGTTCGGCTGCGCCCTCGCCCATGCGCGTCTCCCTGCCCCGGCACCATACTCATTGCAGGAGCGGTGTCCGCAAGTCGAGGGTCAGCGGAAACTCATTTGTGCGTTCCTCGGGCGGCGGCTGCATCGGACCAGGGGTGTGGCCGTGGTCCTGGAAGCGCGCCAGCCGTCGCGCCTCGGCCTCATAGGTGTTGACCGGCTTGGTGTCGTAGCTGCGCCCACCGGGATGAGCGACGTGGTAGACGCAGCCGCCGAGCGAGCGGCCGTTCCAGGTGTCGATCAGATCAAAGGTCAGGGGCGCGTGAACGGGGATGGTCGGGTGCAGGCCGGACGCCGGCTGCCAGGCCTTGAAACGGACGCCAGCCACGGCCTCTGCCGAGCGTCCGGTGGCGGTCATCGGCAGGCGGCGGCCGTTGCAGGTGACGATGTGACGGCCTTCGACGAAGCCCTCCGCCTTGACCTGGAGCCGCTCGACCGACGAATCGACGTAGCGCACAGTGCCCCCGGCCGAGCCCTCCTCGCCGAGCACGTGCCAGGGCTCCAGCGCCTGGCGCAGCTCCAGCGTCACGCCGCCATGATGAATGCGGCCGAAGGCGGGGAAGCGGAATTCGAGCTGGGCCAGATACCATTCCGGCTCGAACGGGTAGCCGAACTGCTTCAGCTCCGTGAGCACGTCCTGAAAATCTTCCCAGATGAAATGCGGCAGCATGAAGCGGTCGTGCAGCGCGGTGCCCCAGCGCACGAATTTGCCGGCCAGCGGCTCGCGCCAGAACTTTGCGATCAGTGCGCGGATCAGGAGCTGCTGCGCCAGCGACATGCGCGGATCCGGCGGCATCTCGAGTGCGCGGAATTCGACGAGTCCGAGCCGGCCGGTCGGTCCCTCCGGCGAATAGAGCTTGTCGATGCAGATCTCGGCGCGGTGGGTGTTGCCGGTGATGTCGACCAGCAGATGCCGGAACAGCCTGTCCACCAGCCACAGCGGGGTCTGGGTGCCCGGCGGCGGTACGTGCGAGAGCGCGATCTCGAGCTCGTAGATGCTGTCGTGCCGCGCTTCGTCGATGCGCGGCGCCTGGCTGGTCGGGCCGATGAACAGACCGGAGAAGAAATAGGACAGCGACGGATGCCGCTGCCAGTACAGCACGAGGCTCTTCAAGAGATCGGGACGGCGCAGGAAGGGCGAGTCCTGCGGGCTCGAGCCGCCGACCACCACGTGATTGCCGCCGCCGGTGCCGGTGTGACGGCCGTCGACCAGGAAGCGGTTCGCGCCGAGCCGCACCTTCGCCGCGTCCTCGTAGAGGCCGGAGGTGATCTCGACCGCGTCGCGCCAGCTCTTCGCCGGCTGGATGTTGATCTCGATGACGCCAGGGTCGGGGGTCACCTTGATGACCTCGATGCGCGGATCGAACGGCGGTGGATAGCCCTCGACATGGACCTGTAGCTGCATCTCCTCCGCGGTGGCTTCGAGCGCGGCGACCAGTTCGAGATAGTCCTCGATGCGCTCGACCGGCGGCATGAAGGCGCAGAGCACGCCGTCGCGGACTTCGACCGACATCGCAGTGCGCACCGGGACGGAGGTGTTGAGATGCTCGGGCGCGGCCCGCGGCGGAGGCTCCGGACGCGCGGCGAGCGTGAACACCGGCAGCTTGTCCCGAGCCTCCATCGGGTCCTGCTCGACGATGTAGGGATATTGGTTGGGCGGGACGTAACCGAGCGACCCGATCGGCAGGCGCAGGCCGAGCGGAGAATCGCCCGGCATCAGGAACAGATGATTGCGCCGGAGTTGCCATCGCTCGCTGCGCCAGCGCGGCGGCGCATTCCAGCGCTGCACCGGCAACACGAAGCCGCGCGGCGTGTTGAGTCCCTCGTTGAACACGCGCGCCATCCGCGCGCGGGCTTCCGGATCCGATAGTTTGGAATCGGTGGGATCGACATTGACCGGAAGCTCGGCCTCCTTCTGGAGCCAGTACGCGGTGTCCTCGTAAGCCGGGATGATGTAACCGACATCGAGGCCGAGCCGGGCCGCCGTGCCTTCCATGAAGGCCTCGGCGTCCTTCACCTCGGCCCGGCGCGGATTCTCGATCCTGGCAATGAGATCGGCGTTCTTCCAGATCGGTATGCCGTCCTTGCGCCAGTACAGGCCAAAGGCCCAGCGCGGCAGGCTCTCGCCCGGATACCATTTGCCCTGGCCGTAATGCAAAAGGCCGCCCGGCGCGAAGCGCGTGCGCAAGCGGCGGATCAGATCGTCGCCGAGCGCGCGTTTGGTCGGGCCGACGGCTTCGGTATTCCACTCGGCCGCCTCGAGATCATCGACCGAGACGAAAGTCGGCTCGCCGCCCATGGTGAGGCGCACGTCCTGGCTCGCGAGATCGCCGTCGACCTGCTCGCCGAGATCGTTGAGCCGTGCCCAGGATTCGTCGGAGAACGGTTTCGTGATGCGCGGCGCCTCGCGAATGCGCTTCACGCTCATGTCGAATGCAAACTCGACCTCGGCAAAGCCCGCGCCACCGGAGATCGGAGCGGCCGAGCTATAGTGCGGCGTCGCGGCAACCGGGATGTGTCCCTCGCCCGCGAGCATGCCGGAGGTCGCGTCGAAACCGATCCAGCCCGCGCCAGGCAGATAGACCTCGGCCCAGGCGTGCAGATCGGTGAAATCGTTCTCGACTTCCGGCGGTCCCTCGATCGGGTCGATGTCGGGCCGGATCTGGATCAGATAGCCGGAGACGAAGCGGGCGGCGAGACCGAGATGGCGCATGGTCTGGATCAGGAGCCAGGCAGAGTCGCGGCACGAGCCTGCGCAGGAAGCAAGCGTCTCCTCCGGCGTCTGCACGCCCGGCTCCATGCGGATGATGTAGCGGATCTTCTTCTGGAGCTCGCGGTTGAGATCGACCAGGAAATTGACGGTGTTCGGGGCCTCGTGCGGAATCGTGTCCAGAAACTTGGCGAACAGGCGATCGGGCTTGACGGTCTCGAGATAGGGCGCGAGCTCCGTCTTCAGGTCCTTCGGATATTCGAACGGAAAGCTGTCGGCATATGGCTCGACGAAGAAGTCGAACGGGTTGACCACGGTCATCTGCGCCGTGAAGTCGACCTCGAATTTCAGCTCGGTGGTCTTCTCCGGAAAGACGTAGCGGGCGAGCCAGTTGCCTTGCGGGTCCTGCTGCCAGTTCACGAAATGATTGGATGGCGTGACCTTGAGCGAATAGCTCAGGATCGGCGTGCGGGTATGCGGCGCCGGCCGCAGGCGGATGGTCTGCGGGCCAAGGTCGATCGGACGGTCGTATTTGTAGTGCGTGACGTGATGTAGCGCGACGTAGATCGACACGGGGTGCGGTGCTCCAGCAGCTTTTTTGAGCAGAACACCTGATGTCGGTGCGATCAAGCACTAACAACGGGCAGGCCGTGCCTACGACAGGGGCGAATGGTGATCGGCGAATGGCGAGCAGCCAAAGATTTACCCTATTCGCCACTCCCTATTCGCTGTTCGCCCCTTAAATCGTCGTCCCCATACTGGAACGCCCGGCAGCCTTACGCCGCCGAGGTCAGCCGCTGCAGGAACTGCGTCACCTCGCGCCGGAGCGTCTCGACCTCGCCATGGACGCGCTCGGAGGCGCTGTTGACGCGGCTTGCCACACGGCCGGTGTCGGCGGCGGCTTCGCTGATGCCGGTAACGTTGGAGGACACCTGCGTGGTGCTTGCCGAGGCCTCCTGGACATTGCGGGCGATCTCGCGGGTGGCGAGACCCTGCTGCTCGATGGAGGTTGCGATCGCGGCCGTGATCTCGTCGATCTCGGCGATGGTCTGCGCGATCGCCTCGACCGCCGCGACCGAATTGGTGGTCGACTGCTGCATCTCGCCGACCTTGGCGCTGATCTCCTCGGTCGCCTTTGCGGTCTGGTTGGCGAGGCTCTTGACCTCGGAGGCCACCACCGCGAAGCCGCGGCCGGCTTCCCCTGCCCGCGCCGCCTCGATGGTGGCGTTGAGCGCCAGGAGATTGGTCTGCTCGGCGATCTCGCTGATCAGCCTGACGACGTCGCCGATCCGCAGCGCCGCGTCGGCGAGCGAGCGGATCTCGCTGCCGGCGCGATTGGCCTCGTTCACCGCCCGCCCCGTGCTCGCGGTCGAACCGGCCACCTGGCGGCCGATCTCGGCGATCGATGACGCCAGCTCTTCCGCCGCGCTCGCCACCGTAGCGACGTTGCTGGAGGCTTGATCGGACGCATTGCGCACGCCGGAGGTCTGACGGCTCGTCGTCTCGGCCGCCGCGGCCATCTGGCCGGCGTCGGATTCGAGATCGGTCGCCGCGCTCATGAGGCCGCCGGCGACCTCATCGAGGTGTGTGCCGAACTGCTTTGCGAGCTCCGCGATCTCGACGACGCGCCGGCCGAGGCTGTCGGTGCCCGAATTGATCACGGTGGCGGAACGGCGGAACGAGCCCGGCAACCCGCGCGCCAGGATCTTGCGAAAGTGCTTGCCGCGGCTGGCATAGTCCATCGACGCCGAGGCTTCGCGGACGAAGGCGTCGGTGATGTCGAGCATGTCGTTGACCGATTTCTGGATCATTCCGATGCGGCCGGGCTGCCGATCGCTGAACACGCGCGCTTCCAGATCGCCATGGGCGGCCTTGCGGCATACCTCCGCGGCCTCATCGATGGCAGCCAGCGAACGGCGCTGATTCCAGAGCGTGTAGCCGAGCAGCGCCACGATGAAGCCGAGCAGGACGGCGGCAGGGACCGTGGTCAAGGCGCCGGCCACCGACAATGCGAGGGCCGCGGCGGCGAGCAGGCAGGCCAGGCCCGCAGCGGCTTGCGCCTTAGAGAGAGAGCACAAATTCATCGTAGGCGACACCGTTTTGCTTGAGCAGGCCGACCATCATCTCGAAGCTCGCGCGCATGCCGTCCTTGGCGTTGGCATGGCGCGCCTCTTCGGCGCACAGCGCCTTGTAGATCGGCTTGATGCGCTCGATCTGCGCCGGATCGGGTTTGCGGCGGTTGGAGTGATAGCCGACGATGTCGCCGCGATCGTCGAGCGTCGGGGTGACGTGAGCGAGCACCCAATAATGGCTGCCGTCCTTGGCGAGGTTGACGACGTAGGCGAAGATTTCCTGCTTGGCCGCGAGCGTGTCCCACAACAGCTTGAAGACGCAGCGCGGCATGTCAGGATGGCGGATCACGCTGTGGGGCGCGCCCATCAGCTCCGTCCAGGAGAATTTCGCCATGCGGATGAAGACGTCGTTGGCGTAGGTGATGCGGCCTTTGAGATCCGTCTTCGATACGATCAGTTCCTCCTCACCGAGGAGATTTTCCACCCCAGTGGGACGTATCGCTTGCATCTGTTCGATCCTTGGACGAAGGCCGGCCCGCAACGTTGCGGAGCCGCATCACTTCCTGTCTACGACAACAGTGTTAACCAGATGTAATCCCGGGAACTTGGGCGCGAGATCCTTGCTTCCGTATCACTACTGGAGCGAACGACCGTTGCACTTGCACATCACTCGCGTCGCGGACGTGATCGCCGGCCTGGCTCGATCGGCCGTCGATTGTGCTCGTGCTACGTCGCACGCGGGATGCGACTACATCGTCGCGCCGAGCACCCAGGGCGCGAACTCGGCGCCGCCGAAGTCGAAGCTCTCGCTCTTGGTCGGCTGTCCCGAGGCGGTCTTGAGGATGAGATCGAAGATGCGCTGGCCGCATTGCTCGACTGTCTCCTCGCCTTCGAGGATGATGCCGCAATTGACGTCCATGTCCTCTTCCATGCGCTTGTACATGGGCGTGTTGGTGGCAAGCTTGATCGAGGGCGCCGGCTTGCAGCCGAACACGCTGCCACGACCCGTGGTGAAGCAGACCAGATTGGCGCCGCCGGCGACCTGCCCGGTCGCAGCCACCGGATCGTAGCCGGGCGTGTCCATGAAGACGAAGCCCTTCTTGGTGACGGGCTCGGCGTAGCGCAATACCTCCACAAGGTTGGTGGTGCCGGCCTTCGCCATCGCGCCGAGCGATTTCTCCAGAATCGTGGTGAGGCCGCCGGCCTTGTTGCCGGGGCTGGGATTGGCGTTCATCTCGGCGCCTTCGCGCGTCGTGTATTCGTCCCACCAGCGCATGAGATCCACCAGCTTCTCGCCGACCTCGCGGCTGACGGCGCGGCGCGTGAGCAGGTGCTCGGCGCCGTAGGTTTCCGGGGTCTCCGACAGGATCACGGTGCCGCCGTGGCGCACGATGAGATCGCTGGCCGCACCCAGCGCCGGATTGGCGGATACGCCGGAATAGCCGTCCGAGCCGCCGCATTGCAGGGCCACGGTCAATTCGCTTGCCGGCACGGTTTCGCGCCTGACCTTGTTGGCGTCAGCCAGCGCCTCGCGCACGAAGGCAATGCCTGCCTCCACGGTCTTGCGGGTGCCGCCGACCTCCTGGATGTCCATCGCGCGGAGGCGGCCGGCGAGCTTCTGCTCTTCCATCAGGCCGCCGATCTGGTTCACCTCGCAGCCGAGGCCGAGCACGATGACGTGGGAGAAATTGACGTGCCGCGCATAGCCGCCGAGCGTGCGGCGGAGCAGCGCCAGGGGCTCGTTCTGCGTCATGCCGCAGCCGGTCTTGTGGGTCAGCGCGACCGCGCCGTCGACATTGGGGAAATCGGCCAGCGGGTTGTCGCCGGTGAAGGGATTCTTCTTGAAGACATCGGCGACGAGGCTGGCGACATGCGCGCTGCAATTCACCGAGGTGAGGATGCCGATATAGTTGCGCGTGGCCACGCGGCCGTCCGGACGGCGGATGCCCTCGAAGGTCGCCGGCAGGTCGAAGTTCGGCGTCGGCTTCACGTCGGCGCAATAGGCATAGTCCTTGGCGAAATCGCCCATGCCGCAGTTCTGCACGTGCACGTGCTGGCCCGGCGCGATCGGCGCCGTGGCAAAGCCGATGATCTGACCGTAGCGCTTGATCGGCTCGCCCACCGCGATCGGCTTGATCGCGACCTTGTGGCCGGAGGGGATGCGATCGACCGTGGTCACGCCGTCAGCCACGCTTGTTCCAGGCGGCAGGCTCGCGCGCGCGATCACCACGCCATCATCGGGATGCAGGCGGATGACGGGGCTGATGGTCATGGGAGTCTCCTTCGGAGGCGAATAGCGAATGGTGAGTAGCGAATGGAAAAGGGAGCAGCGCCATTCGCCACTCCCTATTCGCCATTCGCCAGAGCTCAGGCCTTGCCGCCTGAATCCTTGCGGGTCGCGTTCACCTGCATCTTGGCGTAGGTCGTCATCAGGCCGACCTCGTTCGACAAAGTCACCAGCTTGAAGCCCATGTTGATGGCACGCGCCGCGCCCTCCGCGCCGCTGCAATGGATGCCGGGATTGAGGCCGCGCTTGCCGCACTCCTTGATGATCTTCTCGTAGATCGCGAGGATCTCCGGCTCGCTACGGTCAAGCTTGGGCTCGAGGCCGTAGGAGAAGCCGAGATCGGACGGGCCGATATAGACGCCGTCGATGCCTTCGACGTCGAGGATCGCTTCCATGTTCTCGACCGCGGTCCGGGTCTCCATCATCGGCAGCAGCACGATCTCGTCGTTGGCCGTCTTCTGGTAGGAGCCGGCGGTGCCGTACATGCCGGCGCGGATCGGGCCGTTGGAGCGCACGCCCTTGGGCGGGTACTTCGAATACGAGACCAGGTTCCGGGCTTCCTGGGGCGTGTTGACCATCGGGCAGATCACGCCATAGGCGCCGCCGTCGAGCACCTTGCCGATGATGCCGGGCTCGTTCCAGGGCACGCGGACCATCGGCGTGATCGGGTGCTTGTCCATGGCCTGGAAGCACTGCACCATCGACAGGTAGTCCTGCACGCCGTGCTGCATGTCGACCGTGACGCTGTCAAAGCCGCATTGCGCGATCATCTCGGCCGAGAAGCCGGAGGGTATCGCCAGCCACGCGTTGACCACGGCCTTGCCCGACTTCCAGATCTCTTTGACTTTGTTCGCCACGTTGCCTTCCTTCTTTGTTGATCTCACTCACTGTCATTGCGAGCCCACCGGGTCCGCGCAAAGCGCGGCCCCATGACAGGCTCCGCGAAACAATCCAGAATCTCTTCGCGATGACACTCTGGATTGCTCCATCACCGGCGTACCTCGCAATGACGAAATTCCTCTAAGCCGTCGCCCTCTGGATGCTGACTTCGCTGACGCCGACTTCGCGCGCGGTGTTCACTATTGCCGCCCAGGTGTCATCCGGCAAGGGGATGCCGTTCTGGGTCCGATCAGCGCGGGTTTTTCGCTCCGGATCGCCCGGAATCAGCACCTGATCGACCCCGGCCATCGGCTTGGTGGCGCGGATGAAATCGACATAGCGCGAGACTTCGGCGTCGAAAATGTTCGAGGTGTCGACCACCTTCGGATCGACATAGAACGCCAGCATGCCATTGGCAAAGCGTCGCCCGCCCGAGGTGGCGCCGGTTCCGGTCAGCGCCCCGCCCAGCAGCTCGCACATGAAGGCCAGGCCAGATCCCTTGTGCTCGCCGAAGGCGCGGATCGCACCCGTTCCCTTCGTATGGTCACGCGGCCCGTCCGGCGTATAGGGACCGTAGAGCACGGCCGGATCCTCGCTCAAGGTCCCGTCGGAATCCACCAGCGCGCCCTTCGGCAGCTTCTTGCCGCCGCGGCTTGCGACCAGCACCTTGCCCTCGGCGACGACCGAGGTCGCAAAATCCAGCACGATCGGATCCTGCCCCTCACGCGGGATGCCGACGCAATAGGGCGCGGTCGACAGCCGCTTCTCGACGCCGCCGAACGGGGCGACCAGCAGCGAGCCTGCAGCGTTGACGAAATGCATGGAGATGAGACCTTCAGCCGCGGCCATCTCGGCCCAGTCGCCGACGCGGCCGATATGGCCGGCGTTGCGCAGCGCGACCGCGGCAAGCCCAGCCTTCCTGCATTTCTCGATGCCGATCCGGACTGCCTGCGGCGTCACGGTCTGGCCGTAGCCGAACTTGCCGTCGACCACCGCGAGCGAGGGCGTGTCGAGCACGACTTCGGCGTTCTGATTTGGGACCACCGATCCGGTCTTCTGCCATCGGATATAGACGGGAACGCGGATCACGCCGTGGCTGTCATGACCGGTCAGGTTCGCCGTGGTCAGATAGGTGGCGATGCGCCTGGCTTCCTCCGGCGAGGACTGCGCATGCGCAAACACATCGGTGACGAAGTCGATCAGCTTCTGGACCTGAATGGTGACCATGACGGCCTGTTTGCCTCTCCACGACGCCGATTTTGCAGCGATCGGCTTGGGCGGCACTTGAGCGAAAAAACGCGACGATGTCCATGGCCGTCGCCGCATGGGAGCGCATATCTGCCGTCACTCCTCGGCACTTGCCTCCTCGCCGCCGCCGAGCCCCGCAAGACTCCGCTCGAGCTCGCCGAGCATCTCCTGTAGTTCGGCAAGCTTGCGTGCACCAAACTGTCGCGTGATCTCCGCGTAGATCGCTTCGGACGTCGGCGCGACGGAGGCCATCAGCTTCACGCCCTCTTTCGAGATCGAGACCATGCTACGGCGTTGATCCGCCTTGGCGGTCTTGCGCTCGATCAGGTTGCGCGCCTCCAGATCGCGCAGAATGCGCGACAGGCTTGGGCCCAGCAGGAACGCCGTGCGTGCGAGTTCCGTGACCTCGACCGCGTCGATGGAAGCGAGCGCGCGCAGGATGCGCCATTGCTGCTCGGTCAAGCCGTGCTCGCGCAGCGAGGGACGAAACTGCCGCATCACCGCTTCGCGCGCCCGCAGCAGCGACATCGGCAGCGAGCGCGAGAAATCGCGCATCGGCACCTGCCTCGCGGCAGGTCCTGCGGCCGGCGCGCCTGCGTTGGCGGGATCAGCGGGTTTCTTCGTCATGACGCCCCTTCAAGCCGCAAAATGTTTGCAGTGCAGCAAGCCCGAATTCTGTTTGACGCATTCACTTAACATGTTAAGTATCTCCGGACACCGCGATCTGTCAGACCAAAAATGGCGCTTTCCAACGACGATATCCGAGCTTGCGCGAGGCGTCTGCACCAGGCGGAAAAGACCCGCACGCAGATCCGGCAGCTGTCGCAGGATTTCCCTGACATCACCATCGCCGATGCGTACGCGATTCAGAAGGCCTGGGTCGAGGTCAAGATTGCCGAAGGGCGCATCGTCAAGGGCCACAAGATCGGCCTGACCTCGAAGGCAATGCAGAGCGCGCTCAATATCGACGAGCCCGATTCCGGCGTGCTGCTCGACGACATGTTCTTCGCCGATGGCGGGATCGTTCCGACCGAGCGCTTCATCGCGACGCGCGTCGAGGCCGAGCTCGCCTTCGTCATGAGCAAGCGCCTTGAAGGCCCCGACTGCACGATGTTCGACGTGCTGAACGCCACGGATTTCGTGGTGCCGGCCCTGGAAATCCTGGACACGCGCATCGAACGTGTCGATCCCAAGACCAAGGCGACGCGAAAGATATTCGACACCATCGCCGACAATGCGGCGAATGCCGGCATCGTGCTCGGGGGACGGCCGATCCGTCCGCTGGAGGCGGACCTGCGCTGGATCGGCGCGCTCTGCTTCAAGAACGGCCAGTTGGAAGAGACGGGCCTTGCCGCCGGCGTGCTCAATCATCCCGCCACGGCCGTGGCCTGGCTCGCCAACAAGATCGCGCCGCTCGGCCTTGCGCTGGAGCCCGGCCAGGTCGTGCTCGCCGGCTCATTCATCCGTCCGATCGAGACCCGCAAGGGCGACACAATTCAGGCCGATTATGGCGCCTACGGCTCGGTGAGTTGCTACTTCGCTTAGGCCAGCAAGAAACAGGGAGTGAAACGGCGATGCCGCATTTCACGATCGAATACTCGGCCAATCTCGACGGCCGTCTCGACATCGGCGCGGTGTGCGAAGTCGTGCGCAAGGCAGCCAGCGAGACCGGCATCTTCCCGCTCGGCGGCATCCGCGTTCGCGCCGTCAGGTGCGAGCACTATGCGATCGCGGACGCGCGGCAGGACTACGGCTTTCTCGACATGGTGCTGCGCATCGGCGAGGGCCGCGATCTCGAAACGCGCCAGAAGGCCGGCGAGCATGTCTTCCAGGTGCTCTCGAAACATCTCGATCCCGTCTTCGCCGCCAGCAAGTTTGCCCTGTCGTTCGACATGCAGATCAACGACAAGGACACCAGCTGGAAGCGCAACAACATCCACGACGCCCTGAAGGCGGAGGCCGCCCATGGATAAGCCCACGCCGAAAGCCGATGTGTTCCAGGCCAATCGCGACCGCGTCGCGCCGCTCTTGAAGACGCTGCGCGCGGACGGCATCAATCACATGATCGACGGCAAGATCGTGCCGTCGATATCAGGCGAGAGGTTCGAGACGAAATCGCCTGTCGATGGCGCGACGCTGGCAAGCGTCGCCCGCGGCAATGCCGAGGACATCGACGCGGCGGCAACCGCGGCCGCGCTCGCCTTCAAGTCCTGGCGCGACATGGGACCGGCGATGCGGCGCAAGCTGCTGCATCGGGTCGCCGATGCGATCGAGGACAATGCTGAAGACATCGCCGTGCTCGAATGCATCGACACCGGGCAGGCCTATCGTTTCATGGCCAAGGCCGCGATCCGCGCCGCCGAGAATTTCCGCTTCTTTGCCGACAAATGCGCGGAGGCGCGCGACGGCCTCAACACGCCGAGCGACGAGCACTGGAACGTCTCCACCCGCGTGCCGATCGGCCCCGTCGGCGTGATCACGCCGTGGAACACGCCGTTCATGCTCTCGACCTGGAAGATCGCCCCGGCCCTCGCCGCCGGCTGCACCGTCGTGCACAAGCCCGCCGAATGGTCGCCGGTGACGGCGTCCATTCTGTCGAAGCTCGTGAAGGAAGCCGGCGTGCCCGATGGCGTGCTCAACACCGTCCACGGCTTCGGCGAAGAGGCCGGCAAGGCGCTGACCGAGCATCCCGCCATCAAGGCGATCGGCTTCGTCGGCGAGAGCGCGACAGGCTCGGCGATCATGGTGCAGGGAGCACCCACCCTCAAGCGCGTGCATTTCGAGCTTGGCGGCAAGAACCCCGTCATCGTGTTCGACGATGCCGATCTCGATCGCGCGCTCGATGCCGTCGTGTTCATGATCTACTCGCTCAACGGCGAGCGCTGCACTTCCTCCAGCCGCCTGCTGATCCAGCAGGGCATCGCTGAGACATTCGTGGAGAAGCTGACCGCGCGCGTGAAGGCGTTGAAGGTCGGCCACCCACTCGATCCCGCCACCGAGATCGGACCGCTGATCCACGAGCGGCACCTCGCAAAAGTCTGCTCCTATTTCGACGTGGCGCGTCAGGACGGCGCAACGATCGCGGTCGGCGGCAAGGCCTATGACGGCCCCGGCGGCGGACATTATGTCGAGCCGACTTTGGTGACCGGCGCGCATAGCAAGATGCGCGTGGCGCAGGAGGAGGTGTTCGGCCCCTTCCTCACCGTGCTGCCCTTCAGGGACGAGGCAGACGCGATCGAGATCGCCAACGACATTCGCTACGGCCTCACCGGCTATGTCTGGACCAACGACATGGGCCGCGCGCTGCGGGTCGCCGATGCGCTGGAAGCCGGCATGATCTGGCTGAACTCGGAGAACGTCCGCCATCTGCCGACGCCGTTCGGCGGCATGAAGGCCTCAGGCATCGGCCGCGACGGCGGGGACTACTCGTTCGACTTCTACATGGAAACCAAGCACGTCTCGCTGGCGCGGGGCACGCACAAGATTCAGAAACTGGGAATTTGAGTCGTTCCGGGGCGCGAAGCGAACCCGGAATCCATTCATCCACCAACTCTGCTGCGCGATGGATTCCGGGTTCGCTTCGCGCCCCGGAATGACAGATCGAGGGGAAACGCCAATGCCCGTACCGCAACACGTCTTCGAGCCGCCGTTCAACATCATCCGCTCCAGCCACGTCGTGCTCGACGTCACCGACCTGAAGCTGAGCCGCGAGTTCTACGAGACCATGGTCGGTCTGCATGTCGAGGATGCCGACGACAATGTCGTTTACCTGCGCGCGGCCGAGGAGCACCAGCATCACTCGCTCGTCCTGCGCAAGGCGGCAGCGCCGGCCTGCGCGCGGCTGGGCTTCAAGGTCGGCAACGACAAGGATCTCGACAAGGCAGCCGCCTTTCTCTCCGAGAACGGCTTGGCCTACGCCTTCGTCCACCAGCCCTTCCAGGGCCGCACATTGCAATTCACCGATCCCTTCGGCTTCCAGATCGAGCTCTACGCGTCGATGGACCGGCGGCCGCATCTGCTGCGCCGCTACGACCTCTACCGAGGCTGCCATCCGCAGCGGCTCGATCATTTCAACGTCTTCGCCGCCGAGGTGCAGGACACGATGGAATTCTACGCCCGGCTCGGCTTCCGCCTCACCGAATACGCCGAGGAGGACGGGCCGAACGGCCGCATCGCCGCCGCCTGGATGCATCGCAAGGGCAACGTCCACGATTTCGCCATCACCAACGGCAAGGGCCCTCGCCTGCATCACTTCGCCTACTGGACGCCGACGGCGATGAACATCATCCATCTCTGCGACGTCATGGCTTCCCAAGGTTTCGTGAAGAACATCGAGCGTGGACCGGGACGCCACGGCATCTCGAACGCGTTCTTCCTCTACGTGCGCGACCCCGACGGACACCGCCTCGAGCTCTACACCAGCGACTACTTCACCGGGGATCACGACCACGAGCCGCTGCGCTGGTCGTTGCGCGATCCCCGCCGCCAGACGCTGTGGGGCGCACCCGCGCCGCGCTCCTGGTTCGAGCAGGGCTCGCCGTTCGCGGACCAGGCCGTGCGCGAGCCGAAATTCGTGGCCGACGTGCTGGTGGCGGATTGATGACCCGCCCTCGTCTCGCGACCTATTCCGTCAAGGGGGCAACCCGCTACGGCGCCGTCGTGGACGGCGGCCTCGTCGATCTATCCGTACGTTACGGCAAGGACTATCCGACGCTGCGCGAGGTGATCGCAGCAGGCAGGCTGACGAACCTCGCCGAAGAGGCTGCCGGCCGCGCACCCGATCACGCGCTCAGCGAGATCACCTGGCTGCCGCCGGTGCCCGCGCCGGAGAAAATCATCTGCATCGGCGTCAACTATCCCGACCGCAACGCCGAGTACAAGGACGGCCAGGACGCGCCGAAGTACCCGAGCATGTTCATGCGCTCGCCGCGCTCCTTCGTCGGGCACGACACGCCGCTGGTGCGCCCGCGTGCGTCCGCGCAGCTCGACTATGAAGGCGAGATCGTGCTGGTGATCGGCAAGCAAGGCCGGCACATTCCGGAAAGCGCCGCGCTCGATCACATCGCCGCGCTGACGCTCTGTAACGAGGGCTCGGTGCGCGACTGGCTGCGGCACGCCAAGTTCAACGTCACCCAGGGCAAGAATTTCGATTCAAGCGGCAGCCTTGGGCCGTGGCTCGTGCCCTACACATCGGAATCGCAGATCGCGGACATTCGCCTCACCACGCATGTCAACGGCGAACTCAGGCAGGACGATCGTACCAGCCGCCTGATGTTTCCGTTCCGCTACCTCATCAGCTATATCTCGACCTTCGCAACGCTCGTCCCCGGCGACATCATCGTCACGGGCACGCCGACCGGCGCCGGTGCGCGGTTTGACCCGCCCCGCTATCTGAAGCCGGGCGATGTCGTCGAGGTCGCGGCCGAGGGCATCGGCACTTTGCGAAACGGCGTCGTCGACGAAGCGTGAAACGAATGAATGGAATCATGCGATGACCACCCTCACCGGCGGCGAAGCGATCGTAAGCGGCCTGGTCGCCCATGGCGTCGACACCGTGTTCGGCCTGCCCGGCGCGCAGGTCTACGGCCTGTTCGACGCCTTCCACCAGGCGCAGCTCAAGGTGATCGGCGCACGGCACGAGCAGGCCTGCGGCTACATGGCGTTCGGCTATGCGCGCTCCAGCGGCAGGCCCGGCGTGTTCAGCGTCGTGCCCGGCCCGGGCGTGCTCAATGCCAGCGCGGCACTTCTCACTGCGTTCGGCTGCAACGAGCCGGTGCTGTGCGTCACTGGCCAAGTGCCGACGCAGTTCCTCGGCAAGGGCCGCGGCCATCTGCACGAGATGCCGGATCAGCTCGCCACCTTGCGCACCTACGTGAAATGGGCGGACCGCATCGAATATCCCGGCAACGCGCCCACGGTCGTGGCGCGTGCGTTCCAGGAGATGATGTCGGGACGGCGCGGCCCTGCCTCCGTCGAGATGCCCTGGGACGTCTTCACCCAGCGCGCGGACACGGCGGCTGCTCAAGTGCTGGAGCCGCTGCCCGCGCCGCGGCCCGATCCCGACCTGGTCACGCAGGCAGCCGCTCTCATCAAGACCAGCAAGGCACCGATGATCTTCGTCGGTAGCGGCGCGATCGAGGCGGGCGAGGAGATCCTCGAACTCGCCGAGATGATCGATGCGCCCGTGGTCGCGTTCCGCAGCGGCCGCGGCATCGTCTCGAACGCGCATGAGCTCGGTCTCACCATGGCGGCGGCCTACAAACTGTGGCCGACAACCGATTTGATGATCGCAATCGGCACTCGGGCGGAGCTGCCGGCCTCGGGATTTCGCTGGCCTTATCAACCGAGTGGACTGAAATCCATTCGGATCGACATCGACCCGGTCGAGATGCGCAGGATCATCTCCGATACCGCTATCGTCACCGATGCCAAGGCCGGCACGGCCGATCTCGTCGCGGCCGTGAAGAAAGCCGGCTATGCGCGCACCCGTGGCCGGCGGGAGGCGATCCGCGAGGCGACCGCAACCGCGCAAACCGAGATCCAGCGCATCCAGCCGCAGATGGCCTATCTCAACATCCTGCGCGAGGTGCTGCCGGCGAACGCGATCGTCACCGATGAACTGTCCCAGGTCGGCTTCGCGTCCTGGTACGGCTTCCCGGTGTACCAGCCGCGCACCTTCATCACGTCGGGCTACCAGGGCACGCTCGGCTCGGGCTTTCCGACCGCGCTCGGCGCGAAAGTCGCCAATCCCGACAAGCCGGTGGTGGCGATCACCGGCGACGGCGGCTTCATGTTCGGGGTGCAGGAGCTTTCCACCGCCGTGCAGTTCAACATCGGCGTGGTGACGCTGGTGTTCAACAACAACGCCTACGGCAATGTCCGCCGCGACCAGCGCGAGCGCTTCGATGGCCGCGTGGTGGCGTCCGATCTCGTCAATCCGGATTTCGTCAAGCTGGCGGAATCCTTCGGCGTTGCGGCCGCGCGCGTCACCGCGCCGGATCAGTTCAAGGCCGTGCTGGAGAAGGCGCTGGCCCATGGCGGGCCGTATCTGATCTCGGTCGAGGTGACCAGGGATTCGGAAGTGAGCCCCTGGGCCTTCATCCACCCGCCGAAGCCTTGAGCTGAGCGCCACCCTGGAGCCGGGCGGCCGCGATCACCAGCAAGCCGGCGCCTGCGACCGACCAGCAGGCGATCGGCGCCCAGTGCAGCAGCGGCGCGTAGTCCGGGATTCTTTGCAGGCCGCCGGCGACCGCCGCCATCCGCGCGAAGGTGCCGAGAGCCAGCGCGGAGAAGACGAGGCCAGTGACCTTCCCCTCCGCCCCAGTCGAGCCGATCGCGAGCGCGGCGGAGACCGCGCTCATCAGCATGCAGCCCCACGCGGCGCCGGCGAGGAACTGGGCCACGATCAGCGTATTGAGGCCGCCGGCAAATTCGGCGGCGGCAATCGCCACCGATCCGAACAGGCCGGCCGCGCCCATCACGATCAGGCCGCCGCGATGCTTGACGACGAGGCTTGCCGGAAACATCGCGATGTTGAATCCGATCCAGAACACCGGCATCAGCCATTGCAGCTCATCCGGCTTGACAAAGCGCAGATAGAACGGCGCGCTGTTCATGGCGAAGTGCAGCTGATAGCCGAGCGCCAGCGCCACCATCGCAACGATGAAGGCGATCGGGACGAGGCCAAGCGGCTTGGCCGCCTCGGCCGGCGCCGGCCGCGCGGTGTCGCGCGCCACATCGTACTCGATCCGTGACAGCCCCAGCGCCGTCAGCAGCAGCACCGCGCTCGATATCACGAATGGCAGCCGCGCATCGTGCTCACGCAGCACCACGCCGAGGTAAGGCGAGACGGCGCCGGCGACGCCATAGCCCAGCATGGCCAATGCCGCGAGGAACGGCACCTGCGGCTTGGCGCGGTATTTGCCGAGCAGGGTCAGCGGCGGCGCACGCAGGGCCGACGACGCGATTGACCAGACCACGATCAGCACGATGAACCAGACCTGTGCGCCCGCGCCGATGCCGGCCACGAAAGGCAGCGCGACGAAGGCCGCGCAGGAGATCGCCGCCAGCACGCCGACGAACAGGCCGAGCCGCCCGACGACGGGTCCGAGCTTGTCGGCCGCGATCCCCATCGCGGTATCGGCGATGGTGAAGATCGCCTGATCCAGCATCAGGATGAGGATCACGGCCGCCGGCGCAAGGCCGACATCCGCTGCGAGCTTCGGCAGATAGACGACATAGGTCGTCCAGCCCAGCGTGAACATGAGTTGCAGCACGGCCAGATAGAGCCCCGTGCGCGATGCGCTCGTGCTCGCGCCAGTCGAGACCTGTGCAGTAGTCATGTCGCCGCCCCTCGCAGAGGCGTCGCCGCCCCCTCGCAGCAGCTTAGACGACGGCGATGCCAATTGGGAGTGACTCAGATCACCTTGCGGAAGGTCAGGTTGATGCGCCGCCGTCCGAGCAGCGGATGCTCGCCATCGGCGAGCGGCGCCACGCCGTGATAGGCGAGCCTGCTAGCCCCGCCCCAGACCACGACGTCGCCATGGACGAGCCGGAAGCGGCGCGGCTTGTCGCTGCGCGCCAGGCCGCCGAACAGGAAGGTCGCGGGCAGGCCCAGCGAGACCGAGACGATCGGCGCCGAATAGTCCAGCTCGTCCTTGTCCTGGTGCAGCGACAATCGGGTGCCGGGCTCGTATCGGTTGACGAGGCAGGCGTCAGGCGCGAAGCCGGCGAAACCGCCCTGCTCCGCAGCGCGGCGCGCGAGATCCCGGAAGACAGGCGGCATCGCCGGCCATGGCGCGCCGGTGCGCGGATCGACGGGATCGTAGCGATAGCCGGTGTGATCGGTGATCCAGCCGCGCTCGCCGCAATTGGTCATCGCCACCGACATCTGGTAGCCGCCGGGCGTGGTCATGCGCCGGAACGGAGATTGCGCCACGACGGCGCGCACCGCTTCGATCAGCTCGGTCTCGATCGGCTTGGCGAAGCCACGCAGCAGCACGGCGCCGTCGGCGATCTGCTCGCGCGACGGCTGCGCCTCGGCGACGCTGTCGAACAGATCACCCGTCAATCGCAGCGCTCATTTGGCATCGTGAAAGATCACGCCCAGCGTGTGGCGCTGGCCGGACCTGATCCGGCTGACACCATGGCGCAGATTAACGCGGTAGGTGCCGCGTGTCCCCTGCACCGGGCGGTGATGCACAGCGAAGGCGACCGCATCGCCCTGCGCAAGCGGCACGACCTCGGCGCGGGACTGCATCCGCGGGCGCTGCTCGGTCAGTACGAACTCGCCTCCGGTGAAATCGCGCCCGGGCTCTGACAGCAGGATGGCGACCTGGAGCGGGAACACGTGCTCGCCGTAGAGGTCCTGGTGCAGGCAATTGTAGTCGCCGGCCTCGTATTGCAGGAGCAGCGGTGTCGGCCGCGCCTGTCCGGCATCATGGCAGCGTTCGAGGAACGCCGCATGCATTGTCGGATAGCGGATGTCGATCCCCATCGCCTCGTTCCAGCGATTGGCGACGGCCTGCAGATGCACATAGAGGGCGGGGCGGAGCTGCGCGATCAGCTCGGGCAGCGGATAGGAGAAGTATTTGTACTCGCCGCGGCCAAAACCGTGGCGGCCCATGACGATGCGGCTGCGAAAGTGCGTGTCAGCGGGATAGAGCGCGGCGATGGCGCGGCATTGATCGGGCGTGAGGAGGTTCTTCAGGACGGCGCAACCCTGGGAGTTGAGCTCGCTTGTGATTTTAGGCCAATCGAGGGCGTCGACGCGCGTGGCGAGGTCAGTTCCAGAGTCAGGTGCGGCAACACGTTTGGCGATAGCCATAGCGATCATCCTATCTCTCCGTCATTCCGGGGCGCGACAAAGTCGCGAACCCGGAATCCATTCATCCACCGACGATGCGGCACGATGGATTCCGGGCTCGCGCCAAGAGGCGCGCCCCGGCATGACGGAGAGGGTGTGGCAAGTCCTGATGGCCATAACCACCCGATTTCCGACTCTCTCCCCGTCATTGCGAGGAGCTCTTGCGACGAAGCAATCCAGACTGGTTCCGCGGACAGATTCTGGATTGCTTCGCTGCGCTCGCAATGACGGAGGAGAGGCCTCAGCCCAGTACCGGCAGCGTCACCACGTCGTAGCCGTGCTTGATCTTGCGCTTCAGCACGGGATCCTCCAGCTCGAAATCGAAGCGGTCGGCGGGGCGGATGCCGCCCTTGGCGGCGAAGGTGCCGCCGAACATGGCGCAGCCGTCGGGGAACTTTCCGCCCGGAAAGCCGCGCGCGATGAGCTCGGTGACCGGCAGCATCGCATCCAACGTGCCTTCCTGGTAGAGCACGCGCTCGCCCTTGATGGTGGCATAGGAGCGCAGGATCATCTTGTCCCAATGCCCGATCACGTCTTCGAGCTCCCACAGCGTCGAGGCGATGGGCTTGTCGCACATCTGCTTGGACACCGTGACGCTGTAAGCCTCGACCTTGCGGTCGGTGTGGTCGGAGCCGCAGCCGACAAAGATGCGGCCCTGCCAGCCGATCAGCACGAACTCGACCTCGCCACTGGAATCGCCGCCGGTGCATTCGATGCGGTCTTCCTGGGTGAGGCGCCGCGCCGAAGCGCGGTAATAGATCGGCGTCGAGGCCGGACGGGCGATGCCGACCGCCTCGAGCTCAGCGATGTGCTTGTCGCGGGCGACGGGATCGCGGCCGGTCCAGCCGGCGATGACCATCTGGTCGATCGCCAGCGTCAGCGGCGTGGTGGTGTCCTGGGCATCGACGGTGAAAGTGAGATCAAACACGAATGACGGCCTCCATGCCGGCAGCAAGTTCAAAGATGCGTCGGTCTGATCCGCCGGCGCCTGCCAGCATCAGGCCAACGGGAATGTCGCCCTCGCGGTGCGCAGGCAACGAGATGGCGCAGCCGTCGATCAGGTTGATCAGGCTGCAATTGCGCAGGGCGCGGATGTTCTCGCGGGTGAAGGCCTGGTCATCGGCGAGATCGGCGATCTTCGGCGGCGTATTCGGCGTGGTCGGCAGCACCAGCGCATCATAGGGCGCAATCCGCGCGTTGACGCGGGCGATCAGCGAGCGGCGCTCGTTGAGAAGGTCGATGTAATCGGCCGCGCTCTGTGCTTCACCGCGCATGATGCGCACGGACACTCGGGGGTCGTAGACGTCGCCCTTTGCGACGATGAGATGGCGATGCCAGGCATAGCTTTCCGAGGCGGCAAAGCCGCCCTTGGCATTCATCGGGCCGATATCGTGAAAATCCGCCATCTCGATCCGCTCGATGATGGCGCCGTGACCGGCGAGTGTCTTCAACGCACGCTCGAAGGTCTCAGAGACGGCTGCGTCGAGATCGTCCAGCGCGATCGTGGTCGGCACCGCCAGCCGCATGCCCTGGATCGGCCGCGGCTTCAATGCGACGATCGGCTCGTTCGCGAGCACGGCGTCGAGTATGGCACAGCAGCTGACCGATCGCGCCAGCGGGCCGATGCTGTCGAGCGAGAACGAGAGCGGCACGGAGCCGTCGAGCGGCACACGGCTCTGCGTCGGCTTGTAGCCGACGATGCCGTTGAAGGCAGCCGGAATCCGGCAGGAACCGCCGGTGTCGGTGCCTAGCGCGCCGTGCGCCATGCCGTCCAGCACCGAAACCGCCGCGCCCGAGGACGAGCCGCCGGGCACATGACCCTCGGCCCGGTTCCAGACGCCCTTCGGCGTGCCGTAATGCGGATTGATGCCGATGCCGGAATAGGCGAACTCGGTCATGTTGGTGCGGCCGATCACGACGAAGCCGGCCCTGCGCAGCCGCGCCACCGTTGCGGCATCCTGCTCGGCCGGCGGCGAATCGTCGAGCGCGCGCGAGCCGGCGCGCGTCACCTGGCCCTTGATGTCGAAGAGGTCCTTGATCGAGATCGGGATGCCGGCAAAGCGCGACGGCGCCGCCTTGGCCTTGCGCAAGCCGTCCATCGCATCGGCCGCCGCCAGCGCAGCGTCCTTGTCAACATGGATGAAGGCGCGCTGGCCTTCGCCGGCGGGATCGGCGATCCTGGCGATGCACGCCTCGACCAGCTTGCGGGCGGTCGTGCGGCCGCTTTCGAGGTCTTCGGCGAGCTTCGCCAGCGTCGGAAAATCGGGCATGTCTGTCTCACGGAATATTTGCGCGCGCAATCTATAGCGCTGGCTCAGTTCGACACAAGCATTGTACGCATGATGGCATGCATGCGTATTGCTGGACCGTTGACGCACCATGGTCGATTGTCGCATCAAGATTGAAGCAGGTGGGCGCGAAGCCTGCCGTTTGGGAGGGCTTTCCGAGATGGCCGAACCGCAGCGCGCGCGACCGAAACCAACCCCGGAGACCCAGCATTTCTGGGACGGCACGAAAGCGGGCGAATTACGCCTGCAACGCTGCGACGCCTGCGCGCATGTCTATTTCCCGCCGCGCCCGTTCTGCCCCTCCTGCGCCTCGCGCAAGGTCTCGGTCTTCAAGGCGAGCGGCAAGGGTTTCCTCTACAGCTACGTGATCAACCACCGACCCGCCGCGCCGGGCTTCACGCCGCCTTACGCCATCGCCGTGGTCGAGCTCGACGAGGGCCCGCGGATGATGAGCAACATCATCGACTGCCCGCAGACGCCGGAGGCGCTCGAGCTCGACATGAAGCTCGAGGTCGCCTTCCAGGAGCTCGACGACAAGATCACCCTCCCCGTCTTCCGTCCGGCGAAGGGGTAAGCCATGCGCAAGAACCAGGTTGCCGTCGTCGGCGCGGCCGAGACCACCGAGCTCGGCGTCATCCCCAACATGTCGCAGCTCCAGCTGCACGCGGATGCTGCGCTCAATGCCATCGCCGATGCCGGACTGAAGCTGTCCGACATCGACGGATTCGCCACGGCGGTCGAGACGCCGCAGCAGGTCTGCCACTATCTCGGCATCAAGCCGACCTGGGTGGACGGCACCTCGGTCGGCGGCTGCTCCTTCATGCTGCACGTCCGCCACGCCGCCGCGGCGATCGAGGCCGGCCTGTGCAAGACCGTGCTGATTACCCATGCCGAGAGCGGCAAGTCGATGATCGGCAAATTGCCGCGCTCGACGCCGCCCGACAGCCTCAACGGCCAGTTCGAGGCGCCCTATGGCGTCTACGGTCCACCCAGCATGTTTCCGATCCCCGTGCTGCGTTTCATGAAGACCTGGGGCATCACCCACGAGCAGCTTGCTTCGGTGGCCGTGGTTCAGCGGGAATGGGCGGCGAAGAATCCGCGCGCGATGATGAAGGACCCGATCACGGTCGCCGACGTGCTCAACTCGCGCATGATCGCCTATCCGTTCCGCCTGCTGCAGTGCTGCCTGGTCACCGACGGCGGCGGCGCGCTGATCCTGACCTCGGCCGACCGCGCCAGGGACTTTCCGCGCAAGCCCGTCTACATCATGGGCACCGGCGAGAGCGTGGAGACGCCGATGGTCAGCCAGATGGAGACTTTCAACTCTTCGCGCGCGTTCAAGACGGCCGGGCCGCTGGCTTTCAGGGAAGCCGGCATCGCGCACAAGGACGTCGATCATCTCATGATCTACGATGCCTTCGCGCATCTGCCGCTGTTCGGGCTCGGCGATCTCGGCTTCATGCCCTATGAGGAGACCGGCAAGTTCATCGCGGACGGCAATACGCGGCCGGGCGGCAAGCTCCCGCTCAACACCAATGGCGGCGGATTGAGCTACATGCATTCGGGCATGTACGGCATGTACGCGCTCCAGGAGAGCGTGCGACAGATGCGGGGGATAGCACCGGCGCAGGTGCCGAACGCGAAGATTTCGGTGTGCCACGGCGTCGGCGGCATGTTCGCGGCGAGTGGCACGATCGTGTTTACGAACGAGAGGTAAGCGGCGCGCACACCACATGTCGTCATGGCCGGGCTTGACCCGGCCATCCATCCTCTTCTGAAGATGGATGCGCGGGTCAAGCCCGCGCATGACGAGCTGGGTGAGGCGCGGCTGCAGAGACAACATCGGAGAACCCACATGAGCAAATCACTGCAAGACAAGGTCATCATCGTCACCGGCGCAGGCCGCGGCATCGGGCGGGAGATCGCGCTGCTTTGCGCAGCCGAAGGCGCCAAGGTCGTCGTCAACGACCCCGGCGCGGCAGCCGACGGCGCCGGCTCGAACGCTGCGCCCGCCGAGGAGGTGGTCGAGGAGATCAAGAAGCGCGGCGGCACGGCGGTCGCCAATTTCGAGTCGGTGGCCGAAGCGATCCCCGCCAGCAAGATCGTGAAGACCGCGACCGATCATTTCGGCCGGCTCGACGGCGTCGTCAACAATGCCGGCATCCTGCGCGACATGATCTTCCACAAGATGAGCGTGGAGGCGTTCGAGGCCGTCATCAAGGTGCATCTGATGGGCTCGTTCTACGTCAGCCACGCCGCGGCCCGCATCTTCCGCGAGCAGGAGTCGGGCTCCTTCGTGCATTTCACCTCGACCTCGGGCCTGATCGGCAATTTCGGCCAGGCCAACTACGCCGCCGCGAAGCTCGGCATCGTCGGGCTCTCCAAATCCATCGCGCTCGACATGGGCCGCTTCAACGTCCGTTCCAACTGCGTCTCGCCGTTCGCCTGGACCCGCATGATCGGCACCATCCCAACCGAGACCGACGCCGAGAAGGCGCGCGTCGAGAAGATCAAGCAGATGGGCCCGGAGAAGATCGCGCCGCTCTGCGGCTATCTGCTCGGCGATTCCGCCAAGGACGTCACCGGCCAGATCTTCGGCGTGCGCATGAACGAGATCTTCCTGTTCAGCCAGAACCGCCCGATCCGCTCGGTGCAGCGCAGCGAAGGCTGGACGCCGCAATCGATCGCCGAACATGGCATGCCGGCGCTGAAGGGGTCGTTCTACAATCTGGATCGTTCGGCCGACATTTTCACCTGGGATCCGGTGTGAGATTGCGCGAATAGCGAATGGCGAGTAGCGAATGGCGAATAGGGTTCTATTCGCTACTCGCTATTCGAACCTACCCCGTATTCCGCAAGCCCGCCGAGATGCCGTTGATGGTGAGCTGAATCCCGCGCAGCACCTGCTCGTCCGGGTTCTGCGCGCGGTGCTCCTTGAGCAGTTCGACCTGCACGTGGTTGAGCGGGTCGAGATAGGGAAAGCGGTGGCGCACGGAGCGCTCCAGCAGCGGGTTGCTCTGAAGCAGCCGGTCCTGGCCCATGATGTCGAGCAACGTCTCGATGCAGGAATGCCATTCGCGGCGGATGCGGCCGAAGATCTTCTCGCGCAGGGCTTCGTCGGGCACGAGCTCGGCATATCGCGAGGCGATCGCGATCGAGCTTTTCGCCAGCACCATGTCCATGTTCGACAGCAGCATGCGGAAGAACGGCCATTCCCTGTAGAGCTCTTTGAGGAACGGCATGCCCTTGTCGGGATGCTCGGCGATCCATTGCTCGACCGCGCTGCCGAAGCCGTACCAGCCCGGCAGCATCAGGCGGCACTGTGCCCAGGAGAACACCCAGGGAATCGCGCGCAGATCCTCGATCGCCCGCGTCTTCTTGCGCGAGGCCGGACGGCTGCCGATGTTGAGCGTCGCGATCTCGTTGATGACCGTCGATGACCAGAAATAATCGACGAAGCCGTCGGTCTCGTAGACGAGGCCGCGGTAAGCCTTGAAGGCGAGGTTCGAGAGCTCGTCCATCGTGGTGAGATATTCGCGGCGCGGCGCGCTCTGGCGCGGATGCAGCAGGCTGGCTTCGAGCGTCGCGGCGGCGAGAATCTCCAGATTGGAGCGGCCGACCTCGGCGTTGGAATATTTCGACGAGATGATCTCGCCCTGCTCGGTGATGCGGATCTGCCCGTTCACCGCGCCGCCGGGCTGGGCGATGATGGCGTCGTAGCTCGGACCGCCGCCGCGGCCGACCGAGCCGCCGCGGCCGTGGAACAGGCGCAGCCGCACGTGATGGCGCTCGAACACCTCGACGAGGCCGATCTCGGCCTTGTAGAGCTCCCAGCCCGAGGTGACGAAGCCGCCGTCCTTGTTCGAGTCGGAATAGCCGAGCATGACCTCCTGCACGCTGCCGCGGCTGTCGACGAGACGGCGGTAATCGTGCAGCGACAGCATGCGGTCCATGATGCCGCTGGACGCCTGCAGATCCTCGATGGTCTCGAACAGCGGGACGATGTTGACGGCGCTGCGTCCGGAAGGATGGACGAGGCCCACCTCCTTCAAGAGCACCGCGACCTCGAGCATGTCGGACATGCCCTTGCACATCGAGATGATGCATTGGGGAATGGCGTCCGAGCCGAACTTGGCATGCGCTTCCGCGGCGGCATGGAAGACGTTGAGCTCGCCCATGGTCTCGTCGCTGTATTTGACGAAGGGCGACACCAGCGCGCGCGTCGAGCGCAATTCGTTGGTGAGCAGCGAGATGCGCGCATCCTCGCCGAGCGCGAGATACGACATGCCGGGGTTCGCCGCGTCCATCAGCTCGGCGATCGTGCGCTCGTGCACGGCCGAGTTCTGGCGAATGTCGAGCCGCGCCAGGTGGAAGCCGAAGCAGTCCACCGCGCGCCTCAGCAGCCGCAACCGGCCGCGGGCGATGACGCGGGCGTTGTTGGAGATCAGCGAGCGGTGCAGCACGTCGAGATCGGCCTGCAGCTCCTTGACGCTGGCGTAGGGCGCCGCTTTGCCGACCGGCCGGCGTGTGATCTCGACCTCGAGCATTTCGGCCGTTGCGGTGAGCCGGGCATAGATGCCGGACACCGCGAGGCGATAAGGCTCGCCGCTCCGGTGCGGCGAGGTATCCGGCGAGCGCTCCGCCAGGTTGCGCAGCTCCTCGGAGACGTCGGCGAGATGGGCCGCGATCGACAATTCCGAGCCGAGCACGTGCAGCTCGTTCAGGTAGAATTGCATCACCCGGCTCGACTGCAGCCGCAGCGTGCCGCGCATCACGTCGGCGGTGACGAAGGGATTGCCGTCGCGGTCGCCGCCGATCCAGCTGCCCATGCGCAGGAACGAGGCGAGCTCACCGGCGGCCCCTTCGCTGCCCTCCTCCAGCCGGTCCTCCAGCGCGTTGATCAGCCGCGGCACCTCGTGCAGGAAGGTGTAGTCGTAGAACGACAGGCCGTTGGCGACCTCGTCGAGCACGGTGAGCTTGGTCCGGCGCAAGAGGTTGGTCTGCCACAGCGTCAGCACCTCGCGGCGAAGCTGCTCGTCGCTCGCCGCCGACTCCTCAGCGGTCAGCGCGACGCGCTCGCGGCGGTCGAGCAGGGCTGCGATCTCCATCTCGCGGTCCATGGTGCTCTTGCGGCGGACCTCGGTCGGGTGCGCGGTCAGCACCGGACTGACCAGCGCGGTCTTGAAGAAGTTGCGGAGCTGGTCGGCACCGATGCCCGCCGCCTTGGCGTGCGCCAGCGTCTCCGCCAGCACGCCGGAGCCGCCGTTCTTGGCAGCGCCGCGCGCGCGCATCTGGCGGATGTTGTTCTGGTCCTCGGCGATGTTGGCGAGGTGCGAAAAATAGCTGAAGGCGCGGACGATCCGCACCGTCTCGGAGGTCGACATGCCGTCGAGGATTTCCTCGAGCTCGCGCCGGGCGAGCCGGTCCTCGTCGCGGTGGAACCGGATCGAGGTCTGGCGGATGCGCTCGACCAGGTCGAACACGTCGGCACCCTCCTGGTCGCGCACAGTGTCGCCGAGGATGCGCCCGAGCAGGCGGATATCGTCCCGCAGCCGCGTGTCGGCCTCCAGCGCCTGGACATCCTCCGGGCGGTTGGGGCGATGCTCTGTGCTGTCGGATGGTACGGTCTGGAGGGACATGGCTCGCTCCCCTGCTCGCGCCCTTGGCGGCGCGGTCTGGACGAGTGTGCGATATTTTTCTACCGCAGTGCAAGGTGAACTTGGTGGCGGCGCACACTGTCGCCGCCGTTCGCGTCCCGGACGTGCCGCGAAGACGCAGCGCGCTGCGTCCAGGGCGCGAGAACAGTCAGCCTTATCAGTAAACACGCCTTCGCAGTCTCGCGGCCGGTTTCGCCCGAGCTTTGCTGTCCGTTTTCGCCCTCATCAGGAAGAAAGGGCGCAGGGAAGGCCGGGGCGCCGGCTGGCACCCAGGGTCCGCACGCGGAATACGCACGCGGGGTGACCACAGGTGATGCCGGTCGCCCGGCCTTCCCTGCGCAACGGTGTTACGGCTTATGGCGCGCTCTCCCCGGGGAGCGATGCACTATTGCCCCCGTCGCCTTGCGGCTGATCGATGCGCGCGCCCGGTCGGGCCGCTTCACCACCGCAAGCCTTGACGCACAGACCCCGGGCGTCAGGACCACACGCTTTTGCCGTCCGCGGACGTCCCGTCCCAAACATCCGGAGGCTCGCGCGTGCTCGCCCCCGAAGCCGAAACGAGACGCTGTGACCGCGCCGTGTCGATCCCGCGGATCGCAAGGACTCACGGGATCGCCCGCCCTGCCCTCACCTCACGCGCCGGCGCTACCGCGTCCATCGCATCCCGGCCTGCGTATCGTGACGATCGCGAAACGCCCCTTTCGGCGGGCCGGGATGGATGCGGTTTAACCGAAGATAAAAATTCGGTCAATCAGAATATTGCGTGCCCCGTCTCTTGACCTGCATGTGGCGTGTTTTGCCTGTCAGGCAACGCGAGGAATTGTGTGCGACCAGGGCCTATTTCGTCACCATCCGTCGGGTCGGCGCCACAGTGCCGGCAGGAGCCGTCGGCGAGATCGAGAACGTCAACCACGCATTCCATCCTGCCGGCCGGTTCTCCGCCGCGAATTCGCCATATGCTTTCAGATTGAGATAACCTTGCATGCCTTCAACCGGAAACAAGTATCCGACCTGCGGACCTACGCCGACGACGCGTGACCGGAAACCACCGAGGATCGGATGTTGTCCAAAGTCGTCGGTGATCTGCTGATAGCCGTACCCCACCAGGCCGACAAAAAGCTGTTTAGAGAGAAACTGGGAGGCACCCCAGTCGACATGGAAGTCGACGCCATTCTGATACTGCGTGTCTTGGTTCTTGAAATTGTAGGTGAATCCCGCAACAGCCGAAAATTCGTGACCGGTCTGCGGATTGAAGTAGGTGTAGCCGCCGCCGCCATCGATGGCAGCATGGCCGATACCTAGGTTGGCGAGCCGGGTTGGCGAATAGGCGCCGACCGGAATGTCCCCGGTCACATAGGTCATGAAATTATGGACGCCGGCATTCCACTTCAATGTCGCCTGCGGATAGAGGTCGCCGACCGATGTGATGGCGTCGGCGATGGTGCCGTTGCGCGTCATCACAAGCGGTCCGAGTGCCGTGGTCAGCGTCCCGCTCAGGTCGGCGCTCGACCGCCCGAACAGGCCGGTTACGCCAATGGCCAATTGTCCGCCCAGCACCGGCGTTGCGAAGGTGTAGGTGGGGTTGAGCAGAACGAGATCGCCCTGGGCATTGAGATGCAGATTGAGGCTGCTGTTCACCGTCGCGGGAAACCTGCCGATCTGGATTTCCTTCGCCGCGGCTGTGGCCCCGGATGCGGATACGGTCGTGTGATAGTACACCGCCGCCATCGACCAGCCCGGCACCCCCGGGACCGCCGCGAGGCTGCTAAACCGGCCGGGAAGCCAGTACGAAACACCGCCCTCGTCAGCGCATGCCGGCTCGGCCACGCAGCCGAGCAGCACCATGGCTGCGCTAAGACTTGAGCGAATGAACCAAACCCGAGATGCTTGTTTGGATGGTGTCATTTTCTGCCCCAGCAGTAATCGTCTGAACCCAAAATGGCCGTCGCTGAACTGCATCGGATAGTCGCCGTCGGTGTAAGGTGCCGCATACGATCTGATCCAGACCAGTTGCCGAATCGATCTGCATTCGGACGTCTATCAAACCCGCTTGATGCCAGGCGGCTGCCAGCTCCCTTCGCCGGCCGGCAGGATCGAAGGTGCTTCGCTTCTCGGCCAGTACAAGCGCATAACAAGATAGATCGTGTCATTGGGCGCAGGCAGCCAATTTGCTTCCTTGTCCGCGCCGGGGCTGTCCTTCTGGATGTAGAGGGTGAGCGAGCCATCCTCATTCTTCTTCATGCCGGACAACATCGGCGAGTTGATGAGGTAGCGATTGATCGGGTTCTTGACCAGGAGCTGGCTCTTGCCGTCGTACATCGTCACCGACCAGAAGGAGTTCACCGGTGGCAGTTGTCCCGCCGGGAAGGTCAGTGTGTAATTGTGCTTGCTGCCGTCGAGCGTCTGGCCGTCACTGTCGACGCGCGTGAATGGATAGGTCGCTTCCGCCGCGTCATTGCCGTAAATGCCGGCCTGAGCGGCGACGGCTCGCTTCAACCAGTCGCCATTGTAGTGGGCGCTATCGCCTGGAAGACCGCTAATCCGCCAGCCATTGATCGCCTTGCCGGCATTTGCGACGGCCTCGTCCACCTTCCGCTGGCCTTCCTTCATGCCGAGGCCAAGCTCCAGCTTATGCTCCAATGGCAGGTCCTTGAAGTTGAGGGTCTTGCCCGGCCCGACCCCGATGCGTGCCAGCTTGGAGCGTATCTCCTTCTCGTTATCCTGTTCCGGCGCGAATTGAAGCGCGAAGTCGAGGTAATCGAAGAAGTTGGTCTTCACGAGTTCCTTGTCGATCTTGGGGAAGTCGATGGTCGGCGCGGCTGGCGGCGGCGTCTGTTTCAGATAAGCCGAGAGCATCTGCGCCTTGTAGCCGGATTGCACCTTCTTGACGTTGTCGAGATCATCCGGGCCGAAAAGCTGGGTGCGATAGCCGGCGAGGGAAAACTGTGTGCTCGAACGAAACACCCGCTTGATGCCCGCCGGGGTGTCCCCTTTCCAGCCGGGCCCGACCACCATGTAGTCGCCGGCTTCGCTCCCAGTTGCTCGGCTGCCGATGTAGCCGTAATTGTAGGTATTGCCGTCGCAGAGCATGACCGAGTAGTAGCGCTTCGGGTCCATCGCGGGCACCGAGAGCACCACCGGCTCCGTCCGCAAATCCAGCCACACGAAGGAATAGGGCGTGTCGCTATTGGGCGTGACGATCGCCGTATCCTTGTAGGTGTAGACATTCGGCTCGTTCTTGAGCTGGTTGAACGGCGCCTTGAATTGCCCCGAATTGCGGTCGACGGCGTACTCGTACATGATTGCATAGTTCATCACGATTGGCAGGCCATAGATGAAACCTGCCTCGGCGAAGTCCTTGGCCTCTAACAGCCTGGGCCAATCGGCTTTGTTCTGCGCGATTGCCGGGGTGGACTTCGCCGTTGTGACGGCGATCGCAGTTGCCGCAGCGGAGCGAAGCAGATCGCGTTTCGTCAACATGGGATGCTCTCCTTTTCACCGTTGTTCTTTTGTTCGGCGGACGCCAGCGCCAAAGCGCCGGGCTTCGATGGTGGAGCGGATAAGTCATAGCCGCAGGCCGGACCAGCCGAGGCATTCGAGAGTTTGTGCTGCCTGCCGCCTTCGGCTCAGGTGACCCGCTTGACCGGCGGAATCTTCCAGGAACCATTGATGATCGAGGGGTTCTTCTCGTTCGGCCAATACAGCCGCATCATCAGGACAAAATCGCCTGACGGCGCGGGAAGCCAGTTGGATTCCTTGTCCTTCCCCGGCGAGTCCTTCTGGATGTAGAGATCGGTGGAGCCATCAGGATTCAATTTCAAATTCTGTCGCGCGCTGATCGAGTAGCGGTCGAGCGGATTGGCCACGAAAAAATAGTTCGCGTCGTACATCGTCAACGACCAGAACCCGAGCGCCGGCGGCAGTTGCCCCTTGGTAAATCGCAGCACGTATTTGTTGGCGCCGTTGTATTTGCGGCCCTCGGCGTCTTTCAGCGATGTCGGATATACGGCGTCCTGCGGCCGGTTGGCGCCGAGCCCGATGGCGGTAACCAACGCCCGCATCAAATAATCGGTACCGTAGATGCCGGTCTTGGTGGTAAAGCCCCAGCCGTTCTCGTCCTTCATGTCCTTGTTGATCTTGAACTGAAGCATGATGCGATCAAATCCGATCTCCGGAACTCGCTTGACGAAATCTGCCTTGAGCTTGCTTGCATCAAAATCCTGCCCGGGCAGGATTCCGATCCTCGCGAACTTGGCGAGTTGCGGCGCGTCGGCGGCCGCCGGCGGATTGTCTTTCATGAGCTTGCAGAGCAACGTGAAATAGGCCGTCGCATCCATGCGATTGACCTGATCACGAACGGCAGTCTTCATGTCGATAGAAGCATCGACCTTGCCTTCGGGCGGTGTATAGGGCTTGCCATAGGAACTCAGCGGGACCAGCTTGCATTCGTCCTGCAGCTTGTGCACCTCGGCGTAGTCTTCGGGCGTGCCGGTGCAATAGATGCGGCCGAGCAGCCACACGATGCTGGTCGGCGACTTGTATTCCTTGACGCCGGACGGCAGCGTGCCCTTCCATCCGGGGCCCGTGATGGCGTAGGTCTGCGCGCCGGTGCCGGTCGTCCGCTTGCCCGGCACCTGGAATACCGTCGTCCAGCCGTCCAGCATCGGAAAGAGTGCGTAACGGCCCTTCATGTCCGGGATGCTGAGCACCCACGGTTCCTTGCCGACGTCGAAGAACGCACTGGTGTAGAGCGTGTCCGCATTTGGTGCCGTCACGTCGCGGAAAGTCGCATCAGGGTACTTGCGCAGCTTGATGATCTGGCCCATCGGCGCGCGCGTGCCGACCGGCGCTGCAACGTTGGTGATGACACGGCGCGTCATCTCCATCGTCACGAGCGGATAGCCGAAGATGTAGGCGTCGGTAGCGAGTGCGAAATCCTCAAGTCCCTCGCCGATGCCGAGAAACTCGCCGAGCTCGGCACGGCTCGTCGTGCTTATCGAGGAGCTGGCGAGCAGGCTCATGCCGCCGATCGTTACGTTGCGACGGGTGACATTCATGATACGAACTCCGTTGAATTTGAAGAACTGGAAATCTTTCGATGCGCTCGGTCGCTCAATTCACCGAGCTGCGGGGCACCCGTTCCTCTCAGGTCTCAATAACAGGGCGGATACGGGTAATAACCGCATGCCGGCCGCGCGTAGGGGTGATAGTACGCAGCCGCGCCATATGCGGCCCCTGCATACATCGCGCCGCGGAACGCGCTACGCCGGGCAACGCCGGCGAACGACATCGGCGTGAACGGCCGCCCGATGATGTCGATGAAGAGGGCAGCGCCACCGTCGGCGCCGGCGAGATCGCCTTCCAGAGTCTGGACTTGGAAGGTGAGCTTGTCGCCCTCGAGCTTCGGGTTCTTGAGGACCACGACAGCGTCCTTGACCGAACCATCCTTGCCCAGCACTGAAACGGTCGCGTTCGGAGGATTCTTGGCGAAACTGTCATCGCCCGAGCCCCACTCCGCAATGACATCAGCCGTCGCCTGGTGGCCTGCGGATCGCACTGGACGGTCGGCAAATATGATCGAGCTGAGCGACACGCCGGTCAAAGTGAGTGTGTCCCCTTGCAACGTGGCGCCACGGGAGTTGAGCACGAACAGCGACGGCACGATCTCGGGTTTGGCTGAGGCTGCCGGCGTGCCGATTGTCTTCATGGAAGACGGTGCCGGCGCGTTCTGGGCGAGCGACGCGTTGGCGCTGCAAAACATCACGGCCAAGGCGAGCATTGCGAAAATCTGATCCAGTTTTGCGATCCGCATGTGACGTTCACTCCTGTTACAAATAGCTTGATGAATCACTTGGTAGCACTCTCGCGTCGGCCGCGAGATCTCGCGAAAAAGACGTACCCATCGCTTGCGTGAAACGCCGTGTAGAGTTCGTAGAAATCAAGACCGCTGGGCTGGAAACTTCGTTGCAAACTCGCACGGAAGCCGCCGACCAAATAAGACCGCAAGCTCCACCCAGAGAATGGCGAGCCGCCCCCTGAACAGGCTTTTTCCGAGCGATTTCCAGGCGCCCCTTGCCGCTCGTCTTTTTCGTTGGCCGTTGCCTGCCGAAACCCAATCGATAACGGCGGGTAGCCCAAATGCCTGCATGACGCGTTTCCCAGCTCGATGATCAGTCAAGGCACGCTCGCACCAGCGCGTGCAGAATGATCTCTCGATGTCCCGGCGTCTTGCCATTTCGCGCCAATCATTCCGGGGTCGAGTCAATCATTTCAGGGCCCCGAAAGGCGCTTACCTGCCGGCTTTCGGGCAAAAGGACCGTATTTCGCGCCACTCGTCCGGTTTGACTGTTGTCGGCGATAGACAATGGGTTGGACCTTCATCAAGCGCGCGAAGCTGCGGCTGAAGCTGCTGGCACCTGCGAAACCCAAACGCGCAGCGATGTCGGCAATGTTTTCGTCCGATTCCGCGAGCAGATGGCACGCGGTGTCGAGCCGAACCTCCGCCACGAGCTCAGCGTAGGTAGTGCCCATGTCGGCAAGGCGGCGCTGAAGCGACCGGGCACTGATGCCGAGCCGGTGTGCCGTTTGGGGAAGCACCGCACGGTCCTGGCGTAGCGACGCGGCGATGGCCGCTCGGACGGCGTATCGGGACGGCGTAGAGACTCGCTTCATGATGCGGCGCGAAACCTCGGCTCTTCCGACATATTCACCAATGTTTACGCAGAAGACGCCATTCCGTATGGCCATCTTGCGCCAAAATGCGACTTCGCCCGCCGTTGCGAAAGGTTGCACCGGCATGATGCTGGGGCGCAGCGCGGAGAGGTTGAACTTGAACTCAGTCTAAAGTAGCATCATGAGCAAAGCGCGCGGTTGCATCACCTTGGGAGGCCGGGACAGCGGAAAGCCGTGACGTCCCGGGGACACGACCATGAAGGCCATCGTCGTGGCGCGCTGCGCCCTGCTTGCACCTTTCGTTGAGGTTTTGAACGATATCGGCGCCCCCGCGGAACGGATGCTGAGCAGGTTCGGCCTGCCCGCACATCCCGAAAAGAAGCCCAACGACTATTTCCCCCTCATTCCCGCGCTTCATTTCGCAACGATTGCACAGTCATCGCAGGGGATTGCGGATTTTGGATTTCGAGCCGTCCAACGAATGCACTTTGGTCATATGAGTGACCAGCTTCAAGCCGCGGTTCGCCACGCGCCGACCTTGTTTGCCGTATTGGAGCAATGGTGTCAGCTTATCCAGATCGAGGACAACTTCGTCAGCTATTGGCTCGAGCGTCATGATAATCTCTTGAGGGTTTGCAACAGCATTTCCGGAACTGCTGGAACGCTGCATCTCGAGCATACGCAATGGCTGCAGAACGTGATGATGGTGTACGTCATCCGCCAGTTTGCAGGGCCGAATTGGGCGCCGGCCACCATCGCCTTTGAAGCTCGATACACGCCTGGTCCCGAGACCCAATCCCGGTGGCCCCACACCCGTTTCCTCTCGGGGCAGAAGGTCTCGTGGATTGATGTGCCCATTTCCCTGCTGAGTTTGCCCAATCCGGTGAAGCCCGCGGCATCAGTCCCATCGGAGCGCGAATTTCGGCGTATCGGCACCGACGCCATAACAGCGCTCAAGATGATGCTTCCGTCATACCTGGATAAGGGCTCTCTCGGCATCGCCGAGGTCGCCGAGATCGCCGGGACCAGCGTGAGAAGCCTTCAGCGCGGCCTCGCAAGCGCAGGATTAACATACTCTCGTTTGCTCGATCAGGTCCGGTTCGAGAAAGGCGCCGACTTGCTGCGCAAGACGGACGCCAGGATCATCGATGTTGCCTTCGCCACGGGTTACACCGACCCGGCTCACTTTGCCCGTGCCTTCCGCCGCATGGCGGGCATAACGCCGCGCGAGTTTCGAGAGAGCTCGCCGCGAGCCTAGCGATGGGAGAGTCCCCACAGCAGCGTCGATCGCCGCAAAGCTCCAAAGACTTCATTGGAGCGCACCGGACCCCGTGACCGACGTTGACGCGCCGCGCGCCCTACGCCGGCACGATCACCTTGCCGATCGGCCAAAGCGCGATGCCCGCGAGCTTCAGATGCGCCCAGGCGAAGGGGATGCCGATGATGGTGATGGCGAGCACCACCGCCGTCAGGACGTGGCCGAGCGCCAGCCACCAGCCGGCGAGCACGAACCAGATGATGTTGCCGATCACCCCGAGCGGACCGGTGCCGATATCCTCGACACCGGTGACGTCATAGCGATTGACCGCCCGCGAGCCGAACGGCAGCAGAGTGTAGACGGCGATGTTGAACGCCGCCCGCGCCCAGGGCAGGCCGATGATGGTGATGGCCATGATGACCGCGGCGATCACCCAGCCGAACGCCATCCAGGCGCCACCGATCAGTATCCAGAGGATGTTGAGGAGGATGGAGACGGGGGCCATGGGAACAATCCGCGAGGTGAAGGTCCCGCCTATATAGGATCGAATTGTTCTGGTGGTAAGACCGCTTCATGTCGTTGCGACGTAGCCCGGATGAGCGAAGCGACATCCTGGACTCTCCGTCGCAGTGGTCCCGGGTATCGCTGCGCTCACCCGGGCTACGGCCTTCTACCGTCCCTCGAACTTCGGCTCCCGCTTCTCCATGAAGGACTTCATTCCCTCAGCCATGTCCTCAGTCCTGAACAGGGGCAGGAGCTGGAGATAGACATGGTGGACGTGGTCGGAGAAGTTTTCGTTGAGGCCCATCCGCATCATGCGCTTGGAGGCCTGCACCGCCAGTGGCGCGTTGGCGGCGATTTCGCGGGCTATGGCCGTGGCGCGGCTCATCAGCTCGGCGTCCGGCACGACCTCGTTGGCGAGGCCCCATTCCAGGCACTCGCGCGCGCTCAGCGTGCGGCCCGTGAAGATCAACTCGGAGGCCTTGGCCCAGCCGAGCATGCGCGGCAACAGCCAGGTTCCGCCGGATTCCGGCACCACGCCGCGCTTGACGAAGGCGGCGGCGAGCTTTGCGGACTCCGCCATGATGCGGATGTCGCAGCCGAGCGCGGTGTCCATGCCGTAGCCGGCCGCGCCGCCGTTGACGGCGCAGATGGTCGGCTTGTCCATCGCGTGCAGGACCGTCGGCGGGGTGTTGCGGAGGTTGATCGTGGTCGGCGAGGACGCGGCGCTGAGGCCGTTGCCGTCGCGCTCCTTGCGCAAGTCGAGGCCGGCGCAGAACGCCCTGCCCTTGCCGGTGAGGATGACGACGCGGACGTTCTTGTCCTCGTTGGCCTCGGTCAGCAGGCGGGCGAGGTCGTTCAGCATCGGACCGGAGATCGTGTTCATCCGCTCAGGCGCATTCAGCGTGATGGTCGCGATGTGATCGGCGACTGTGTAGAGGACTTCGTTCGTCGTGCCTGCCCCGTCGCTCATGAGGTCCCTCCCCTTCGGTTCTCGTAGCCCCGACGAGCGCAGCGACACCCGGGACAGTGGTTGCTTGTCGTCCCGGGTATCGCTGCGCTCACCCGGGCTACGCGCTGTCAGATCTTCCGTCCCGCCTGCTCCCAATAGGGATCGCGCAGGCGGCGCTTGAAGATCTTGCCGGAATCTTCGCGCGGCAGCCCGGTGCGGATCTCGATGTGCTTGGGCACCTTGTAATCGGCCAGATGCGCCTTCAGCGCGGCGCGGACGTCGGCTTCGCCGAGCGTAACACCGGGCTGCGGCTCGACCACTGCCATCAGCGCTTCGCCGAACTCGGCATCGGGGATACCGAACACGGCGCAATCATGCACGCCGGGCACGGCGTGCAGCACCGACTCGATCTCCGCCGGATAGATGTTGACGCCGCCCGAGATCACCATGTCGCGCTTGCGGTCGCAGATGAAGACGTAGCCGTCCTCGTCGATGTAGCCGACATCGCCGGAGGTGATGAAGCCGTCGCGATCGATCTCGGCGCGCTTCTCCGGCTTGTTGTGGTAGGTGAAATCGGCCATCTCGGCCATGCGGGAATAGATCTCGCCGATCTCGCCCACGCCAAGCACGCGGCCGTCCTCGCCGATGAATCGCAGCTCGGCGCCCGGCGAGATCTTGCCGACAGTGCCGGGCTTCTTCAGCGCATCCTCCGACGTCGCGAAGGTGACGGCGCTGGATTCGGTCGAGCCGTAGAACTCGTAGATGACAGGCCCCCACCATTCGATCATGGCGCGCTTGACGTCGGCGGGACAGGGCGCGGCGGCGTGGATGACGTGGCGCAGCGACGAGACGTTGTAGCTTTTGCGCACCGCCTCCGGCAGCTTCATCAGGCGGATGAACATGGTCGGCACCATGAAGATGGTGTCGACTTTGTAACGTTCGATCAGCCCCAGGAATTCCTCCGCCTCGAAGCGCGGCATCAGCACCAGCACCCCGCCGAGCTTGCCGGCGCGGATGCCGAACGAATTCGGCGCGGAGTGATAAAGCGGACCCGGCAGCAGCGCGCGGGCACCTAGCTTGAGCCCGTAGATCATCGCGCGCATGCGCTCGCCGGCCGCCGCCTGCTCCGGCGTCGGCGCGTTGCGGCGCACGCCCTTGGGATGGCCTGTCGTGCCCGAGGTGTAGATCATGTTCATGGGCTGCGGCACGACCGGGCCGTCATAGGGCTGGTGTTGCGCGAGCCATGTCTCGAAATCGATCGCGAAATCGGGAGTCGTCAGACGATCGGGATCGATCTTGTAGTTGGAGAGGATTTCCGGCGGCGTCGGCACGCTGAGCACCGTGACGCCTTTTGGGATCGCATCGCGCAAGGCATGCAGCATGTCGGCATGTCCGATCAGCACGGAGCTGCCGGTGTCACCGAGGATGTAGTTGATCTCCTCCGGCTTGAAGTGCCAGTTGATCGGCACGCCATAGGCGCCGAGGCGCATCGCGGCGTACGCGGCTTCGAGGAAGGCGACTTCGTTGCGCATCAGCATGCAGACGCAATCGCCCGGCTTGACGCCGAGCCTGGCGAGGCCGGAGGCGATGCGGTCGCTACGGTCAGCGACATCGGCGTGGGCACGGCGGCGGTCGCCGGAGACGATGCCGAGGAACTCTGACGTTTCGCTCATTTTTGTCTTCCGATCTTTCGTCGGGTTGGAACGTGGCTACCACTCAGGCCGTCATTCCGGGGCGATGCGAGGCATCGAACCCGGAATCCATTTTACGGCAGAGCATGCGGCTCGATGGATTCCGGGCCTGCGCCTGCGGCGCATCCCGGAATGACAGAAAGCTAATCCGCAAATTTCGGCGCGCGCTTCTCCAGATTGGCGCGGACCGCCTCGGTCTGGTTGGCGCTGCCGATCAGCTTCTGTTGCTCGACGGACTCGGCGAGCAGCGCCGGGCCCGGATCGACCGAGAGATTGTTGAGCAGGCGTTTCGCGGCGCGGATCGCGTCGGGGCTCTTGCCGGCGATCTCGCGCGCGGCTTCGAGGGCGCTCGCGCGCGGATCGTCACAGATGCGCGTGGCGAGACCGTAGGTCATCGCCTCCTGGGCGGAGAAGATGCGGCCGGTATAGGTGAGATCGCGCAGGATGTCGTCGCGCACGAGCGAGGCCAGGATCGGCGTGCCCGCCATGTCGGGGACGAGACCCCATTTGATTTCCATGATCGACATCCGCGCGTCTGCCGAAAGAAACCGCATGTCGGCGCCGAGCGAGAGCTGGAAGCCGCCGCCGAAGGCGACGCCGTGCACGGCCGCGATCACGGGCACCGGAAGCTGGCGCCACCCCCATACTGCCTGTTGCGGAAAGTTCGCCTGGCCATGAGTGCGTTTGGTGAGGTCTCGATTTTCGCCACCCGGAATTCCGTTGCCGCCCTTCTCCTTCATGGCGGCAAAACGCCCCATGTCGAGGCCGGCACAGAAGGCGCGGCCCTCGCCGGACAGCACGACCGCACGCACGCTCTTGTCCTTCGAAAGCCGCTCGGTTGCGGCGACAAGGGCCTCGAACATGGCCTGATCGAGCGCATTCATCTTGTCCGCGCGCACCAGCCGCACGTCGGCGACGCCTTCCGAGATCGAGATCGAGACGCGCTCTTCCATGGACGAATTCTCCCCTGTTCTTGTTCAGTGCCGCTTTACAGGACGCTGGCGGCCGGATTTAGTCAATCGACCAATTAACTTACAATCCCTACGGGGGAAACAGCCATGTTCAAGGAAAATCTTCTCGCCGGCCGGAGCATCCTCGTGACCGGCGGCGGCACGGGTCTCGGCAAGTCGATGGCGGCGCGCTTCCTCCAGCTCGGCGCCGACGTGCACATTTGCGGCCGACGCAAGATCGTCTGCGACGAGACCGCGACCGAGCTGATGGATCGCTATGGCGGCCGCGTCACCAGCCACGGCGTCGACATCCGCAACGCGCTCGCGGTCGAGGAGATGGTGGAGAACATCTTCCGCGATGCTCCGCTGACCGACCTCATCAACAACGCCGCCGGCAATTTCATCTCGCGCACCGAGGAGCTGTCGCCGCGCGGCTTCGACGCGGTCGCCAATATCGTCATGCACGGCACGTTCTACGTGACGCATGCGGTCGGCAAGCGCTGGATCGCCTTGAAGCAGCCGGGCAACGTCGTCTCGATCACCACGACCTGGGTGCGCAACGGCTCGCCCTATGTGGTGCCGTCGGCGATGAGCAAGTCGGCGATCCATGCGATGACGATGTCGCTCGCCACCGAATGGGGCCGCTACGGCATCCGCCTCAACACCATCGCGCCGGGCGAAATCCCGACCGAAGGCATGAGCAAGCGCATTAAGCCGGGCGACGAGGCCGGCGCCCGCACCAAGGCGATGAACCCGATGGGCCGTGTCGGCACCATGGAGGAGTTGCAGAACGTCGCCGTGTTCCTGATCTCCGGCGGTTGCGACTGGATCTCCGGCGAGACCATCGCCATGGACGGCGCGCAGGCGCTCGCCATGGGCGGCAATTTCTACCAGCTCCGCGACTGGAGCGACGACGACTGGAAGACCGCGCGCGAGAGCATCATGGCCCAGAACGAGAAGGACCGGGCGAAGCGGGGGTGATGCTCTCTCCGTAGTCGTCCTGGCGAAAGCCGGGACGACGATGCTGGAGCAGTTGCGTTCCCCTCCTCCCGTATTGTCTTTACCTGCGGATGACGCCACACTCCCAGGCATAAGAACATGACGTCACGGGAGAAACATGTCCACACAGCCATTGGCGAATCTCGCCGACATGGTGCGCGAGCGCGCGAAGAGCCGCGGCAACGCCATCGCCTATGAATTCGAAGGGCGCACCACCAGCTTTGCAGAGTTCGACATCAAGACCAACAAGGTCGCCAACGCCCTGATCGCGATGGGCGTGAAGAAGGGCGACCGCATCGCCTATCTCGGCAAGAACAGCGACTTCTATTTCGAGCTCCTGATGGGCGCGATGAAGGCCGGCGCGGTGATGGCGCCGGTGAACTGGCGTCTCGCGGGGCCCGAAGTCGCCTTCATCGTCGAAGACTGCAAGGCGCCGGTGCTGTTCGTCGGACCGGAGTTCATCACGCTCGTCCGCCAGATCAAGGACCGGCTGCCGGGCGTGCGCACCATCATCACCACAGAGGGCGGCGCGCCGGAATGGCAGGACTTTGCGGCCTGGCGCGATGCGCAGAGCGGCGACGACCCGAGGGTGCCGATCGACACCAGGGACATCGCGATCCAGCTCTACACCTCCGGCACCACAGGCAAGCCGAAGGGCGCGATGCTAAGCCACGCGAACTTCCTCAACCTGGTGCAAACCGGCAATGCCGAGGACAAGCCGGAGTGGAACCGGTGGTCCACCGACGACGTGTCGCTGGTCGCGATGCCGATCTTCCACATCGGCGGCTCCGGCTGGGGCGTGATGGGGCTCTATCACGGCGCCCGCGGCGTCATCGCACGCGAATTCGATCCGACCAAGGTTCTGGATTTCTTCGAGCAGTCGGGCATCACCAAGCTGTTCATGGTGCCGGCGGCGATGCAGTTCGTGGTGCGGCAGCCGCGTGCAAAGACGGTGGATTTCTCGCGGCTGAAATACATGCTCTACGGCGCCTCGCCGATTCCGGCGGCGCTGCTGAAGGAATGCATCGAAGTCTTCAAATGCGGCTTCGTGCAGATGTACGGAATGACCGAGACGACCGGCACGATCGTGGCGCTGCCGCCGGAGGATCACGTCGAGGGGCTCGAGCGGATGCGTTCGGCCGGCAAGGCCCTGCCCGGCGTCGAGATCGCGATCCTGGACGTGGACGGCAAGCCGCTGCCGCCGCGCCAGGTCGGCGAGATCGCGACGCGCTCGGGCTCGAACATGGCGGGCTACTGGAACCTGCCGGAGGCGACCGCCGCGACGCTGCGCAGTGACGGCTGGCTGCGCACCGGCGATGCCGGCTACATGGACGAGGACGGCTATCTCTACATTCACGACCGCATCAAGGACATGATCATCTCCGGCGGCGAGAACATCTACCCGGCCGAGGTCGAGAGCGCGCTGTGCGATCACCCCGATGTCGCCGAGGCCGCCGTGATCGGCGTGCCCGACGACAAATGGGGCGAGGCTGTGAAGGCGGTGGTCGTTATGAAGCCGGGCAAGCAGGCGACCGCCACCGACATCATCAACTTCACGCGCGAGCGCATCGCCGGCTACAAGACGCCGAAGAGCGTGGAGTTTTTGCCGGCATTGCCGAGGAATCCCTCAGGCAAGATCCTGCGGCGGCAGTTGCGCGAGCCGTATTGGGCGGGGAAGGATCGAAGGGTGAATTAGCCGCGGTGCAGTAGGGTGGGTTAGCCGCAGGCGTAACCCACCTCTTTGCTCTCCCCCGGGGGATGGAGAGTGGTGGGTCACGCCCTGCAGATTCGCTTCGCACATCTGCAGAGCTAACCCACCCTACGAGAGCGGTGCACCTTAGTGCTTCCCCGGCCCCATATAGCCGAACAGGAAGCCGGCCACCTTGCGCATCTGGATCTCCTCGCTGCCTTCGGTGATGCGGTAGCGGCGGTGATGGCGGTAGATGTGCTCGAACGGCTTGTGGCGTGAGTAGCCCATGCCGCCGTGGACCTGCATGGCACGGTCGGCGGATTCGCAGCAGAGGCGGTTTGCCCAGTAGTTGCACATGGAGACGCGATCCGAGAGCGTGCGCTCGATCTGCTCCTCGGTAAGCTTATCCATCTCCCAGGCGGTCTTGCGGATCAGAAGGCGCAGCATCTCGGCTTGCGTCGCAAGCTCGACCAGCGGGAACTGGATCGCCTGGTTTTCCGCCAGCGCCCTGCCGAACGGTTTTCGCTCGCGTGCGTATTTGACGCTCTCGTTGATGCAGTAGACCGCAGCACCCAGCGAGCTCGCGGCCTGGCGGATGCGGTTCTGGTGCACGAAGCATTGCGCCAGCGAGAGACCGCGACCGACTTCGCCGAACAGCGCATCCTCCGGCACGAAGACGTCGGTGAAGCTGACGCGCGGATGATCGGTCGGCATGTTGAAGGTCCACATGTACTCTTCGACCTTGACGCCGGGGCTCTTCGCGGGAACCAGGAAGCAGGTGATGCCCCGGGCGTCGCCGTCATTGCCGCTGGTACGCGCGAACAGCGCGCAATGCGTGGCGACGTGCATGCCCGTCGTCCACATCTTCTCGCCGTTGATGATCCAGCCCTTGACGTTGTCGCGGGTGGCCGGCACCGCGCGCGTTTCCATGTGGGTGGCGTCCGAGCCGTGATGCGGCTCGGTCAGGCCGAAGGTGATGCGGTACTTGCCCTTGATCGAACCGTCGATCATCGCCTTCTGGTCGTCGCGGCCGTAGCGGTCGAGCATCGTGACGACGGGGAAATTACCGACGATCGAGTGCTCGTTCTGGAGATCGTTGTGCAGGCCGAGGCCCTTGGCAGCGAAGTGCTCTCGGATCACGGCCATCCAGAGGTTGGAGCCGTCCTTGCCGCCATACTGCCTCGGCACCGGAAAGCGCAGATGTCCGGCGGCGTCGGCGAGATCCTTGGCCTTGCGCAGCAGCGCTTCCCATTCGTGACGCGGCAGGCCGCCATTCTCGAAATCGGTGCGCGCCCATTCGCGGCGATGATCGAAGAAGCGGATGTTGTCGTCGGCCTCCTCCAGCGGCTTGATCTCGCGTTCGATGAAACGATCGAGCTCTCCGAGATAGGCGACGAGATCGGCAGGCAATGAGAAATCCAAAGGTTCTCTCCCGGATTGATTTTGTCGTTTTGCGTTAAGGCGCTAGCCGCGTCTTTGCTTCGCACGATTAAGGTGAGAAGAGCGCGCGCAAGTCAAGCAAGCCGAGGCGTGTGGCGCGCGCAAGGCGCACCAGCGCAATTCGATGGTGCTCTGCCGTCAGCGCGCGGTAGTATGTCGCCAATATTCCTTCACGAGAAAATGCAGGAGCGCGCGATGGAGCTGAAATTTTCCAAGGTGGAACGCAAGGGACCGATCACGATCGTCACGCTGTCGCGGCCCGAGGTCTACAACGCGCTGCATACGGACGCGCATTTCGAGCTCCAGAAGGTGTTTGACGATTTCTCCGGGGATCCCGAGCAATGGATCGCGATCGTCACCGGAGCCGGCGACAAGGCGTTCTGCGCCGGCAACGACCTGAAGTGGCAAGCGGCGGGCGGCAAGCGCGGCTGGGACAAGGGCGGCTTTGCCGGCCTCACCTCGCGGTTCGACTGCGACAAGCCGATCATCGCCGCCGTGAACGGCGTCGCGATGGGCGGCGGCTTCGAGATCGCGCTGGCCTGCGACCTGATCATCGCATCGGAGAACGCGACCTTCGCCCTGCCCGAGCCGCGCGTCGGCCTCGCCGCCCTCGCCGGCGGCCTGCATCGCCTGCCGCGCCAGATCGGGCTGAAGCGCGCCATGGGCATGATCCTCACCGCACGCCATGTCAGCGCCAAGGAAGGGCTCGAGCTCGGCTTCGTCAACGAGGTGGTACCGCAGGGCGAAGCCCTGACGGCCGCGCTACGCTGGGCGGAGATGATCGCCAAGAATTCGCCGATGTCGATCCGGGCCTCGAAGCAGGCGATCCAGAAGGGGCTTGGCGTGTCGCTGGAGCAGGCGATCGAGGAGCAGCGCGAGTATCCCGCGGTCAAGGCGATGGTCGCCTCGCAGGACTACATCGAGGGGCCGAAGGCGTTCTCGGAGAAGCGGCCCCCGAAATGGGTGGGGAAGTAGGATTGTTTCCGTCATGGCCGGGCTTGTCCCGGCCATCCACGCCGCTCCTCTCGGCGTCCCCAACTTCACCGGTGTCATGCCCGTCACGGAGTACTGGATCGCCCGCCTTCGCGGGCGATGACACCGACTATGGAGGCACGCCTCCCTACCCGCCGCGCCCCAGCTCGCGCTTGTAGGACGCGTAGTTCGGCTGATCTACCGCGAGCTTGTCCATCGTGGTCGCCCACAGATGCTCGGCTAACCCCGGCGTTGCCAGATCGAGCTCACCTTTCGCGATACGATCGGCGAGCGCGCGATTGAGCTCGGCGACCGAGCCGTCCATGCCGAGCAGCGCGCGCAGGCGCTCCACTTCCGCGGCATCGCTCCCCGCCTCCCGCGTCAGCTGCCGCGTCACGAGATCGAGAATGTTGATGGCAACGCGCAGCTTGAAGGCCTGGTGGCCTGAGATCAGCGGCGTGATGTCGTTGCGGAGGAAATCGGCGACCGCTTTCGTCAGCTCGATCGGTGTCGGTTCATCCTGCATGGCTCAACTCCCGCGCGGCACGAGCAGCCGCAACAGATCGATCTCGGTCTCGGAGGCGCGTCGGCCGATCATGGCACGCTCCATGGAATGGTCCGGCCCCTCGCGGAAGCGCTGCATCATGCCGCCGCACATGATGCCCCAGCGCAGCGTGCCCATCACTTCCCAGAATTTCACGCGCGCCGGATCAACCTTGCGACCTGCCGCCTCGTAGCCCGCGAACAGGTCCTCACGCGAACCAAAGCCGCCGACGGGCTTGTCGATCTCGCCGAAACGCCAGGAGTTAACGCAGACCCAGCCGAGATCCTCCATGGGATCGCCGAGATGAGCGAGCTCCCAGTCCAGCACGGCGCGGACGCCGTCCGCGCCGATGATGAGATTGCCGTTGCGGAAATCGCCATGCACCAGCGTGGTCTCGGCCGCGGGACCGGGATCGTGGTCGCGCAGCCAGCGCAGCGCCAGCTCGAACACGGGCTTGGGCCAGTTCAGGCTGCGATAGTCGCGCTCGAACTCGCCGATTTCCTTGGCCGACGTCATATGTCTCAGTTCGGGCAGCCTGTTCTGCGGCAGCCTGTGCAGCCCCGCGAGAATGCCGCCGATCTGCCGCGCCAGAAGCGGCCGCGCCGCAGCGTATTCGTCATCGCGCAGGATCTTGCGCGCGATGGTCTCGCCCTCGACCCGCTGCATGATGAAGCCGGTACCGAGGTCGTCTTCCGGCACCAGCACATGCATCACGCGCGGTGACGGCACGCCGGCCTCGTAGGCGAGCTGCATCAGCTGCGCTTCCGCGGCAAGACCCGCCGCGCGCGTCGGCGCTGCGCCATAGCCCTTCGGCGAGCGGCGCAGGATCGCGCCGATCGGCCTATCGGGATGTACGATGTCGAAGCGCCAGGTTTCCTGGCTGGCGCCGCCAGACAGCTTTGCCGCTCCGGTGACGCCGGTCGCGCCCGGGTACCAGCGCGGGACGCTGCGCGAAAGCTCCGCCTCGATCATTTGCCCTTGAACTGCGCGGGACGCTTCTCGAGAAACGCGCCGACACCCTCGCGAAAATCCTGGGTATCGCCGGCGCGGAGCTGGCACTGGAACTCGAGATTGAGCTGATCCTCGAAGGAATTTTCCGGGCTGTCCCAATAGAGCTTGCGGATCAGGGACAGTGCCACCGTCGGGCCGCTGGCGAGCTCGCGCGCCAGATTCATCGCTTCCTCCATCAGCACGCCGTCGTCATAGACGCGGTTGACAAGGCCCCATTCCAGCGCCTTCTCGGCCGGCAGCCGCTCGCCCATCAGCGACAATTCGATCGAGCGCGCCCGGCCGATGAGGCGCGGCAACAGCCAGGTCGAGCCGCAATCCGGCACGAGCCCGATGCGGCGGAACGCCTGCAGGAAATAGGACGAGCGCGCGCATAGGATCATGTCGCCGAGCAGCGCGAAGCTCATGCCGGCGCCGGCGGCGGGACCGTTGACCGCGGTGACGATCGGGCAGTGCAGATTGCGGATGCGGCGCAAGAACGGGTGGAAGCCGGTTTCCAGCGTCAGACCGGCCTTGGTCTTCTTCGACTGGTCGTTGCGGCCCTGGAGATTCGCACCGGTGCAGAACGCGCGGCCCGCGCCGGTCAGCACCACGCAGCGCACCTCGTCCTTCTTCTCCTCGATCGCATCGAGCGCCTCGGCGAGACCGCCCAGCATGTCCACGGAGACCGCGTTCATCACCTCCTGATGGTCGAGCTTGAGGATCGCGACCGAACCATCGAAATCGAGCGTGACGTGTTTGAACTGCATGGTTTCCTCGTCGGTTGCGGCATGCGACAGTTTCGCAGACCGGAATTACTTTTTGCCGGGGCGCATATTTGATTTTTGTCGCGACCTTGTCCATGGTGATCGGAGCATAGCAAGCAATCTTGTGCGCAGCGGCTGATGCGCCTCATGCCGGGAAGACTTGCCAAGAATTTGCCAAGAACAGGAAACGCGCATGAACCTTTTCGACCTCACCGGCCGCGTGGCCGTGATCACCGGCGGCAATGGCGGCATCGGGCTCGGCATCGCCCAGGCGCTCGCCGCCCAGGGCTGCAACGTCTCGATCTGGGGCCGCAATGCGGACAAGAACAAGGCCGCTGCCGCGAGCATGGCAGGCCTCTCCGGCAAGGTCGACACCCGCGTCTGCGACGTCACCGATCCGGCCTCGGTCAATTCCGCGATGAAGGCGACGCTCGACATTTTCGGCCGGGTCGACGGCTGCTTCGCCAATGCCGGCATCGGCGGCGGCGGCCGGCGCTCCTTCATCGAGCGCACAGAGGAGGAATGGCGCACGATGTTCGCGACCAATCTGGACGGCGTGTTCCACGCCTTCCAGGCCGCCGCGAGGCACATGACGGATCGCGCCAATGCCGGCGATCCCTTCGGCCGCCTCGTCGCGACCTCGAGCCTCGCCTCGATCTTCGGCACGGCGCGCAACGAACATTACGCCGCGACCAAAGCCGCCATCAACGCGCTGGTGCGCGCGCTCGGCGTCGAGCTGGCGCGTTACGGCGTCACCGCCAACGCGATCCTGCCCGGCTGGATCAAGAGCGACATGACCGCAGGGCTGATGGCCAACGACAAGTTCGTCGCCAACGTCATGCCGCGGATTCCGATGCGACGCTTCGGCGAAGCGTCCGATTTCGGCGGCATCGCGGTGTATCTGATGAGCAAGGCGTCGTCGTATCACACCGCCGATACGTTCGTGATCGACGGCGGCTATACGGCGTTCTGATCTTCCGACTACCCCGGATGGAGCGAGGCGCGATCCGGGACGGCCAAAGCAAAACAGACCCGGATTTCGCTACGCTCCATCCGGGCCACAAACTCTGAGGGAATGGGCAAATGTTCTCACACGTCATGATCGGCACCAACGACCTCGACAAGGCCAAGGCGTTCTACGACAAGCTGCTCGGCACGCTCGATGTGCGGCCGGCCAAAGTCGACGGTCACCGGATCTTCTACATCACCAAGACCGGCGTGTTCTCGGTGTCGAAGCCGATCAACGGCGAACCGGCGACCTGCGCGAACGGCGGCACGATCGGCTTTGCCTGCGGCTCCCCGGAGCAGGTCGACAAATGGCACGAGGCCGGAGTCGCTGCCGGTGCAAAATCGATCGAGGATCCGCCCGGCGTTCGCCAGGGCCCGGGCGGCAAGCTCTATCTGGCCTACCTGCGCGATCTCGACGGCAACAAGATCTGCGCGATGCACCGGATGCCGAGCTGACCAAGCCACCACCGCTGTCATGCCCCGGCTTGGCCGGGGCATCCAGTACGCCGCGGCCTCCCGGTTCAATCACGACCGTCTCTCTGGAATACTGGATCGCCCGATTCAAGTCGGGCGATGACAGTTGGGGTTGCGGCGCGGGTACATCCAACCTGCGGAACCATTCAAACAACATTTCAAACGAGCTCGCGATATTGCATCGCGTGGCATGGCTCGCGTGACAAAAGCGCGCTCGCACTTTGGCGGCGCTGCGACTATTCTCGCGCTCAGCACATGCTAGCGATCCGGGAGGAACAATGACAAAACACGCCTACATTCCCCGCACCACCAACTACACCCTCAGTCCCGGCGACGAGCTCAACGACCTCCGCATGTCGGACCAGGTCCGCCCGCTCTATGATCACGTCAAGAAGTTCATTCGCGACACGGTCGAGCCGATGTCGATCGAATTCGCCAAGGCGGGCGAAGGCAAGGAGGATCGCTGGAGCTTCACGCCAAAGCAGCTCGAGGTGCTGGAGAAGGCCAAGAACAAGGCCAAGCAGGAAGGCCTCTGGAACTTCTTCCTGCCCGATGACGAGACCGGCCAGGGCCTGAAGAATCTCGACTACGCCTATATCGCGGCCGAGCTCGGCAAGAGCCCGCTGGCCTCCGAGACCATGAACTGCTCGGCGCCCGACACCGGCAACATGGAAGTGCTGGAGCGCGTCGGGACCAAGGAGCAGAAGGAGAAGTGGCTGAAACCGCTGCTCAACGGCGAGATCCGTTCGGCCTATGTGATGACCGAGCCGAACGTCGCCTCCTCCGATGCCAAGAACATCTCGACCACCGCCAAGCTCGTCGGCGACGAATGGGTCATCAACGGCGAGAAGTACTACATCTCGGGCGTCGGCGACCCCCGCTGCAAGATCCTCATCGTCATGGTGAAGACCAATCCGGATGCGGCGCCGAGCAAGCAGCAGTCACAGATCCTGGTGCCCCGCGACACGCCCGGCGTCGAGGTGCTCGGGCCCATGTACGTGTTCGGCCAGGACCACGCCCCGCGCGGCCACATGCACATGCGCTTCAACAACGTTCGCGTGCCGAAGGAGAACATCCTGCTCGGCGAAGGCCGCGGCTTCGAGATCTCGCAGCTCCGCCTCGGACCGGGCCGCATCCATCACTGCATGCGCACCATCGGCAAGGCCGAGAAGGCGCTCGATCTCATGGTGCAGCGCGGCCTCACCCGCGAGGCCTTCGGCAAGAAGATCGCCCATCTCGGCGGCAACATGCAGATCATCGCGCAGGCGCGCTGCGAGATCGAGGCGATGCGGCTGATGGTGCTGAAGGCGGCCAAGGCGATGGACGTGCTCGGCAACAAGGAGGCCCGCGTCTGGGTCTCCATGGTCAAGGCCATGGTGCCGGAGCGCGCCTGCAAGATCATCGACCAGGCGATCCAGATGCACGGCGCCACCGGCATCTCGCACTGGACCCCGCTCGCCGAGATGTACCAGGACGTACGCCATCTGCGCTTCGCCGACGGTCCGGACGAGGTGCACTGGATGGTGGTCGGCCGCCACGAGCTGAGCATGGCGTGATCTCAACTCGTCATGCGCGGGCTTGACCCGCGCATCCATCGGAGGGGACATCTCTTCAGGATGATGGATTGCCGGGTCAAGCCCGGCAATGACGACTTGCCGAGGAGCGACCATGGACTATGCCGCCAGCGACCTGACGCCACGCGAGCGCTACAAGGTGCTGACCTCGTTCATCTTGCCGCGGCCGATCGCGTGGGTGACCTCGCTCGGGCCGACCGGCGTGGTCAACGCCGCACCGTTCAGCTTCTTCAACGCGTTCTGCGAGGATCCGCCGCTGTGCATGTTCGCGGCGAACCGCAAGCCGAACGGACAGGACAAGGACACGTTCCTCAACATCCAGCGCACCGGCGAGTTCGTGGTCAACATCGCCGACGAGCCGCTGGCGAAAGCGATGCACGAGAGCAGCGGCGATTTTCCGCCCGAGATCGGCGAGCCCGACTATCTCGGACTGAAGCTCGCCCCCTCGGCCAAGGTCGCCGTGCCGCGTCTCGCCGACGCGCCGTGGGCGATGGAGTGCAAGCTGTGGAAGCTGATCGACGTCAACAATGATCGTCGCTTGATCATGGGCGAAGGCATCCACTTCCACATCCGCGACGAGCTTTGGGACGACAAGGCGATGCGGGTGCACATGGATCGCTACCACCCGATCGGCCGCATGTTCGCCGACCGCTACTGCCGCACGGACGACCGCCTGGTGTTTCCAGCGGCGGAGGGCATCAAGACGAAATAGCTGAACCCAGGAGCGAGATGATGCCGGAAGCCTTTCGCGACAACGAAGAACGTGAGCGGTTCGAGCTCGACGTCGACGGGCCGATCGCCTTCGTCACCTACCGCAAGACCGACGGCGCGATCACGCTGGTGCACACCGAGGTGCCGCCAGAGCTTGGTGGCCGCGGCATCGGCTCGAAGCTCGGCCGCGCCACGCTGGAGGCGGTGCGTGCGCAGGGGCGTAAGCTCTCCGTCGAGTGCGACTTCATCCGCAACTTCATGCGGAAGAATCCTGATTACAATGACCTCCTCGCCGAGGGCGATGACGCCCATGCCGAGCCGCAGGCAAGCCATTCCGCCAGCTGTTTTTGCGGAGCCGTCGAGGTCGAGGTCAACGGCAAGCCGATGTTTTCAGGCTACTGCCACTGCGCCGATTGCCAGGCATGGTCGGCCGCTCCGATCAACGCTTTCAGCCTTTGGAAATCGGACAACGTGCGCATCACCAAGGGCGAGGCAGAGCTCGGGACGTTCAACAAGACCGAGCATTCCTATCGAAAGTTCTGCAAACGCTGCGGCGGCCACGTCATGACCGAGCATCCGCGGATGCGGCTGATCGACGTCTACGCCAATCTGCTGAAGGGGTACCAGCACCAGCCGACCCTGCATGCGAACTACGCTAGCAAGATGGTGTCGGTCAGGGATGGCCTGCCGAAATACGCCGACCTGCCGGCGGAGCTCGGCGGGTCCGGAGAGATGTTGCCGGATTGAGGCGAGGCGCCTATCAAGCCGCAGGCGGTCGCATGTGCAGCGCTGCGGCTCAGCCGGCGCGCACGCCTCATCCTTCGAGACGGCGCTAACGCGCCTCCTCAGGATGAGGCTAATCAGCGTTCGTGCCCGTTCAAACTGTATCCGCGCACTCCGCACCTCATCCTGAGGAGCCCGCCGAAGGCGGGCGTCTCGAAGGATGGCCGCAGAGAAAATCAGGTCGCGGGCGCCACCTTGTCCTGGGTCTTTGTTTCGAAATCGCTGGCGTCGTGCCGCTCGTGGAGCTGGCTGGCAGGATCGCCGGAGACGCGGTTGACCATGCGGCCGCGCTTCACGGCGGGGCGCTTGGCGATCTCGTCGGTCCAGCGCTGCACGTTCTTGTAGTCTTGCACGGAGAGGAATTCGCCGGCGCCATAGACCAGCCCCTTGGCGAGCGCGCCATACCAGGGCCACACCGCCATGTCGGCGATGGTGTATTCCTTGCCCGCGAGATATTCGTTGTCGGCGAGGCGGCGGTCGAGCACGTCGAGCTGACGTTTGACTTCCATCGCGAAACGATCGATGGCGTATTCGATCTTGAACGGCGCGTAGGCATAGAAATGGCCAAAGCCGCCGCCGAGGTAGGGGGCGCTGCCCATCTGCCAGAACAGCCAGGACATCGCCTCGGTGCGGGCCTTGACGTCCTTCGGCAGGAAGGCACCGAACTTCTCGGCCAGGTAAAACAGGATCGAGCCGGACTCGAACACCCGGATCGGCTCCGGGCCTGAGCGGTCCATCAACGCCGGGATCTTCGAGTTCGGGTTGATCTCCACGAAGCCGCTGCCGAACTGATCGCCGTTGCCGATCTTGATCAGCCAGGCGTCGTATTCGGCCCCCTTGTGGCCGAGCGCCAGGAGCTCCTCCAGCATGAGCGTGACCTTCACGCCGTTCGGCGTCGCCAGCGAATAGAGCTGGAGCGGATGCTTGCCGACCGGCAGCTCCTTGTCGTGGGTGGGGCCGGCGATCGGGCGGTTGATGCTGGCGAACTGCCCGCCATTCTCCTTGTTCCAGGTCCAGACTTTGGGCGGCACGTAGGCGGGGGTGTCGGTCATGCGAAAGGCTCCGGCAGAAAGATGCGCCTGCATTAATTAGACCGCGATTGGCCGATGACAAGCCCTATGAAATGCATTGCCGGGCGGGGCATCTCACCGTTTCGTCATGACAAGCCCCCTCCCCGTCAGCTGGGACGCCGCGACCTGTGCGAGGAGCGCGACGCCTATACACAAGATGCCTCGCCGAATCCGGCATGTCATCGATCGGCTCGCGTCACTTTGCTTCGCCAGCGAAAACAACGAGCGCGCGACGCTGCCGCCGGGAGAGAGCCATGAAATCGCCGATCTGCGACATGCTGGGAATCGACTTCCCGCTGCTCGCTTTCAGCCATTGCCGCGATGTCGTTGCCGCCGTCAGCCGCGCCGGCGGCTTCGGCGTGCTGGGTGCGACCGTGCACACGCCGGATACGCTCGAGCGCGAGCTGAAGTGGATCGACGATCACGTCGACGGCAAGCCCTACGGCATCGACGTGCTCATCCCGGAAAACATCTCCACCGCCGGCGAGAAGGACGTCACCTGGAAAAGTCTGGAAGCGCGCGTGCCGCAAGAGCACCGCAATTACACGCGCGACTTGCTGAAGAAGTACGACATAGAACTGATCACCACGGAGGTTGCGGCTGACCAGCCGCAGCCGTTCGACTCCAAGACCGCGCTCGAACTGCTCGAGGTTTCCTTCAACCACCCGATCCGCCTGATCGCCAATGCGCTCGGCGTGCCGCCGAAGGCGATGATCGAGATGGGGAAGAAACACGGTGTGCCGGTGGCGGCGCTGGTCGGGGCGAAGGAGCACGCGCTGCGCCAGGTCGCGGCCGGTGTCGACATCCTCGTGGTGCAGGGCACCGAGGCCGGCGGTCATTGCGGCGAGGTCTCGACCATGGTGCTGGTGCCGGAGGTGATCAAGGCAATCAAGAACATCCGCGACGTACCGGTGCTGGCGGCCGGCGGCATCATGACGGGACGGCAAATGGCCGCCTGCATGGCGATGGGCGCTGCCGGCGCGTGGACCGGATCGGTGTGGCTTGCGACCGTCGAGGCGGAGACCACGGAGATCTTCCGCGAGAAGATGATCGCAGCCTCCTCCCGCGACGCCGTTCGCTCCAGGGGCCGCACCGGCAAGCCGGCCCGCCAGCTCCGCTCGGTCTGGACGGATGCCTGGGACCGTGCACCGGAGAGCCCCGGCGCGCTGCCGATGCCGCTGCAAAGCATCATCAGCCGCGACGCCTTCAATTCGATCGACCGCGCGGCGGCAGGCGGCAACGCCAAAGCGCGCGATCTCGTCAGTTATTTCGTCGGCCAGGGCGTCGGGCTGATCGACAGCGTGAAATCAGCGGGCGCCGTGGTGCAGGAGTTCAAGGAAGATTTTGCCGAAGCCGTCGAGCACATGAATGCGCTGGTGGCGGAATAAGTGTAGACCCTCATGGTGAGGAGGCGCGCAAGCGCCGTCTCGAACCATGAGAGCCCGCGGCCCATCCTTCGAGGCGACGGCGTACCCAGGACCTGAAACCTGAAGCAAGAAGAAATGACCAAAATCCCCGAAGACCGCATCCCCGTCATCGTCGGCATCGGCGAGATCGTCGACCGCCCCAAGGAGATCACGGAAGGCCTCGAACCGCTCGATCTGCTGGAGCAGGCGTTGCGACGCGCGGAAACGGACGCCGGCGCAAAGCTGCTCGGCGAGGTGCAGTCGCTCGACGTCGTCAACTTCCTGAGCTGGCGTTATCGCGATCCGGAGAAGCTTTTGGCGCAGCGGCTCGGGATCACGCCCGCGCATTGCTATTACGGCCCGGTCGGCGGCGAGAGCCCGATCCGCTACATCCACGAGGCCGCAAAGCGCATCGCGCGCGGCGAATGCACCGTGGCGGCCGTGTGCGGCGCGGAGGCGCAGTCGACCGCGACCAAGGCGGAGCGCGCCGGCGCGAAGCTGCCGTGGACGCCATTCGCCCATGACGTCGAGGAGCCCAAGCGCGGCGCGGCGTTCCAGAAGCCGCTGGCGGTGAAGCTCGGCGTGTTTCGTCCCGTCACCGTCTATCCGTTCTACGAAGCCGCCTCCTCCGCGCATTGGGGCCAGACGCCGCGCGAGGCGATGGCCGAGTCCGGTGTGCTGTGGTCGCGTTATTCGGAAGCCGCCGCGCAGAATCCGAATGCCTGGCTGAAGCGGCGCTATGCGCCTGAAGAGATCACGACGCCGACCGCCGACAACCGCCTGATCGCCTGGCCCTACAACAAGCTCATGGTTGCCAACCCGAGCGTCAACATGGGAGGCGCGCTGCTGCTCACCAGCCTTGCCAAGGCGCGAGCGGCCGGGATTGCCGAGGACAGGCTGGTCTACCCGCTCGGCGGCGCCTCGGCCGAAGAGCCGCGCGATTATCTCCTGCGCGACCAGTTCTACGAGAGCCATCCGCAGAACGCGGTGCTGAAAGCCGTGATGGACCTCGCCGGCGGCGACGGCAAGCAGTTCGACGCAATCGAACTCTATAGCTGCTTCCCCTGCGTGCCCAAGATGGCGCGGCGGACGCTGGGCCTTTCGGCCGACGTGCAGCCGACCGTGACCGGCGGGCTCACGTTCTTCGGCGCGCCGCTCAACACCTACATGACGCACGCGGCATGCGCGATGGTGCGGCGTGTGCGCGGCGGCGCAAAACTCGGCCTGCTCTACGGCCAGGGCGGCTTCGTCACCAAGCACCATGCGCTGGTGGTCTCAAAGGCGCCGCCGCGTGAAGCGCTGGCGCAGGAGACCAGCGTGCAAGGCGAGGCCGACCGCAACAAGCGCGCGGTGCCGGAATTCGTCGCCGAGGCCGGAGGCAAGGGCAAGGTGGAGAGCTCTACGGTGCTCTATGGCCGCAGCGGCGATGTCGAGCACGGGGTTGCGATGCTGCGGACGGAAGACGATCGCCGCACGCTGGCGCGGATCCCGGCGAGCGACGGCGCGACGCTGGCGCATCTGCTCGACATGGATCGCACGCCGGTGGGTTCGCTCGGCGAGATCGCGATGGCCGCGGATGGCGTGCCGGAGTGGCGGGTGGCGTGATGTCGTAGGGTGGGTTAGCCGAAGGCGTAACCCACCAATGTTTTCATCCGCGGAGAAAGAAGAGGTGGGTTACGCCAAGCAGATGCGCTTTCGCGCATCTGCAGGGCTAACCCACCCTACGAGGCTGCTTCACCCCTTCGGTGCCTGCTTCTCCGACGCGGTCGCCGGCTTGACCTTGGCGCCGACGACGCGGACCGCATCACCATCCGACAGACCATCCGGCGGCGCCGTGATGACGCGGTCATCCGCTGCGATCCCCGAGGCCAGCTCGATTTCGCGGCCGAGATCGCGCGCGATCGTCACAGGCTTGAACAGCACCTTGTCGTCCGCACCGACGGTCGCAACACGCAAACCGCTACCGTTGAAGATCAGGGCGCTCGCGGGAATGCTGAGCGGCGCGGCGTCACGCTGGAGGCTCAGCTTCACGCTGGCATAGCCGCCGGGCATCAGCTCGCCGTTGGAATTGTCGAGCCCAAGCTGCATGCGCGTCGTGCCGGAGGCGACGTCGACCGCCTGTGAGGAGGCCTCTACCGTCGCCTGGAACGTCCGGTTCGGATATTCCGGCAGCGTGATGACGGCCTTGGCCCCGATCTTGATCGCCGGCACGTAGTTCTGGGGAACGTTGACGTACACGCGCAGCCTGGTGATGTCGGAGATCACGAACATCGCCGGGCCCGAGCCGCCGCCGGCATTGATCAGCGCGCCGACGTCGGTGTCGCGCGCGGTGACGACGCCGTCGAACGGCGCGGTGATCTTCTTGTAGCCGGCGAGCGCTTCCAGCCGCTCGACATTGGCCTGCCCCGAATTGACGGCCGCCTTCTTGTTGGAGAGATCGGCGGTGCGCTCGTCGATCTCCTGCGCCGAGACGAAGTTGGAGGCGACCAGCGTCTTGCGCCGATTCAGCGTTGCTTCCGACAGCCGGGCGCTGGCCTGCTGGCTGGCGAGATCGGCACGGGCTTGCAGGAGTTGCTGATCGAGATCGGGCGCCTCGATCTCGGCAATGACCTGGCCGGCCTTGACGCGGGCGCCCATGTCGGCACTCCAGCTCTTCAGGTAACCTGACACGCGCGCAAAGATCGGGGCGCGGTAATAGGCTTCCAGCCGGCCCGGCAGGTCGATGGTTGCATCGAGAGCCTTGGCGTTGGGCAGAGTTACAGCGACGCTCGGAATGGCCTGATCATCGGTCCATTCCTTCAACCTGGAGCCCTGCTCCTCGCGGGCCCTGATGCCGGTGCCCACGACGAGGCCTGCCGCAATCAGTGCCGCCACGCCGAAGACGCCCAGTTTCCGGTGCGACACCGGGGAGCGGGGTTCAGTGGGCGCCATGCGGAGTCTCCAATGAGGCGGCGGCCTTGGCGCCTTGTTTCTTGTGGACCATGCTGAAGACCACGGGAACAAACATCAGCGTGGCGAATGTTGCAAAGATCAGGCCGCCGATCACGGCGCGGCCAAGCGGCGCATTCTGCTCACCGCCCTCACCTAACCCCAGCGCCATCGGCGCCATGCCGATGATCATGGCGAGCGCAGTCATCAGGACCGGGCGGAACCGGACGAAGCCGGCTTCGAGCGCGGCGGCGATGGGATCGCCGAGCTCCTCGTAGCGCTCGCGGGCGAAGGAGATCACGAGCACGCTGTTTGCGGTGGCCACGCCCATGCACATGATGGCGCCGGTGAGCGCCGGTACTGACAGCGTGGTTTCGGTCATGAACAACATCCAGACGATGCCGGCGAGCGCTGCAGGCAATGCAGTGATGATCACGAACGGATCGGACCAGGACTGGAAGTTCACGACGATCAGGAGGTAGATCAGCACGACGGCCCCAAGCAGGCCAAACAGCAGGCCGCTGAACGCGCTGTTCATGGTCTGCACCTGACCGAGCAGCACCACGGAAGAGCCCTTCGGCACGTCCTTCGCCGTATCGGCGATCACCTTTCGGATGTCGGCGGCCACCGCACCGAGATCGCGGCCCGAGGTCGTGGCAAAGATCTGCACCATCGACTGGATGTCGTATTGCGACACCACGGCACTGGACGTCGACCGCTTGATGTCGGCGATGCCGCCGAGGATCGGCGACTGCGAATTGCTTGCCGCGGTTATCGGCAGCGTCCGCAACGCGCTGAGCGAGTCCATCTGGTATTGCGGCGTCTGCATCACGATCGAGTAGGACACGCCGTTGTCGGGATTGAGGTAGTAGGTCGGCGCCACCTGCGAGGAGCCGGCGAGATTGACCACGAGGCTGTTGGTGACGTCGCGCTCCGTCAGGCCGACATATTGCGCGCGGGTACGGTCGACGTCGATGTTGAAGGTCGGATTGTTCGGCGACTGCTGGATGCGCGCATCGGCAACGCCGGGAATCTTGCGGACCTTCGCCAGCAAGCTGTTGGCATAAGCGAAATTCGCACTGACATTGGCACCACGGATTTGCAGGTCGATCGGCGCCGGCGCGCCGAAATTCAGGATCTGACTGACGATGTCGGCCGGCAGAAAAGCGAAGCTCACGCCGGGAAACAGGCGCGGCAGTTGCTCGCGCAGCACCTTCACGTGCTCTTCCGTCGGCTTGTGGCCTTCCTTCAGCTTTATCTGAATGTCGCCGTCCTGCGGACCGATCACGCCGGTATTGTTGTAGGTCATGTTGATGCCGGAGATCGGCATGCCGATGTTGTCGGTCATGGTTTCGATCTCGCCCGGGATCAGCTTGCGCACCGCCTTCTGGACGTCGGCGAGCTGGTTCGCGGTCTCCTCGACGCGGGTTCCGACCTGGGTGCGGACATGCATCAGGATGTTGCCGGCATCGACGGCGGGAAAGAAATTGCGGCCGAGAAACGGCACCAGTGCGAAGGACGCGCCGACGACGCAGAGGAAGCCGATCACGAAGACCGCGCGGTGCGCCAGCGCCAGGTCGAGGAGGCCGCGATAGCCACCGCGGATGCGCTCGAACCGCGCCTCGAAGCCACGCTGAAACCGGACGAAAGGATTGCGTGACTTCGGCGGTCCGCCCTCGTGGTGGACGTGCGCCTTGAGCAGATAGTTCGCCATGGTCGGCACCAGCGTGCGCGACAGGATGAACGACCAGATCATCGCGAACATGACGGCTTCGGCCATCGGCACGAAAAGGAAGCGCGCGACGCCGGTGAGGAAGAACATCGGCACGAACACGATGCAGATGCAGAGCAACGAGACGAAGGCCGGCGTCACGATCTGGTTGGCGCCGTCGAGAATCGACTGCTCGACCGGCTTGCCCTGCTCAAGATGGTAGTTGATGTTCTCGATGGTGACCGTGGCGTCGTCGACGAGGATGCCGACCGCGAGCGCAAGGCCGCCGAGCGTCATGATGTTCAGCGTCTCGCCGATCGCCGACAGCATGATGATGGCTCCCAACACGGAGAGCGGGATGGAGACCGCGATGATGATGGTCGAGCGCCAGCTGCCGAGGAACAGCAGGATCATGACGCTGGTGAGCAACGCCGCAATCACGCCCTCGAAGGCGACTCCCTGGATCGCGCCGCGGACGAACACCGACTGATCGCCGATGAAGCCGATCTTCAGCGCATCGGGCAACTGGTCCTTGACCTCGATCACCTTCTGCTTGATGCCGGCGATGATGTCGAGCGTCGAGGTCGCGCCCGCCTTCAGCACCATCATCAGCACCGAGCGGTTGCCGTCGACATGGACGATGTTGGTCTGCGGCGGATTGCCGTCCCTGACGGTCGCGACATCGCGCACGTAGACCATCGCGCCGTTGACCGTCTTGATCGGAAGACTGCCGAGCTCGTCGATCCTGAGCGGCGAGTTGTTGAGTTGGATGTTGTATTCGAACTGGCCGATCTTCTGGGTGCCGACCGGCGTGATCAGGTTCTGCGCGGCGAGCGCATTGGCGACGTCCTGGCCCGAAAGGCCGCGGGCCTGGAGGGCGGTCGGATTGAGATCGATCTGGACCTGGCGCTGCTTGCCGCCGAACGGATACGGGATCGCCGCGCCGGGCACCGTGACAAGGGGCGTGCGGAGCTGGTTGATGCCGATATCGGCGAGGTTCTGCTCGGTCAGCCCGTCGCCGGACAGTGCCACCTGGATGATCGGCACGGTGGACGCCGAGTAGTTCAGGATCAAGGGGGGCGTCGCACCCGGCGGCATCTGCTTGAGCAGCGTCTGCGAGATCGCGGTGACCTGCGCGTTCGCGGTGCGGATGTCGACGTTGGGCTGGAAGAAGATCTTGATGATGCCAAAGCCGTTGTAGGAATTGGCGACGATATGCTCGATGTCGTTGACTGTGGTCGTCAACGCGCGCTGGAACGGGGTAGTGATGCGGCCGGACATCTGGTCCGGCGGCAGGCCGGTGTACTGCCAAACCACGCCAATGACGGGAATACGGATGTCCGGGAAGATGTCAGTCGGGGTTCGCAGCGCCGCGAGCGGGCCGATGATCAGCAGCAGGAGTGCGAGCACGACGAAGGTATAGGGCCGGCTCAGGGCAATACGGACCAGAGCAATCATGCGCCAGGCAATTCCAGGTCGAGCAAGGATAAGGAATCCGCCCCCACGGCGATCCCCATACCTCCTTTACCTGAGCACCGCCGGAAACGCTAATTTCCGGCGGCCTTTCCGCATTCACTTCCCTGCTACCGCGCTGCGAAAAAGACACCGCAGCCATGCGACCGCGCCTCACGCGGCGCGGACCGAGTCCAGGAACTTGCCGACCTCGAGCTTGAGACGGTTGGAATCGCGCGACAGCATTTGCGCCGCCGACAGCACCTGCGACGACGCCGCACCGGTCTCGGTGGCGCCGCGCTGGACATCGCCGACATTGGCCGACACCTGTTGCGTGCCCTGGGCCGCCTGCTGCACGTTGCGCGCGATCTCCTGGGTCGCCGCGCCCTGCTGCTGCACGGCCGCCGCAATCGCCGAAGCGATCTCCGACAGGCGCGCGATGGTGCCGCTGATCTCGCCGATCGCGCTGACCGAATCCTGCGTCGCCGCCTGGATGCCGCCGACCTGCTGGCCGATTTCTCCGGTGGCCTTAGCGGTCTGCTCGGCGAGCGCCTTGACCTCGGAAGCCACGACCGCGAAGCCGCGGCCGGCCTCGCCCGCACGCGCCGCTTCGATCGTGGCATTGAGCGCCAACAGGTTGGTCTGGCCGGCGATGGCGTTGATGAGCTCGACGACGTCGCCGATCCGCGCTGCAGCCCGTGTCAATTCGCTCACACGTTCGGTGGTGGCATGGGCCTGGCTGACGGCTTCGCCGGCGATCCGGGTGGAATCCTGCACCTGGCGGCCGATCTCGCGGACCGAGGACGACATCTCCTCGGCCGCCGATGCCACCGAGTGGACGTTGCTGGAGGCTGCTTCGGAGCCCGATGCGACGACCGAGGCCAGTTCCTGCGCCCGGCCCGCGGTCGTGGACAGCGTCGAAGCCGAAGCCTCGAGCTCGGTCGCGGCCGATGAGACGGTCTCGACAATCTCGCCGATCGCGGCCTCGAAGCCGTCGGCGAGCTTGGTCATGTCGGCCTTGCGCTGCGCCTCGGCACGGCGCTGCACCGCCTGCACCTCGTCGCGGCTGAAGCGGATGATGGTCTGCACGGTCTGGAGGTTGCGCAGCGCCTCGCCGATCTCGTCGTCGCGCTCGATGACGATGCGGTTGTCGAGCTTGTCCTGCACGAGGTTGACCAGGGTGTCGTTGAGATGCTGCATCGGGCCCCGGATCGCACGCATGGTCGCAAGACCGGCGAATCCGGCAATCGCGGCGCCGACCACCGCCAGCAGCGACAGAACCAGGCTGGTCGAGCCGCCGGTGGAGAGTGCGCCGCCGATGCCGAGCCCCAGTATGAACAGCGCCTGCAGCGTCATCATCGTGACGAGGCGCGCCTTCAGCGTGCCGGTGAAGGCGCTGAAGCGATCGAGCAGTGAGCGGCGGCGGATGATGCCGGCATCGATGCGATAGCCATGCGGCTTCTTCTCACGGATCGCAGCATAGACCTCTTCGGCGAGCTTGCGCTGGTCGGCCGGCAACCTGGTGCGAATGGAGGTATAGCCTTTGACCTGGCCGTTCTCCCGGATCGGGGAGGCCGTCGCAAGCACCCAGTAGAAGTCGCCGTTCTTGCGACGGTTCTTCACCGCGCCGAGCCAGGGCTTGCCGGCCTTCAGCGTGTCCCAGAGATTGTCGAACGCCTCCGGCGGCATGTCGGGGTGACGGACGATGTTGTGGGGCTGGCCCATCAGCTCGGCCGACGTGAAGCCGGCGGCGGCGAGGAAGTCCTCGTTGAAGTAAGTGAGCTTGCCCTTGAGGTCGGTGCGGGAGACGATCAGCGTCTCGTCGCTTACCGGATATTCGATCTCGGTAATGGGAAAATTCTTGCGCATAGTAGTCCCCTGGCAAAATTTCAGACGCGTCTATCGACGCCAAATCGCCATTCCGGGCGCATTTCAAGCCGACTATCTCAAGTCGAATTTAACTATCGATGAAGCCCAGCGACCGTAGGACTACGGGCGGCGACACATCGAGCTGCGCCGACGTCATGCTGCCCGCAAAGCAAACGAGCGGCGCTTGCGCGCCGCTCGTCGTCAAGTCGATTGATGCCGCAAATCTCAGGCCGCGCGGACGGTGGTCAGGAACTTGCCGACCTCGGTCTTCAGCCTGTTCGAGTCGTTCGACAGCATCTGCGCCGCCGACAGCACCTGCGAGGAGGCGGTTCCGGTCTCGGTCGCGCCGCGCTGCACGTCGGTGATGTTCGACGACACCTGCTGCGTGCCCTGCGCCGCCTGCTGCACGTTGCGGGCGATCTCCTGGGTCGCCGCGCCCTGCTCTTCCACGGCAGCGGCAATGGCCGAGGAGATTTCAGACAGGCGCTCGATGGTCGAGGAAATCTCCTTGATCGCGCCGACCGATTCGTTGGTCGCCGCCTGGATGCCGGAGATCTGCTGGCCGATCTCGCCGGTGGCCTTCGCGGTCTGCTCGGCGAGCGCCTTCACTTCGGAGGCGACGACAGCGAAACCGCGGCCGGCTTCGCCCGCGCGCGCCGCCTCGATGGTCGCGTTCAGCGCCAGCAGATTGGTCTGGCCGGCGATGGTGTTGATCAGCTCGACGACGTCGCCGATGCGGGCCGCTGCCTTGGACAGCTCGCTGACGCGCTCGGTGGTGGTGCGGGCCTGACCGACGGCATCGCCCGCCATACGGGCCGACTCCTGGACCTGACGGCTGATCTCACCCACTGACGAGGCCATTTCCTCGGTCGCCGACGCGACCGACTGCACATTGGTCGAGGCTTCCTCCGAAGCGCCGGCAACGGTGGTCGCCAGTCTCTGGGAGCGCTCGGCTGTTCCCGTGAGGGTGGTGGCCGATGCCTCCAGCTGGGTCGAAGCAGACGACACCGTTCCGATGATCTCGCCGACCGCGCTCTCGAAGTCATCGGCAAGCCTGATCATGTCACGTTTGCGCTGCTCGACATTGCGACGCTCGGTTTCGGCCTGTTCCGTCTTCAGCCGTTCGACCTCGATCGCATTGGTCTTGAACACTTGAACCGCCTGGGCCATCGCGCCGATCTCGTCCTTGCGCTCGGTGCCAGATACGACCACCGATGTGTCGCCCTTCGCAAGAATCCCCATCTCGGTCGTGATGCGCTGGATTGGGCGGGTGACCGCGAACGCGACGCCGAAGGCGCCGACAAGCGATAGCAGCAGGGTAACGAGGCCACCGATCAGCATGGACAGAGTTGCGTTGCCGGACGCCGCCTCGGCAGCCGCGGCCCGCACCGTCAGCAGAGATCGCTCTTCAGCGTCCATCTCCTGCACCACGGCGCGCAAGCCATCCATGGCTTTCTTGCCGGCGCCGGATGCTTCGAGCTCGCGGGCCTTGGCCTGGGTTGCCGGATCCTTCATCAGTGCGATTTCGCGCTGCGCGATGTTGGTCGCCCAGTCATTCGCGAACGCCTTGACTTGATCGAGCCGCTTCTGCTGCTTCGCGTTGTCCGAGGTCAGGCTACCGACCTTGGCCGCCGCCGCCTGGAATTGCTTCTGCCCGGCCTCGTAAGGGCCGAGAAAGCCGGCATCGCCCGACACGAGATAGCCGCGAACGCCGGTCTCCTGATTGACCATGGCGCTGACAAGGCTGGAAAGCTGCTCGAGCACCTCGTAGGTGTGAACGGTCATTCTTGCCGTCGAGTTCATCACACTCAGGGAATTGTAGATCGCCCCGGTGCTGCCGGCGACGACCAGGCAGATCGCGACAAACACCGCCGAAACCTTGATGGAAATGCGTAGATTGTTGATCCAGGACATCAAATACCCCAAGCTTGCCGGTGCACCAATTGCTCATCAAGGGCACACTCCCCGAGTGCGCACGACGTTCGGCCCTTTACTTTATGCGCGCGACTTATGATGAAACCATTAGCCATACTCCGCACTCCTACGGAGGAATTGCGGAGCGATGCTCCGCATTCTTACTGGCCTATCGGAAACTGGAAAATGAGCGACTCGAGCTCGGGCCGAGATCGGCTCGACCCAAGCCGTCAGCCGCGCCGGGAAATGAACAGTGAGCCAAGAGAGCTCTGCGCTCAGCGCATGAGCCTAAGTGCGTCGGAGAAAAACTCCGGGCCGCCGAAATTTCCGGACTTCAGAGCGAGCAGCATGTCACGTTCGGCGCCGACCGCGCGCAGCACCGGTACGCCTGCGGCAATCTCCACTCCTACGAGAAACCCGGGAATCTTCAACCGATCGACGACGGCTCCGGACGTCTCGCCGCCGGCAACGATCAGTCGCCGCACGCCTGACTTTACGAGGCCCTCTGCAATATCGGCCATGGCCTGCTCGATGGCGTGACCGGCCGCGTCGCGACCGTGGCGCGCCTGCAGCGCGGCGACCTGATCCGGTGTCGAGCTCGATGCGATCAGCACCGGACCCTCAGCCAGTCGCGGTCCTGCCCAGTCCAGCGCGCGCTGCACTTCGTCTGCCCCCGTAATGATACGGTCCGGATCCAGATGAAGCACCGGCATGATGCGTTCGGCATTGGTGATCTGCTGAAGCGTCGCCTGCGAGCAGCTTCCGGCGAGGCATGCCGCCGGCCCGCCGACCGGCGCGCCTGCATCACCGGTTGCCGTTTCCTTGACCTTTCCGGTCGACACCAGAGCCCGCGCGAGTCCGAGGCCGATGCCGGAGGCGCCGACCGACAGCCGATGTTCGGCGGCGACGAGACCGATGGTCTCGAGGTCGCGGTCGAACACGGCGTCGATGATCGCGGCACCGGTGCCCTTGCCCGAGAGCTCCGCCAATCGCGCCCGCACGGCCTCTGCGCCGCGCGTGACGGTGGCGAGATCGACGAGGCCGATCTGCGTGTTGCTTTGGCGCGCCAGCACGCGCACCAGGTTGGAATCATGCATCGGGTTGAGCGGATGATCCTTCAGCGGGCTCTCATTGAGCGGTACGGCGCCGACGAAGAGGTTACCCTGGTAGACGGTGCGGCCGGTCTCCGGGAACGCCGGCGTCACCAGCACGACAGCTTCGCCGCAATCGACACGCAACGCGTCCATCACCGGGCCTATATTGCCGGCGTCTGTGGAATCGAAGGTCGAGCAGATCTTGAACAACACGTGGCCCGCGCCGCGGCCGCGCAGCCATTTCTCCGCCGCACGCGAGCGCGACACCGCGAGGCCGGCTTCGATCGAGCGGCTCTTCAGCGACACCACGACGGCATCGACCTCGGGCAGCGCGAGATCGTCCGCGGGCACGCCGATGGTCTGCACGGTGCGCAGGCCCGCGCGCGTCAGCGTGTTCGCGAGATCGGAGGCGCCGGTGTAGTCGTCGGCGATGCAGCCCAACGCAAGTGTCACGGCTTCACTCCAGCGTAAGGCTTGAACCAGGCGAGGCCATCGGTGGTCTTGCCGCGCGGGTTGTATTCGCAGCCGACGAAGCCGGCATAGCCGAGCCGGTCGAGCTCTTCGAACAGGAACGGATAGTTCAGCTCCTCGCCGTCGGGCTCGTTGCGCGAGGGGATGCTGGCGATCTGGACGTGGCCGATGATCGGCATCATCTCGCGCAGCCGCATGGTGACGTCGCCATGGATGATCTGGCAGTGATAGATGTCGAACTGGAGCTTCAGGTTCGCAAGCCGCAGCTCCTGGACCAGGTCGCGCGCGAAGCCGAAATCGTTGAGGAAGTAGCCGGGCACGTTGCGCGCATTGATCGGCTCGATCACGATGTCGATGCCGTGGGGGGCGAAGAATTCCGCAGCCCAAGCCACCGATTTGTAGAACGCCTCGATCGCGACGCGCTCGCCGCGATTGGCGATGCCTGCCATCAGGTGCAGGCGCTTGACGCCGGTCGCCTTGGCGTAGGGCAGCGCCGTCTCCAGGCTCGCCTTGAGATCGTCGAATCGTGCCGGCAGCGCCGCAAAGCCCTTTTCACCAGCATTCCAGTCGCCCGGCGGCAGATTGAACAGCGCCTGGGTCAGGCCATTGCGCTTGAGCCGCTCGCCGATCGCTTCCGCCGGATGCTCATAAGGAAAGAGAAACTCGACGGCGGTGAAGCCTGCTTGCGCGGCGGCATCGAAGCGATCGAGGAACGGCACCTCGGTGAACATCATCGAGAGATTGGCGGCGAAACGGGGCATTGGAGTTCCTCTTGCTTATTTGTCGCCGGGCAGCTTCACGCCGGTGACCTGCGCATACATCCGCGCCACCGAAGCATCGTCGTCGCGGCCCATGCCGGCGGCCGATGTCATCAGGAACATCTGGAGCGCGGCGGCGGAGACCGGCACCGGGAATCGGGCAGTGCGTGCCATGTCCTGGATGATGCCGAGGTCCTTGACGAAGATCTCGACCGCGCTGCGCGGCGCGTAATCGCCATCGAGCACGTGCGGCATGCGGTTCTCGAACATCCAGGAATTGCCGGCGGAAGCCGTGATCACCTCATAGACCTTGCGAATGTCGAGGCCCTGCTTCGCCGCAAACGCTATCGCTTCGCTGGCGGCGGCGATGTGCACGCCGGCGAGCAGCTGGTTGATCATCTTGAACGCAGCGCCCTGCCCGGCGGCATCGCCGAGCTCGTAGAGCTTTGCGGCCATGGCATCGAGCGCGGGCCGTGCCTTTGCAAATGCGGCGGGACTGCCGGAGGCGAGGATCGTCAGCTCGCCTTGCGCGGCGCGCTGCGCCCCGCCGGAGATCGGCGCATCCAGATAATGCCGTCCGGTCGCCTCAAGCTGCTTGGCCAGGCGCCGCGCCACATCCGGATCCATGGTTGCGGAGGACACGAAGACGCTACCGTTCGGCATGGTCTCGGCGGCCCCATCCTTGCCGAACAGGATCGCCTCCGTCTGCGCGGCATTGACGACAACGCTGACGACGATATCGGCCTCCCTGGCTGCTTCGGCCGGCGTCCTGGCCCCCGCACCGCCTTCCTTCACGAAACGGTTCACCGCTTCCGCCGAGACATCGCAGCCGGTGACGGCATGGCCGGCGCGCTTCAGCGAGGTCGCCATGCCGTATCCCATCGAGCCAAGACCGACGACGGCGATGCGCTGACTTTGAGAGGTGGAGGCGGACATGCAACTGACCCTTGCGAACGTTTCCCGGATGGCCCGCCTTTGCGGCGGCTCGTCACCTCGAATAACACGGCTTGGCCGCGCTGCCAAAGCGTGAGACAAGCAGACATGACGGCCATGAGCAACGAAACACGGCTGCGCGAGGATATCTGCCGCTTCGGACGGTCCCTGTTCGAGCGCGGACTGACGCCGGGCTCCTCCGGCAATATCAGCGTCCGGCTGGATGGCGGCGGCTGGCTGGTGACGCCGACCAATGCCTCGCTCGGCTTTCTCGACCCCGCAAAGCTGTCGCGGCTGGACGATCAGGGCCGGCTGGTGTCGGGCGATGCGCCGACCAAGGAAGTCGCGCTGCACACGGCGCTCTACGACACGCGCGGCAGCGCACGCGCGATCGTGCATCTGCACTCCACCCATTCGGTCGCGCTATCGATGCTGCCCGAGATCGACCCGCGTGCCGCGCTGCCGCCGATGACGGCCTATTACCTGATGAAATGCGGCGCTACCGCGCTCGTCCCCTATTACCGCCCCGGCGATCCCGCAGTCGCGGATGCGATCAAAGGGCTGGCGGGTCAGTATTCATCGGTGTTGCTCGCCAATCATGGCCCGGTCGTCGCCGGCGACACGCTCGAGGCCGCGGTGTTCGCGACGGAAGAGCTGGAAGAGACGGCGAAGCTGTACCTGCTGCTTCGCGGGATGAACCCGCGGTACCTCTCGCCGGAGCAGGTGACGGATCTGGTGAAGGTGTTCGGGGTGACGCTGCCGGAGCATGGGCACGGGCATTAGGGCTCGTGGTGTCATGGGCAGACCAATGCCGCACCGCCCACCACTGTCATTCCCCGCGAAAGCGGGGAATCAGTACGCCGCAGCTTCTCCGTATCTCTCTGATGTCTCGGCGTACTGGATCGCCCGCCTTCGCGGGCGATGACACCGAGTGTGTTGCGCGAGTGTGCCCAACACTTCCCAGCTACAGCCCCAGATACGCCTTCCGCACGTCCGGATTGCCCTTGATCTCGCTTGCTGCGCCCTGCATCAGCACCCGGCCGGTTTGCAGGATGTAGGCGCGGTCGGCGATCTCAAGGCATTCGGCCATGCGCTGCTCGACGATCAGCACGGTCATGCCGGCGTCGCGGATGCGCTTCACGGCCTGGAAGATCTCGTCGACGAGCTTTGGCATGATGCCCTGCGACGGCTCGTCCAGCATCAACAGCCGCGGACGTGTCATCAGCGCGCGACCGATCGCGAGCATCTGCTGCTCGCCGCCAGAGAGCGTCTCGGCGCGCTGCTCCAAACGTTCCTGGAGACGCGGGAACAGCTTGAAGACGAGATCGAGCGGCCCCTCGCGGTCCGCCTCGCCGCGGTAGAGATAACTGCCGAGACGAAGATTGTCGCGCACCGACAGGCGCGGAAACAGGCGGCGGTTCTCCGGAACATAGGCGATGCCGGTCGCCGTGATGTGATGCTGCGCCATGCCGTCGAGGCGTTTGCCGTCGAACGTCACCGTGCCCGAACGCGGGCGTTCGGCGCCCGCGATGGATTTCAGCAGCGTCGACTTGCCCGCGCCATTGGCCCCGGCGACGCAGACGATCTCGCCCTTCTGAACCTCGATCGAGACCGCGGAGATCGCGACAAGGCCCTGATAGGAGGTCGTGACTTCACGCACCGACAGCATGACGATCTCCCAGATATGCGCTGATCACCTTGGGATCGCGGACGACGTCGGAAGGCTTGCCCTCGACCAGCACCTTGCCGAGATCAAGCACGATGGCGCGGTCGACCAGCGGCATCACGATCTCCATGACATGCTCGACCATCAAGACGGTGATGCCGGCATCGCGCACCTTGCGCACCAGCGCCACGCCGGTCTGCGCCTCGGTCGGGGTCAGGCCGGTGAGGACTTCATCGAGCAACAGCAGCTTCGGTTCGGTCGCCAGCGCACGAGCAACTTCGAGACGGCGCTTCTCGGCCGGCACGAGATCGCTCGCGAGCACGTCGGCGCGCGCGGCAAGGCCGGTGAACTCCAGCACCTCATGCGCCTTGCGGCGCGCCTCGCGCATCACGGTGTTGCGCACGAGCGCTCCGACGATCACGTTATCGATCACCGTCATGGTCTCGAAGCTCTTGACCACCTGGAAGGTCCGGCCGATCCCGCGCTGACAGCGCTCGGCCGCCGGCATGTGGGTGACGTCCTCGCCGTCGAATAGAATCGAGCCTTGCGTCGGCGGCAGCACGCCGGCGATCAGATTGAACAGGGTCGACTTGCCGGCGCCGTTCGGGCCGATCAGGCCGACGATCTCGCCGCGGCCGACGGAGATCGACACGTCGCTGTTGGCGACGAGGCCGCCGAAGCGCTGCCAGACGCCGCGGGTTTCCAGGAGCGCGCTCATCGCGTGGCTCCCTTTGCTTTCGAACGGGAGAACAGGCTCAGCAGCCCCCGCGGCAGGGCCAGCGAGATCAGGACGATCAACGTGCCGTAGACGATGAGGTCGACACCCCGCCCCGAACCGCCGAACTTGAAGCGCGTCAGCTCGGTCAGCGGGATCAGGATGGCCGCCCCCAACACCGGCCCCCACAGGGTGCCGATGCCGCCGAGCACGGCGGGCAGCGCCATCAGCAGCGAAAACTGGAAGCCCATGACGCTTTCGGGATCGATGTAGGAGACGAACTGGGCGTAGAAGCTGCCGCCGACGGCGACCAGGAAGGCGGAGACCGCGGCCGCGCCCATCTTGGAATTGAACACGTCGACACCGAGGCTCTCGGCCGCCTCCGGGTTGTCCTTGACCGCGCGCCACCAGAATCCCCATTTGGAGTTTTCCAGCCACCAAGTCACGAACCAGGCAAGGCAGCACAGCGCCAGCGCGAAATAGAAGTACGGCAGCTTGGTGCGCAGGAACTGAAATTTCAGCCAGCTGTCGCCGCGGATCGGAATCGTGATCCCCATCGCGGCGCCTGCCCACTCCCAGTTGTGGAACAGAAGCAAGCCGATCTCGGCGATGACGATTGTAGCGATCACGAAGTAATGGCCGCGCAGACGGAAGAAGGGATAGCCGAGCCCCATCGCGATCAGCGCCGAGACCACCCCACCCGCCAGCATGCCGAACCAGGGCAGCACGCCGAACTTGGTGAAGAGCAGCTCGGTGGTGTAGGCACCCAGGCCGAAATACAGGGCGTGGCCGAGCGAAATCTGCCCGCAATAGCCGGACAGGATGTTCCAGCTCTGCGACAGGCCCGCGTACATCAGCGTCAGGATCAGGATGTTCTGGACGACGACGTCCTTCACGAACAATGGCGTCAGCGCCGCGATGAGGGCGAGCAGCGCGGCGATGATGAGGTCGCGGCGGCGCCGCGCTGTAAAATCCTTGTCCATCAGATCGATCCGAACAAGCCACGCGGCCGGATGAAGACAACGAGGAGGTAGACGGAGTAGATGCCGACCGATTTCAGCGAGGGCGGCAGCACCAGCGCAGTGATCGCCTCGACGAGGCCGACGATGATGCCGCCCGCAAACGCGCCGAACACGCTGCCGAAGCCGCCGAGCGCCACAGTGACATAGGCGATCAGGGCAAAGGACGCGCCGACATCGGGGTAGATATAGAAGAAGATCGCCATGATCGCGCCGGCGAGACCGACCAGCGCGGCACCCAGCCCCCAGCCGAACGCAAACACGCGATTCTTGTCGATGCCCACAAGTGCGACCGCGCCGGGATCTTCGCGAGTGGCCTCGATCGCACGGCCGAAATCAGTGCGATGGATGAAGAAGTAGAGACCGGCAAAGGCGAGAATTGAGACCAGCGCGCCGACCAGCTGCGGCTCCGGCAGGAAGATGCCGGCAACCGAGATGGTTTTGCCGCCGAGCCAGGACTGCGGGATGCTGCGATAGTCGGGCGTGAAGAAGAACTGCGCAAGACCGCGCATCACGATGGCAAGGCCGAACGTGGTGAAGATCTGCACCATGCCGGCGTTGGCCTTCGCCCGCATGGCGAAACGTACAAGGAGCAGGTAGACGACCGCTCCGAATACAAACAACGCTGCAGCGACCAACGGCGCCGACAGCAGGGGATCGATCGCGAAGAAGGCGAACAGAAAGAAGGACAGGTACATCGCGAGCATCAGGAACTCGCCATGGGCGAAGTTCGTGACGTCCATCAGGCCGAAGATCAGCGCGAGGCCGACCGCGATCAGTCCGTAGAGCAGGCCCATGAGAAGGCCGCTCGCGAGACTCTGGATAATGGCTTGGGCTGTCAACTCTCGTCCCCCGTTCGAAAAGTCACCGTCTGCTCCGTCATTGCGAGCAAAGCGAAGCAATCCAGCATCCCACCACGGAGACAGTCTGGATTGCTTTGTCGCTTCGCCCCTCGCAACGACGAGGCTCGCGCGACGATCGCGATGTGCTCCACTGCTCCCGCAGCACCCTATTTCATCGGCCAGATCGCCTCGGCGATCGCGGCCTGCGGCGGGAAGATGGTGACGAACTTGCCGCCGACATATTGCAACAGCACCGGGTCGGCGTCGTTGTTCTGACCCATCTCGTCGAACTTGACGCGCTTCCAGGGCATGATGGTCTGATCGCCCGGGATGTCGGTCGCCGCCAGCGCGTCTCGGATCTTCTCGCCGTCGGTCGACTTGGCACGGTTGATGGCGTCGGCGAGGATGATCAGGCCCATGAACTGGCGCGAGGTGAGATCGTTGAAATCCTTGCCCGACTTCGCCTTGAACATGTCGTTGATCTTGCCGACCATCGGGCGCTTCTGCGCGAGGTCGAGCGAGAACGTGCCGCGCGAGATCACGCCTTCGAGCTTGTCGCCGACGGCATCATAGAGCGCCTTCTCGGAGAAGCCGGCGTCCTGCGCCACGATCGCGTTCGGCTTGTAGCCGAGCTCGGCCATGGTCTTGACCAGAAGGATGCCATCGGTGGTGTAGCTCGACGGCATCAGCACGTCGGCATTGGCGGTCTTGAGCTGCTGCACCTCGGCCGAGAGCGAGGGCGAGTTGGCGCGGTACTTGATGTCGGTGACGATCTTGTAGCCGCGCTCGCCGGCGATCTTGGTCTGGGCGTTGCCGGAGTCGGTACCGAAGATGGTGTCTTCATGGAACAGAGACAGCGTCTCGATCTTGGTGCCCTTCTTCTTCATGGCATCGAAGAAGTCGAACATCGCGGCCGAGTACATCTCGTCATGGGGCGCCGCGCGGAAGTAATATTTCAGGCCGCGGCGATGCAGGCTGGGCGAGGAATTGTCGGCGGAAACGAACGGGACCTGGTAGCGTTCGCAGATCTGGCTGACGGTGACGGCGACCGCGCTCTGATAGGTGCCGATGACGGCGCAGACCTTCTCCTGCGTGATCAGGCGCTCGGCTTCGGCGCGGCCCTTCTGCGGGTCGGCCTGGTGGTCGGCGAACACGAGACGGATCTTCGCGCCGCCGAGTCCCGGCAGGCCTTCGCCCTTCGCCAGCGGCAGGTCGAAATCGGTGTTCTTGTTGATGACTTCGAGCGCGGTCTCATAGGCCTTCTGCGCGTCGACGCCCTGCTGCGCGCTGCCGCCGGAGAACGGATAGATCACGCCGATCACGACTTCCGAGGTCTGTGCGCGCGCTGCCAGCGGCACGAGAGCGGCAGTGGCGGTGGCTCCCAACAACACGTCGCGGCGAGTGATCGTCATGGCAAAGTCCCCTGTTACTGAATTGCGGTTGATCGAATGAAGCGATTGATGGATGCGGTAAAGCCTGAAGAAGCAGCAGACGCTGCCCACTAAATCACGGCCATGTTTCTGTTCTTCAGATCCGTCACCAGCATGAGGCCGGGCGAATGCGTGATGGCGAACGGGAGTTTTGCGGCATTGATCACCGATTGCGGCGTCACCCCGCAGGCCCAGAACACCGGAATCTCGTCGTCGGCGACCGGCACCGGATCGCCATAGTCGGGCTTGGCGATGTCCTTGATGCCGATCAGATGCGGATGGCCGAGATGCACGGGCGCGCCGTGCACGGCGGGATAGCGCGAGGTGATCTGCACCGCCCGAATTGCGTCAGCCGGCTTGAAGGGACGCATCGACACGACCATGGGACCGGCGAACGGCCCGGCCTCGCCGCAAGGAATGTTGGTGCGATACATCGGCACGCGCACGTTCTTCTCGATGTGGCGGATCGGCATGCCCTCTTCGAGCAGGGCCTCTTCGAACGAGAAGGAGCAGCCGAGCACGAAGGTCACGAGGTCGTCGCGCCAATACTTGGTCACGTCGGTCGGCTCGTCCACGACCTCGCCGTCGCGCCAGACGCGGTAGCGCGGCACGTCGGTGCGGATGTCGAGATCGGCGCCGAGCGAGGGGATGTGAGGACTGCCGACATCGGACATGCCGATGATCGGGCACGGCTTCGGATTGAGCTGGCAGAAGCGGTGGAAGGCGCTGGCATATTCGGCAGGCAGGATCGCCAGATTGCCCTGGACGAAACCCGGAGCGACGCCGGCGGTGGAGGCGACCAGCCCCTCGCGATAGGCGAGCCGGGCCCTGCGGCTCGGAAGGGAGTCGGTTGTTTCAGTTTGCTGCGCTGCCACCAAAACAGTCATGTGATCGACCTGCCTATAAACTCGACAAAGACAAGCCAACACCAAGCGTGCTATAAAGTCTAATCGTCGTTTCTAATCAATATCGATAAATCTGATTTATCGATCGGGAAATCCTTCCAATGCTGGACTTCAGGTCGATCGAGACTTTCCTGTGGGTCGTGAAGCTCGGCAGCTTTCGTGGCGCCGCGCAACGGCTCAACACGACCCAGCCCGCGATCTCCCAACGCATCGCGCAGCTCGAGCGCGAGATGGGCGTCAAGCTCCTGAATCGCGATCATCGCATCGCCTCGCCGACACCGAGCGGCCGGCAGATGATGGTCTATGCCGAGAAGCTGATCGGTCTGCGGGCCGCGATGATGGCGGAGATCGGCGACCGCTCGGCGATGCGCGGCGTGATGCGCCTCGGTGTCGCCGAAACCATCGTGCACACTTGGCTGCCGCGGCTCGTGAAGAGCGTGAACGAGGTCTACCCGAACCTCTCGCTGGAGATCGAGGTCGACATCACGCCGAACCTCACCGCGCGCCTCCTCGCGCAGGAGATCGAGCTTGCTTTCGTGGTCGGACCGCTATCCGCCTCCGGCGTGCACAACCGCGTGCTCGCCGATTATCCGATCGGCTTCCTCGCCAGTCCCTCGCTCGGGCTCGGCAAAGGCCCGTTGACGCCGGCGCAGCTCGCGCGGTTTCCGATCATCACCTTCCCGCGCAAGACCAAGCCCTACGAGGTCGTACGAGAGGTGTTCGACCGGCCGGAGCTGCCGCCGATCCGGCTGCACGCCTCCGCTTCGCTCGCGACGGTCATCCACATGGCGATCGAGGGCCTCGGCATCGCCGTTATTCCCGACGCCATCGTCGAGAACGAGCTCGCCGACGGGCGACTGCAACTGCTCGACACCGATCTTTCGATCGCGCCGCTGACCTTCACCGCGAGCTGGCTCGCCTCGCCCGACGTCGTCGCCGTGGAGCGCGTCGCCGAGCTTGCACGGCAGATAGCGCAGAGCAGCCTCGCGGTTGACGCGCCCGCGCAGGCGCGTCATTGAAAAAGCGCCGGACAACCTTCAACGTCGTTCCGGGGCGATGCGACAGCATCGAACCCGGAATCTCGAGATTCCGGGGCCGGCTGTTTGAGCCGCTCCGGAATGACAAACTGAGAGACTGACCGCATGAGCCGAGCCGCCACCAATCTGCAAATCGATTCCGCCCGTCTCTGGGGCTCCATCCACGAGACCGCAAAGTTCGGCGCGACGGCCAAGGGCGGCGTACGGCGGCTGACGCTGAGCGCGGAAGACAAGCAGGTGCGCGACTGGTTCCGCAAGGCCTGCGAGGAGGCCGGACTGGAAGTCCACATCGACGCGCTCGGCTCCATGTTCGGCCTGCGCAAGGGCCGCGACATGTCGAAGCCGCCCGTCGGCATCGGCTCGCATCTCGATACACAGCCGACCGGCGGCAAGTATGACGGCATCCTGGGGACGCTCGGCGCACTGGAGGTGATCCGGACGCTGAACGATGCCGGCATCGAGACCGAGGCGCCGATCTGCGTCGTCAACTGGACCAACGAGGAAGGCTCTCGCTTCGCGCCTGCGATGATGGCCTCCGCCGCCTATGTCGGCGACTTCACCACCGACGACATTCTGTCGCGCAAGGACGCAGAAGGCGTGACAGTGGGCCAGGCGCTCGACGGCATCGGCTATCGCGGCGACAAGCCGGTCGGCTTCCAGAAGCTCGGCTGCTTCGTCGAGCTGCACATCGAACAGGGTCCAATTCTGGAAGCGGAAGGCAAGACCATCGGCGTGGTCGATTCCGGTCAGGGCGTATTGTGGTACGACGGCAAGATTTCCGGCTTCGAGAGCCATGCGGGTTCGACGCCGATGCCACTGCGACGCGATGCGCTGGCGACACTGTCGGAGATCGTGCTGGCGATGGAAGCGATTGCCAGGAAGCATGGGCCCAATGCGGTCGGCACCATCGGCGAGGCCGTGATCGCAAATCCCTCGCGCAACGTCATTCCCGGCGAGATCGCCTTCACCATGGACTGCCGCAGCGCCGACGGCGCCATCATGGATGCGCTCGATCGCGATCTTCGAGCGGCCATTGCCGAGATCGCCGCGCGACGCAAGGTCGAGGTCAAGATCGATCTGGTCTGGCGCAAGCCGCCGACGCATTTCGATCCGAAGTTGATCGCGGCGGTCGAAAATGCGGCGAAGACGCTCGGCTATGCCTCCCGCCGCATCACCTCCGGCGCCGGCCACGATGCCTGCAATCTCAACACCGTCATGCCTGCGGCGATGGTCTTCGTGCCCTGCAAGGACGGCATCAGCCACAACGAGCTGGAGGACGCGACGCAAGCGGACTGCGCCGCGGGCACCAACGTGCTCATGCACACCGTGCTGGCGATCGCCGGCGTCGCGTCCTGACTGGAGAAGAAGCCATGCGCGGAGTTTTCGTCGACGCCAATGAAGCCCTCGCCGTGATCATGGAGCGGCTGGAGAAACCCGGCGACCCAAAGGTGCGGATCCACAGGGATCCCGACATCAAGCCGGAGCAATATCCCGAAATCCTCGACGGCGCCGAGATCGCGATCGTCGACCACACCGCGCTTCCCACCGACGTGGCGAGGAAATGCACGGGGCTGAAGCACGTCGTGTTCCTCGGCACCGGCGCGCGCAGCTACATGAACCCGGAGGAGCTCGCCGAGCTCGGCATTTCCGTGCATCTGATCAAGGGCTATGGCGACACGGCAGTGGCCGAGTGCGCGATCGCGCTGATGTGGGCCTCGGCCCGCGTCATCGCGATGATGGACCGCGAGATGCGGGCCGGGAACTGGCTGCGCGAGGACGGCATGCAGCTCACCGGCAAGACGCTCGGCCTGATCGGGTTCGGCGGCATTGCCGCCGAGGTCGCGCGCATCGCGACCGGCTCGGGCATGAAGGTGATCGCCTGGAATCGCTCGCCGAAGAGCTATCCCGGTGTCGAGTTCACCGATCTCGATACGGTGCTGGCGAAGAGCGACGTCGTGTCACTGCATCTTCTGCTCAACGACGAAACGCGCGGCATGATCACGCGCGACAGGATCTTCGCGATGAAGCGCGGTGTCATTCTCGTCAACACCGCCCGCGCCGCGATCGTCGACGAGGCCGCCATGATCGAGGCGCTGAAGTCCGGCCACATCCGTCATGCCGGCCTCGACGTCTTCAATACGGAGCCGCTCCCCGGCGATCATCCGCTGACGAAGCTGCCGAACGTGACGCTGTCGGCGCATTCGGCCTTCCGGACGCCGGAGGCGAGCGAGAACCTGATTGGCGCGGCGTGGGAGCACTGCCGCCGGATCGTGAATTCGTAGGGTGGGTTAGCCCTGCAGTTGCGCGAAGCGCATCTGCAGGGCGTAACCCACCACTGTATATTTCCGCGGACGCAGAAGCGGTGGGTTACGCCTTCGGCTAACCCACCCTACACTCCCCGCCATATTGTGAAGGGACAAGAGCGACAACACATGGCTGACTATCGCACCATCAAGGCCGAAGCGCTCACCAACGTCGTCCGCGCCATCGTCAAGGCCGGCGGCTCCTCGGACCGAGAGGCCGAGCTCGTGTCCACCAATCTCGTCGAGGCCAATCTCAAAGGCCACGACTCGCACGGCGTCGGCATGATCCCGCGCTACATCCAGAGCGTCACGACGGGCGGCCTCGCCGTGAACCAGCACGTCAAGATCGTGCTCGACACCGGTCCGCTTCTCACCCTCGACGGCCTCACGGGCTACGGCCAGGTGATCGGCTATGAAGCGATGGAGCTGGCCGCCGAGCGCGCCAAGCGCAATGGCGTGTGCCTCGTCGGCCTTTCCAACTCGCACCACATCGGCCGCATCGGTCACTGGGCCGAGCAGTGCATCGACCATGGACTGGTCTCGATCCATTTCGTCAACGTGATCTCTCGGCCGATCGTGGCGCCCTGGGGCGGCAGCGATGCCCGCCACGGCACCAACCCGTTCTGCGTCGGCATCCCGCGCAGGGGCAAGGACCCGATCGTGCTCGATTTTGCCACCAGCAGGATCGCACAAGGCAAGACCCGTGTCGCCCACAACAAGGGCGTCGAGCTGGAGCCCGGCACCATCATCGACAATGAAGGCAAACCCACCGTCAATCCGCGCTACACCGTGATCCCGCCGCACGGCGCGATCCTGCCGTTCGGCGAGCATAAGGGCTCGGGGCTCGCGCTGGTGTGCGAAATCCTCGGCGGTGCGCTCTCAGGCGGGCAGGTGGTCAAGGGCCCGTCCGACGGCAAGCATAACGTTCTCAACGGCATGCTCTCGATCGTCATCGACCCGGGCAAGCTCGGCACCGGCGAGAACCTCGCACGTGAAGTCGAAAGTTTCGTCGCCTGGCACACCGCGTCGCCGCCTGGCCCCGGGATCGACAAGGTGAGGATCGCCGGCGAACCTGAGCGCGAGACCAAGACAAAGCGCCTCGCCGAAGGCATTCCGGTCGATCCGACCACCTGGCAGGAGATTCTTGAGGCTGGGAAGAAGTTCGGGCTGGATCAGGCGGCGATCGAGCAGATCGTGGGCTGATCGGGAACGAAGCGCATCGCTCCGCTTCGTTCCGACCTCATGGACGATCGCGCATGTGAGGCTGGACAACGGCGAAAGGTCGCCGCGGCCCGCGGAGCGGATTTGAACCGGCCCGCGTGGTCTTGCGACAACGCGGATGTCCCGGCCCTCATCCGCCTCCGAGGTTCACATGCTCTCCCGTCTCGCAAAGCTCATGTCCGGCACAAGTCAGCCGTCACACGCCGCCGACCTCTACCGGCAACGGCTCGCCATCTATGAGAGCGAGCTGGGCGAACCCGAATACAGTTTCACGGACAGCGCGGAGCGCCGCATCGACATCCACGCCTTCGGCCGCGATTTCGTACCGGTGTGCCAGGAGGGCTCTGACGAGGGCTACGTGCTTCTGACCAACGGCATGAGCCAGCAACGGATGCCGGGGGTGCTTGGGGACGCAAAGCCGCGTGCCGAGCTGATGTGGTATGTCCGCGAACCGACGGAGGAGGTTTGCGCCAATCTGCGCTGGCTTGCCAACCTGCCGTTCATCGACACGACCTGGTTCGGCTTCGGCCATCGTGTCGCGCTGCCGCGGCCGCCGGTTGCAGGAACGGACTTCGAGACGTTCCTGTTTCTCACGCCGATCATCGGCCCCGATCAGCGGATCGCCGAGGCGCTGGAGATCGCGGGCGATCCCGTGGAGATCCTGACCGTAAACCTGATCTCGCATCAGGAACTCGGGCTCATCAAGTCCAGGGGGCTCGATCCGTTTCTCGACCTGCTCGACGAGAACAACTACCCGCCGATCTTCGATCCGATGAGGAAGTCGTACGTGTAGGGTGGGTTAGCTGAGCGGATGCGCAAAGCGCATCGGCTCGGCGTAACCACCTCTTCTGCTTCTGCGGATATGAATAGCGGTGGGTTACACCTTCGGCGAACCCACCCTACGCAGGTCCCCCGCCTCAATCCACCATATCTGCGACGGCCTTGCCGCAGGCCGTGGTGTCGGCATTGCCGCCGAGATCCTTTGTGCGCAGCGTGCGCTCGGCCAATGTGCGCTCGATTGCCTCGACGATCGATCTGCCTGCTTCCTTCTCGCCGAGATGCTCGAACATCATTGCGCCCGACCAGATCATGCCGATCGGATTGGCGATGCCCTGCCCCGCGATGTCGGGCGCCGAGCCGTGCACCGGCTCGAACACCGAGGGGAAATCGCCCTCGGGATTGATGTTGCCTGATGGAGCGATGCCGATCGTGCCGGTACAGGCCGGGCCGAGATCGGAGAGGATGTCGCCGAACAGATTGGAGCCGACGACGACGTCGAACCAATCCGGATGCAGCACGAAGTTCGCGGTCAGGATGTCGATGTGGTACTTGTCCCACTTCACGCCCGGAAACTTCCTGGCCATCGCCTCCACGCGCTCGTCCCAATAGGGCATGGTGATGGAGATGCCATTGGACTTAGTCGCCGAGGTCAGGTGCTTCTTCGGCCGCGACTGGGCGAGCTCGAAGGCGAATTTCAGGATGCGGTCGACGCCGGTGCGGGTCATCACCGTCTGCTGCGTCACGAACTCGCGCTCCGTGTCCGGGAACATGCGCCCGCCGACGGAGGAATATTCACCTTCCGTGTTTTCGCGCACCACCCAGAAATCGATGTCGCCGGGCTTGCGGCCCACCAAGGGCGACGGCACGCCGGGCATCAGCCGCACCGGGCGCAGGTTCACATACTGGTCGAACTCGCGACGGAATTTGATCAACGAGCCCCACAGCGAGACGTGATCCGGGATCTTGGCCGGCCAGCCGACCGCGCCGAAATAGATCGCATCGTGCTTGCCGATCTTCTCCTTCCAGTCGTCAGGCATCATCTGGCCGTGCTTCTCGTAATAGTCCCAGGACGAGAAGTCGAAATGGTCGAAATGCACGGAGACGCCGTGCTTCTTCGCCGCCGCCTCCAGAACGCGCAGCCCCTCCGGCATGACCTCCTTGCCGATGCCGTCGCCGGGAATGACCGCGATCCGGTACTGTTTCTTGCTCATCGAGAACGTCCTTGGTTTGGTCCGGCAGTCGCCGCGTTTTGACCGCACTGCAATGGACCAAAGTCGCGGACGGTGCAACGCTGCACTGCAATGTTGACCATGGCGCGGCCGAGCGCCTACTGATTTGATCCTGTTCCCATCCTGCGAGTACCCCATGGATCTGCATCTGCGCGGCAAGCGCGTCCTGATCACCGGCGCGTCCAAGGGCATTGGCGCAGCCGCTGCCGAGGCGTTTGCCGAGGAAGGCGCGCATCTCCTGCTCGCCGCCCGCAGCGGCGAGGCGCTCAAGGCGCTGGCCGACCGCCTGCGCTCCGCCCACCAGATCGACGCCGCAACGAGCATCGTCGATCTGCGCAAGGAAGAAGACGTGGCGCGGCTGGCGAAAGAAGCCGCCGACATCGACGTGCTCGTCAACAATGCCGGCGACATCCCCGGTGGCTCGATCGACAAGATCGACGAGGCGACCTGGCGCCACGCTTGGGAACTGAAAGTGTTCGGCTACATCAACCTGACGCGGCACGTCTACGCACAGATGAAAGCGAAGGGCGGTGGCGTCATCGTCAACGACATCGGCGCGGCCGGCGAAAAGTTCGACGCCAACTACATCTGCGGCAGCGCCGGCAATGCCGCGTTGATGGCGTTCACGCGTGCGCTCGGCGGCAAGAGTCTCGCCGACAACATCCGCGTGATCGGCATCAATCCCGGTCCCGTCGGCACCGATCGCCACGTCACCCTGCTCAAGACGCGCGCAAAACACCAGTTCGGCGACGAGAGCCGCTACAAGGAATTCCAGAAGAGCCTGCCGCTCGGCAGGCCTGCGCACGCACGCGAGATCGGTGATCTCATGGCGTTCCTGGCATCGGATCGCTCCGGCTATACGTCCGGCGTGATCTACACGGTGGACGGCGGCATCAGCGCGGGATGGGGTTAACTCGATCCTCGTCGTTGCGAGCGCAGCAAAGCAATCCTGGAATGCATCCCCGGTGGGAGTCTGGATTGCTTCGCTGCGCTCGCAATGACGAAAGCAAGAATGGGCATAGGAGTAAAACAATTGTCTCAAGACCTGATCCGCGAAACCGCATGCGCCGTGGTCGACAAGCTGCGGTCCGGTGACGTCTCGCCGCTCGAGCTTCTGGATGTGCTGGAGAAGCGCATCAAGGAGGTCGACGGCAAGGTCAACGCGCTGCCGACACTGTGCTTCGACCGGGCACGGGATAGCGCCAAGGCGCTGATGCGGAAGCCGGCCGGTGCGCGCGGGCTGCTCGCCGGCTTGCCGGTCCCCATCAAGGATCTGACCGATGTTGCAGGCGTGTTGAACACGCAGGGCTCGCCAATCTTCAAGGACAACATCCCCGCGAAGTCCGACCTCATGGTCGAGAACCTCGAGGCCAACGGCGCGGTCGTCTACGCCAAGTCGAACACGCCGGAATTCGGCGCCGGCGCCAACACTTTCAACGAGGTGTTCGGCGCGACGCTCAATCCCTGGGACACGACGAAATCGGCAGCGGGCTCCTCCGGCGGTGCGGCCGTGGCGCTCGCAACCGGCATGGCCTGGCTCGCCCAGGGCTCGGACATGGGCGGCAGCCTGCGCAGCCCCGCGGCATTCTGCGGCGTCGTCGGCATGCGCCCGAGCATCGGCCGTGTCGCGCATACCCCTAAATCAGGTATCGATCGCAATCTCGGCGTGGTCGGCCCGATGGCGCGCAACGTCGAGGATCTCGCGCTGCTGCTCGATGCCATGAGCGGCGACTATGCGGACGATCCGCTGTCGCTGCCCGCCCCTGCAACCTCGTTCCTTTCGGCGGCACAGGCCGGCAAGAAGCCCAAGCGCATCGCTTATTCACCCGATCTCGGCATCACGCCGGTCGATCCCGAAGTGAAGGCCATCACGCGCAAGGCCGCCGAACGTTTCGCGGAGGCCGGAGCGATCGTGGAGGAGGCGCATCCGGACTGGCGCGAGGCGCATGAATGCTTCCACGTGCTGCGCGCGTTCGACTTCGCGATCACCAAGGCCAACTTGTTGCGTACCAAGCGCGACCTGCTCAAGCCCGAGGTGATCTGGAACATCGAGGAAGGTCTCAAGCTCACGGTCGAGCAGCTCGCGCGCGCCGAGGCGCAGCGCGTCGGCATGACCGCGCGGGCCGTCGAGTTCTTCAAGAGCTACGATCTCCTGCTGGTGCCGACGACGATCGTGCCGCCCTTCCCGATCGAACACCGCTATGTCGCAGAATGCGCCGGCAAGAGGTTCGACAATTACGTCGAATGGCTCGGCATCGTCTACGCCATCACGCTCGCCTGCTGCCCGTCGCTTTCGCTGCCGTGCGGCTTCACGGCATCGGGCCTGCCGATCGGCGTGCAGGTCGTCGGCGCACCGCGTGCCGACGCGCAGGTGATCGCCGGCGCGAAGGTGCTGGAGGATATTCTGGGCCTGCGCGGCACGACGCCGATCGAGCCGAAGGTGAAGAACTGACGTCTCCGTCATGACAACGCCGCCTCGCATCGCCCTCATCCACGCCCTCAAGCACTCCATCGCCCCGATCGAGGCGGCGTTCGCGACGGCGTGGCCTGAGGCTCGGCTGATGAACCTGCTCGACGACAGCCTGTCTGCGGATTTGGCGCGCGACGGCGCGCTCACCGACGCCATGACCCAGCGCTTCCTGGCGCTGGGCGATTACGCAGCGGCGACGGGCGCGGACGGGATCTTGTTCACCTGTTCGGCCTTCGGTCCCTGCATCGAAGCCGTCGCGCAGGCGCACGCGTCGATGCCGGTGCTGAAGCCGAACGAGGCCATGATCGAACGTGCGGTGACCATGGGGCAGCGCATCGGCCTGCTCTCGACTTTCCCGCCGACCTTGGCCTCGATGCCGCCCGAGTTTCCTACCGCCGTCGAGGTCGTACCGAAGCTTGCCGAGGGCGCGCTGGCCGCGCTCGACCGCGGCGACCGTGCCATGCATGATCGGCTGATCGCGGAAGCATCTCGCGATCTGCGCGACTGCGACGTCATTGCGCTGGCGCAGTTCAGCATTGCCGCGACCGCGCCGCTCGTCGCCGAGGCCACCGGCCGCCCCGTCGTCACCACGCCGGACAGCGCCGTCGACAAGCTGATGCGGCTTCTTAAGGCGAAGGCTTAAGCGCCGGCCTTTGTCCGGCGCCGCGCATCCTTGATCGCGACCGCGAGCGCAGCCTTCGTCTCGTTCACGAAGTCCTCGACCAATTCCTCACGCGTGGCATGCGCCACCTCGCCGGTGAACAGGCCCTGCTCGGCCAGCATCACCACCCCGTGCAGCGCGGCCCAGATCTTGAGCGCCTGCCGCTCGCGCAGGTAGCCGACCGCCGGGGCCTCCAGCGCTTCGATCACGAGCGCAAAGGTTTCGCGCGTCGCCTCGTGCAGCTCGCTGCCCTTGGCCGCGCAGGACACGGTGCGCGAAGCGAACATCAAGCGGTAGATGCCATTACGGCGCAGACCGAAATCGAGCGTCGCCTGCGCGAGCCGCGAGAGCTTCGACTGCTTCGACGGCTTCGCCATCGCCTCGCGCAGAATCGCTGTGAGTTGCCGGAATGCCTCCGCCGTGACCGCCGCGAGCAGCGCCTCGCGGTCGGCGAAATGCCGGTATGGCGCCGGCTGCGAAACACCGAGCTGCCTGGCAAGCGCCTTGATGCTGATCGCCTCGGCGCCGCCCCGCTCCGCCTCGCGCAATGCGGCCTTGATCAACGCGTCGCGGAGATCGCCATGGTGATAGGTCTTCTCGGGCTTGCGAGCGAGTTGTGAACGCATGTCGGGGAGAAGCCTATAAGTTTGCGCTTGACAGGGGAAGCCCGCCACGAATGTAATAGGATATAACTTAGAACAATCCCAGACGAGGAACGCGCCGCCCTTTCGGGCCCTGCGCGCACACGACCAAGGAAGCCGCAATGTCAGAGCGACTGAAGGTTCACGTCGATCCGGACAAGTGCCAGGGCCATGCCCGCTGCAAGGCACTCGCACCGGAACTTTTCGAGCTCGACGAATATGGCAACGCGCACGTAGCCGGCGACGGCACCGTCCCGCCGGGGCTCGAGGACAAGGCCTGGCTTGCGAAATCCAACTGCCCGGAAATCGCGATCGACGTGATCGAGGAATAGCGCGGCCGTTTCCGCCCCCCATGCTTTCAGCGAACACGAGCCAAGGGATTCCCTGCCATGTCCGACGTCAATCAGCCCACCGCCCATCCGCCCGTGACCGACTGGGTTCATGATTTCGACCACACCGATCCGCAATGGACGGAGGACCCCTTCCCGATCTGGGACGAGCTGCGCGCCGCAAGTCCCGTGGTCCACTCGAAACGGTTTCTCGGCTGCTACCTGCCGACGACCTATGAAGCCGTGCGCGAGATCGCCAACGACACCGAGCACTTCTCATCACGCCGCATCATCGTTCGCGACGTGCGCCCCGAGGTCGCCAGGAACGCGGCGCCGCCGATCACCTCCGATCCGCCCGAGCACAAGCCGGCCAAGCAATTGCTGCTGCCGCCCTTCACGCCGGATGCGATGAAGAAGCTCGAGCCGCGGGTCCGCGCCATCTGCAACGAGCTGATCGACGAGTTCATCGCCGACGGCAAGGTCGATGCTGCCGCACGCTACAGCAAATACATCCCGGTTCGGGCGATCGCGCACATGCTCGGCATCCCCGAGAGCGACAGCGATCTCTTCATCAACTGGATTCACATGATCCTCGAGCTCGGCATCAAGGACGAGAGCAAGCTGCTCCAGGCCGTGCAGGAGATGACCGCCTATTTCAGCGGCCACATCGAAGCGCGCAAGAACAAGCCCAGCGACGACCTGATCTCCTATCTGATGAACGCCAGGGACAAGCAAGGCAATCCGCTCGAGGACTCCCACGTGCTGGGTTCGCTGCGCCTGCTGCTGATCGCCGGCATCGACACCACCTGGAGCGCGATCGGCTCCTCTCTCTGGCATCTTGCCAGGACGCCGGCCGACCGCGCGCGGCTGATCGCCGAGCCCGGGCTGATGCCGACCGCGGTGGAGGAACTGCTGCGCGCCTATTCGCCGGTGACGATGGCACGCGAGGTGGTCAAGGAGACGACGGTTTCGGGATGTCCTGTCAAGCCGGGCAACATGGTGCTGTTGTCCTTCCCAGCCGCCAACCGCGACCCCAGGATGTTTCCGGACGCTGACAAAGTCGTGATCGACCGACGCGAGAACCGCCATGCCGCCTTCGGCCTCGGTATCCATCGCTGCGTCGGTTCCAACCTGGCGCGAATGGAGATGCAGGTTGCGCTGGAGGAATGGCTGAAGCGGATTCCGGATTTCCGCCTCGATCCGGCGGGCACAGTGACCTGGTCGCAGGGCACGGTGAGAGGCCCCCGGCAGTTGCCATTTTTGCTGGGAAAGGCGATGTAGGCCTTCCGACACGAGTACGGAGACGCCGGACGGCCATGGCTGACGACAACGAGCCATCCGACAGCAAGCTGACGCGTACCAAGGAGAAGTGGGCGCGCGAGGGCCGCTTCCTCACAGGGAAGATCACGCGGCCGGAGGATCAAAGGCTTCCCCCCGGCCAGCACCTCACCAAGGATTGGCCTGTGCTCGATCTCGGGGTCGTCCCGCCGGTGTCGCGGGAGCGCTGGCGGCTCGACGTCTATGGTGCAGTCGAGACGCCCGTGTTCTGGACCTTCGCCGAATTCACCGCACAGAAGCAGGAGCGGTTCACCTCCGACATCCATTGCGTGACGACCTGGTCGCGCTATGACAACGAGTGGGAAGGGCTTGCGACGCGTGAGCTGCTCGCGGCCTGCCGGCCGCGCGACGATGCGCGGTTCGTGGTGCTGCATTCCTACGATGGCTACACCACGAATCTCGCGTTGCAAGACTTTGCCGCCGAGGACGCTCTGCTCGCCCATAGCTGGTCGGGCCAGCCGCTGAGCGAGGAACATGGCGGCCCGGTGCGGCTGGTCGTGCCGCATCTGTATTTCTGGAAGAGTGCCAAATGGCTCCAGGCCATCGAATTCCTGACGGAGGATGCGCCGGGCTTCTGGGAAGTCCGCGGCTATCATAACCGCGGCGATCCCTGGGCCGAACAGCGCTATTCGGGCGATTAGGTTCAAGCAAGGACGGGGAATCCCATGCCGACGGAACGCTTTCAATTCACCGGAGAAGGCGGCCATCAGCTCTCGGCCGTGCTGGAGCTGCCGGACGGGGAGCCCGCCGCCTATGCGCTGTTCGCGCACTGCTTCACATGCGGCAAGGATACGCTGGCGGCTAAGCGGATTTCCGTGGCACTGGCGGCCAGAGGCATCGCGGTGCTGCGATTCGACTTCACCGGGCTCGGCTCCAGCGAGGGCGACTTCGCCAATTCGACGTTCTCCTCCAACGTCGCCGATCTCGTGCGCGCGGCCGACCATCTGCGCAACGCCCGCAAGGCGCCGTCCATCCTGATCGGCCACAGCCTCGGAGGTGCCGCGATCCTGGCGGCAGCAGGGCAGATCCCCGAGGCCAGGGCGGTCGTGGCCATCGCGGCGCCGTCCGATCCCGCCCACGTCGCCGGTCTGTTCAAGGAGCATATCGACAATATCCGCACCCAGGGCGAGGTCGAAGTCTCGCTCGCGGGACGCCCGTTCCGGATCAGGCGTGAATTCCTCGACGACGTCGCCGAGCACGAGCTGATCAAGGACGTCGCCGGCCTGCACAAGGCGCTGCTGGTGATGCATTCGCCGGTCGACGACACCGTCGGCATCGACAACGCGACGAAGATTTTCGTTGCGGCGAAGCATCCCAAGAGCTTCGTCTCGCTCGATCATGCCGATCACCTGCTGACGAAGCCCACCGACGCGCTTTACGCGGCCGACGTGATCGCGGCCTGGGCGAGCCGTTACATTGACGCAGCAAAGCCCGCAAAGGCGATGGATCTACCCGAGGCTCCGCGAAAGGTCGTGGTACAGGAGACCCGCAAAAGCAAGTTCAACCAGACCATCACCGTCGGCCCACACCATCTGGTGGCAGACGAACCCGTTGCGGCGGGCGGCGCAGATGCCGGGCCAGGCCCGTATGATCTCCTGCTCGCCGGCCTCGGCGCCTGCACCTCCATGACCATGCGCCTCTACGCCGACCGCAAGTCACTGCCGCTCGAGCGCGTGACCGTCTCGTTGAAGCATTCCAAGATCTACGCAAAAGACTGCGAAGAATGCGAGACGCGCGAGGGCATGCTCGACCAGATCGAGCGCGACATCACGATGGACGGCGTCCTCGATGCCGAGCAACGCAAGAAGCTGATGGAGATCGCCGACAAGTGCCCGGTGCACCGGACGCTGACGTCGGAGATACGCATCGTGACGAAGGCCGTGGAGTAGGCACTTGCACTAGAAGCATGATGCCATCGTCCGCACGGCCGCGCTGATCTCGCTCTCGCGCCACGCCGCAAAGCCGAGCAGCAGGCCGTGATCGCGGGGCCGGCCAACCGCCAGGCTCGACAAGGCGCGCGTTTCGACGCCCGCCGCAACCAATCGCTTTGCCGCCACCCGATCAGTGCGGCCACGGTTGAGGCGGGCGACGAGCTGGATGCCGCCCGGAGGCACTTCGACCGAGAGAATTCCGCCCAGTCGTCGCTCCAGTTCCTCGACGAGGTGATCGCGCCGCGCACGATAGAGGCGGCGCATCCGGCGCAGATGCGCGAGGAAATGGCCGTCCGCAATGAACTCGGCGAGCGCCTCCTGAACGTGGCTGGCAGCGATCAGCCCGACATGCCGCTGCGCGACCTCCAGAGTCCTGACCAGCGTCGGCGGGGCGACGAGATAGCCGAGCCGGATGTCCGATGTCATCGCCTTCGAGAAGGTGCCGACATAGAACACGCGGCCATGGGCATCGAGCCCCTGCAAAGCCGGCACCGGCCGGCTGTCATAGTGGAACTCGCCGTCGTAATCGTCCTCCACGATCAAGGTCTTGCCCGGTCTGCTTAGGCTGAGAAACTCGCTGCGGCGGGCGAGCGACATCAGCCGCCCGGTCGGATGCTGATGCGAGGGCGTCATGAAGATGAGCTTCGGCGCCGCAAGGCCGGGCATCCGTTGCATGCCCTGCTCGTCCAGTCCGATACCGGTCACGCGTGCGCCGGAGGCCCGGAAGGCAGCCACAGCGCCGGGGTAACCGGGATCTTCGACCCAGACGTCGTCGCCAGGCGAAATCAGGACGGTCGCGATCAGGGTCAGCGCCGCCTGCGCGCTCGGCAGGATCATGATCTGCTCCGCCGCGGCGCGAACGCCCCTGCTGGTGGCGAGATAATACGCCAACGCCTCGCGTAGGCGCGCTCGGTTCACTGGTCCGAGCTCACGCTTGGCCGCACCTACGGCGTTACGGCGCAGACAGCGCGCCCAGACCTCGTTCGGAAACTCCCTGAAATCGCCGTGCCCCGGGCGTAACGGCTTCAGCTCTCCCTGATAGGACATCGGCCAGTCGGTCTGCTTGAGGCTGGAAGCCCAGGGGGAGAGCTGCGGCCCTGCGGAGCGCACGCTCGATACGACGGCGCCCGTCCGTTCGATACGCGCGCGGCCATCGACCGCGATCACCGGTCGGCGACCCTGCGAGGCCTCGAGATATCCCTCGGCGGCAAGCTGCTCGTACGCATGAGTGACGGTGTTGCGGGAGACGCCGAGATCGTCCGCGAGCCGACGGCTCGAGGGCAGCGCATGGCCTTTCCCGAGACGGCCGATCGCGATCAGGTCTCTAAGCTGGCTCGTCAACTGCGTCACCAGCCCTGCGTCGGCCGTCCGTTTCAGGTCGATCAGAGCGGAGATCACCTCTCCCGAAACTGGCATCTTACTATTCTCCGATCTGGCACTTTTTCAGGTGCCAGCAGCGATGCTATCCGGCGAACTGGACTGCTTCAAGGACTCCGATGAACTCACTTTCACCCCGCGCGGCCTTCGGCCTGTTCCTCATCGTCGTGCTGGCCTGGGGCGTGAACTGGTCGGTGACGAAGCAACTCGTGCAATTCGTTCCACCGCTGTGGACCGCAGCGATCAGAAGTTGGATCGCTCTGGTCGGACTCGCGCTGATCCTCGGACTGAACAAGAATTTGGTGATCCCGGAACGACGCGACGTTCCGGTCATCTTCAGCGTCGCGCTGCTGCACATGACGCTGTTCTCGATCCTCGTCGCCGCGGGCCTGCGCTTCCTGCCCGCGAGCAAGGGCGTCGTGCTCGGTTACACCACGCCGCTCTGGGTCGCACTCGCCGCGCTCATCCTCGGAAAGGACACGCCGACCGCGCCGAAGCTTGCCGGCGCCCTGCTCGGACTGATCGGGCTTGCCGTCATCCTGAATCCGTCCTCGATCGACTGGACCAATGCAGGAATCTTGCTCGGCGCCGGCATGGTCATCCTCGCCGCGATCTGCTGGGCCGCGAACATCATCTATCTTCGCGCGCATCGCTGGATCGCGTCTCCGCTTCAGCTTCTGCTCTGGCAGGTGCTCGTGGCCACGGCCGTGCTTTCGACACTGGCGATGATCATCGACGGGCTGCCGCACGTCGAGTGGTCATGGAGGCTTGTGTCGCTATTCCTGTATTCGGGCCTGATCGGGACGGTGCTGGCCTATTGGGCGATGTCGATGGTCAACAAGAGCATCTCGGCGCTGACCACGTCACTCGGGACCACCGCGACGCCCCTCGTCGGCATCGCCAGCGCTGCGATTCTGCTGGGCGAGCCAATCGACACGAGCCTTGTCATCGCGGCCGGACTGATCGTTACCGGCATAGGCCTAGCGACGCTCGGCGATCGACTGCTGCGCGGTCAGGCCACTGTGAGCGGCTGAACCCGCAGCGCACCGCGCAGACCTGCCGTGGTGCCGAGCAGGATGCCGGCGAGCGCCACGAACGAGCCCAACGCAAGCGTCGATACGCCGGTCAGCCCCTGCCCGATCGAACAGCCGAACGCCATTACGCCGCCAACGCCCATCAGCGCCGCGCCGCTGCCCGAGCGCAGCATGTGGCGCGGTGAGGAATAGCCTTCAAGCTTGAAGCGGCCCGTCGCGATCGCCGCCGCAAGGCTGCCGGCAAAGACGCCGGCTACCGTCGCGACGCCGAAGTTGAGTGTCAGCCCGGTCGACAACATGGCGTATTGCAGCGCGTCCGCGATCGGCGCGACGAAAGTGAGCGAGGTCACCGGGACGGGATTGAAGTCGTCGGCGCCGAGATAGCCGGTGACGAACCAGCCGGCGGCAACGATCACGCCCACAATGACACCTGCCGCGATCTGACCCGGCGAACGACGAAACGCCGGGTGAGCAAAAGCGAACAGGACCAGCGCCAAAACGATCGCGGCTGCGGCAAACGCGCGCGAAAGCGATTCCGTGAGACCGAGCAACACCAGCAAGGACGGCAGCGAATTTGCGCTGACAGTCGTTTGCGACGCCTGAACCAGCGCGATGCGTGCCGGCGCGATCAGGCCCTTCAGCGTCATCTGCGCGGCAATGGCGAGCACGATCACGACGACGAAGGAACGGAGATTGCCGCGGCCGAGCAGTACCAGCGCCCGCGAGCCGCAGCCGTTCGATAGCACCATGCCGTAGCCAAACAGCAGGCCGCCGAGGAAGAGCACAGGCACCGAGAATGACTGCTGCAGGTAGATCGACTTGCCGAGATCGACCATGCCGCTGCCGGCAAGGAGCTGGCTCGCCGCGATCGCGACGGCGATCGCCAGCGCATAGCTCCGCACCAGCCGACCGTCTCCTTCCGCCAGAAAGCCGCGCATGCTGCTCATCAGGCAGAAACCGCTGAGCAAGCCGACGGCGCCGTAGACCAGCCCGATGACGAGACCGGCGAGGATGACGAGTTGCGCAGATTCCATCGATTGTTCTCAGAACTCTCGCCATTCTCCCTCATTGCGAGGAGCGATGCGACGAAGCAATCCAGACTGTCTCCACGATACACTTCCGGATTTGCTTCGCTGCGCTCGCAATGACGGCTTGTTACGGCTTCAGGATGACTCGGTCGCGCGACGATCCAGCGACGGCGACATAGGCTTCCTTGGCGCGCTCGAGCGGATAGACGGCATTCGACTGGATCGGGAACGGCTTCAGATGTCCGCTCGCAAAGCCCGGAGCAAGATCGCGCAGCACCGCGCCTGTGGCCGCTGACGACAGGCCGAGCGTGTCGATGCCGACATAGGTGTGCTGGCCACGATAGAATTCGAGGATGTTGAACTGCACGATGCGGTCGATCGCGGCGATCAGGATTTGGCGGCCACGCAGCGCAAGCGATTTGTGCGCGGCCTGGAAATAGGGATCGCCGACGGTGTTGAAGACGATGTCGGCGCCCTTCCCGCCGGTCAACTCTCGCACGCGCGTGGCAACGTCAGTGGCCGATGCGTCGATCACCTCGACCGGCGCGCTGCTATGCCCCTCATAGGCTTCCGTCTTGCGCACCACGCCGATGACGCGCGCGCCCTGCCAGGTCGCGATCTGAACCGCGGCCTGTCCGACCTTGCCATTGACGCCGAACACCAGCACGGTCTCGCCGCTCTTCGGCAGGCCTGCGCGGCGAAAGCCTTCCATCGCGGTAACGAAGGGCACGCCGATACCGGCGGCCTCCTCCCAGGACACCGTCTTCGGCTTCTCCACGACGGCATCAGCCTCGACCACGAGATGGGAGGCATGGGTGCCGTCACGACGGATTCCGAGATCGCCGGAGGAGCCGAACACTTCGCGTCCGACCGTATCAGCTGGCCCGTCGATCACCACGCCTGCGTAGTCGCGGCCGGGGGTCCGGGGAAACACGGCGTACGGCATCAGCCCGGTCGCAGCCTTGACGTCGGATGGATTGACGGCCGCGGCTTTCACCTCGATCAGCAGATCGTTCGGACCGCGCTTGAGTGTCAGGCGCTCCACGACTGGCGCAAGCGCGGCAGCGTTTTCAGCCTTTGAGGCAAGGCGCACACAGCGCGCTTCGACGGTTTTGGCATCGGCTGTCGACATGAAAAGACCCGCGATTTCTCGCGGGCCTTGTCGCCTCTGGGCGCGGTCAAGTCAATCCTTGGGCCGCTTGTCGTAGAGCCGCCTGGCCTTGCCGAGCGAGCGCTCCAGCGTGTCGGGGGGAACGATCTGAACCTTCGAGCTGATCCCGATCGTGTTCTTGATGTGGGTCGAAACCCGGTCGGCGTGGTCGACGAGCCCCCGGCCGTCCCAGCTCTCCGAGCGCGCCTCCGCGATGATGGTCAGCTCGTCCATGCGGCCTTCGCGGGTGAGCTCCAGGATGAAGTGCCCGCCGCACCAGTCGGTCGCGAGCAGCACTTCCTCGATCTGGGTCGGAAACAGGTTGACGCCGCGCAGGATGATCATGTCGTCAGAGCGGCCGGTCACCTTCTCCATCCGCCGCATGCCCGGCCGTGCCGTGCCCGGCAAAAGCCGCGTCAAGTCACGGGTGCGATAGCGGATCACCGGAAAGGCTTCCTTGGTGAGCGAGGTGAAGACGAGTTCGCCCTTCTCACCGTCCGGCAGCACTGCGCCGGTCTGGGGGTCGATCACTTCGGGGTAGAAGTGATCCTCCCAGATGTGCAGACCGTCCTTGGTCTCGATACATTCCTGCGCGACGCCGGGACCGATCACCTCGGAGAGACCGTAGATATCGGTCGCGTCCATGTCGAAGGCGTCCTCGATCTCGCCGCGCATCGCATTGGTCCAGGGCTCGGCTCCGAAGATGCCGACCTTGAGCGAGCTCTGGCGCGGGTCGAGCTTCTGGCGCTTGAACTCGTCGAGGATCGCCAGCATGTAGCTCGGGGTCACCGTGATGATGTCGGGGCGGAAGTCGTTGATGAGCTGCACCTGCCGCTCGGTCATGCCGCCGGAGATCGGCACCACGGTGCAGCCGAGCTTCTCGGCGCCGTAATGCACTCCCAGCCCGCCGGTGAAGAGCCCGTAGCCATAGGCATTGTGGATGATCATGCCGGTTCGCCCGCCAGCGGCACGGATCGACCGCGCCATCACTTCCGACCATGTGTCGATATCGCGCTGGGTGTAACCGACGACGATCGGCTTGCCCGTGGTGCCGGACGAGGCATGCACGCGCACCAGCTTTTCGCGCGGCACGGCGAACATGTTGAAGGGATAGTTGTCGCGCAGATCGGTCTTCACCGTGAACGGAAACTTTGCGAGGTCGGACAGCTCGCGAAAGTCGGACGGATGCACGCCAGCCTTGTCGAAGGCCTTGCGATAATGCGCGACGTTGTCGTAGGCGTGCTTCAGCGACCAGGCCAGCCGCTGCTTCTGCAGCGCCATGATCTCGTCGCGCGAGGCGCGCTCATGTGCGTCCATCTCGGCGCTGTAGCTACTGGCACCTTCCTTGAGCCTCGTCAGAGCCATCCTCGTTTCCCCACATTGATCTGTTCTTTTGTTTTGTTGGTCTTTTATTGATCTTGCGCCGGCAGCCACGCGCCGGGAATGACGCGCGAGTGCCCGCGGAATTCCGCGATGACGGTGTCGCCCGCGGTCACACGCACATCGTAGATGCCGGAGCGGCCGCCACGGGTGATCTCCCGCGCCTTCGCAATGAGGCGGTCGCCGAGCTTGCCCGGCTTGATGAAGGTGATCTGCCCCTGCGCCGCGACCACGCGCTCATTGTGCGAGTTGCAGGCGAACGCGAAGGCGGAATCGGCGAGGGTGAAGATGAAGCCGCCATGGGCGATGCGCTGGCCGTTGACCATGTCCGGCCGCACCGTCATCGCAAGCGTTGCGAAGCCGGGGCCGATCTCGACGATCTCCATCCCGAGACCCTTGGACGCATCGTCCTCCGCCCACATCGCGTCAGCGCAGGCGCGGGCAATATCCTCAGGCGACAGGGCGGCTTTGACGTTCACGCGCTTCTCCGGGCCAGATGCTTGCACATGATGTTCTGCTGGTTGGCTCGAGCTGTCAAATAATGCGACGCATTTGCATTCATGGGGTCTGATCTGGCCGATCAGACATGGTCATAATCGACCACGACACGTTCCGACGATGGCTTTGCCTGGCAGGTCAGGACGAAGCCGGCCTTCAACTCCCACGGTTCCAGCGAATAGTTGATGTCCATCGGCGCCTCACCCTCGACCAGCTTGGCGCGGCAAGTCGAGCACATCCCGCCCTTGCAGGCGAAGGGCAGATCGACCCCGGCACGCAGCGCGGCATCGAGGATCGCCTCATCCTCGGCGACCGGCACGTCGCGACGCTTACCGTCGATGATCAGCGACGCAATCGCCTTCGGCGGCGCGTCGGGCGCAACGGTCTTCCTGGGCCGCGGCTTACCGCCGAATTCGGAGACGAAGCGCTCGACGTGGATGCGTTCGTCCGCGATGCCGAGATCGCGGCAGGTCGCCTCGATCTGCTCGCTCATGCCAAGGGGGCCGCAGATGAAGACGTGATCGACGCTCCCGGCCGGCACCAGAGAGCGGAGCAGCACCCTCACCTTGTCGCCATCGAGCCGGCCGTGCAGGATCGGGATATCCTGCTCCTCGCCAGAGATGACGTGGAAGAGCGAGAGACGATCGATGAAGCGATTCTTTAGCTCCTCGAGCGCCTCGAGGAACATGATGTTGTCGGTGGTGCGGTTGCCGTAGAACAGGAAGAAGCGGCTGTCCGGCTCGCGGGCAAGCACGCCCTTCACGATCGACAGGATCGGCGTGATGCCGGAGCCGGCGGCAAAGCCGACATGGATGCGCCCGCTATCGGCCGGCGGCACCGCGCCGAAGCGTCCGGTCGGCGTCATCACGTCGAGCTCGTCGCCACACTTCAGTTCATCCGCCGCCCAGCTCGAAAACGCGCCGCCATCGACCTTCTTCACCGCGATGCGGATCTCGCCGTCGTCGGGGCCTGAGCAGATCGAATAGGAGCGGCGTACCTCCTCGCCGTCAAGCGTGGTGCGCAGCGTGAGGTACTGGCCAGGCGTGAAGGCGTAATCGCCGGCGAGTTCGCCGGGAATGGCGAAGGTCATCGAGATGGCGTCGGACGCCTCGCGGCGGAGGTCGTTGACGGCAAGGCGATGGAAACGCGGTGCGGCTGCGGACATGGTCAATGACACTTGAAATAATCGAAGGGTTCGCGGCAGGCCTTGCAGCGCCACAGCGCCTTGCAAGACGTGGAGCCGAATTCGGACAACAATTCTGTCTTGTCAGAACCGCATTGCGGGCACGCGACGGCCTGCTCGCCGAACAACGTGCGGCGCGAGTTTGATGACTGCGGCGGCGCAATGCCGTAGGCGCGGAGCTTGCGGCGCCCCTCCTCGCTCATCCAGTCCGTCGTCCAGGCCGGTGACAGCACGGTGCGCACCTTGGGATGATGAAAGCCGGCGCGCTCCAGCGCGATCTCGATTTCGAGCGCGATCATGTTCATGGCGGGACAGCCGGAATAAGTAGGCGTGATCGCGACCTCGACATGATCGCCGTCGAGCGCAACCTCGCGGAGCACGCCGAGATCGGCGATGGTCAGCACCGGAATCTCGGGATCGACCACGCTTGCCGCAGCGTCCCAGGCCCGCCGGCGCAGCTCGCTGTCGCGCTCCGACACGCTCACCATGTCAGCCCCGGAAAGGTGCGTTGCATCGATTGCAGTTCGGACAGGAGGTGGCCGAGATGCTCGCTGTGCCGGCCGGACCGACCACCCTGCTGCATCCAGTCGTTCTTGGGCAGCTCAAGCGTCGCCTCGCCGACGACGTCTGACAGCGTCGTCAACCAACGATCGCGCAAGCTCGCCGGATCAATGGCGATGCCGGCCTGGATCAAGTCACGCTCGCCGTCATCGACCGAGAACATCTCGCCGGTGAAGGCCCAGAGATGATCAATCGCGGCTTGCGCCCGTCGATGGCTTTCGTCCGTGCCGTCTCCGAGCCTGATGATCCATTCCGAGGCGTGGCGCAGGTGATATGCGCTCTCCTTCTCCGACTTGGCGGCAATGGCGGCAAGCGTCATATCGCGCGAGCTCATCATGGCACGCCAGTAAAGGTCGGCGAAGGCGGAATAGAAGAACTGCCGCACCAGCGTCTGGGCGAAGTCGCCATTCGGCTGCTCGACCAGCAGCAGATTGCGGTACTGCCTGACGTCGCGCAAGTACGCGAACTTGTCCTCGTCGTTATCCTTGCCTTCGACCTTCGCGGCGTAGCCGTACAACTCCCGCGCCTGGCCGATCAGGTCGAGCGCGACGTTGGAGAGCGCCATGTCCTCCTCCAGCATCGGCGCGTGCCCGCACCATTCCGACAACCTGTGACCGAGGATCAACGCATCGTCGGCGCGGCGCAGCGTATAGAGCACCAGCGGTGTTTCGGAGACCTGGATGTTGGCGACGGCCATCTGTCCTATCCATCTTGCCACTTGTTCCGACCTCATCCTGAGGAGGCGCGAAGCGCCGTCTCGCAGGATGGCCGCAGGTTCACGGGCCTTCATGGTTCGAGACGCGCTTCGCGCTCCTCACCATGAGGGGAGAGCGCTACATGTGCCCCACTTCTTCCGGCACCTCGTAGAACGTCGGATGCCGATAGATCTTCGACTCCGCCGGCTCGAACATCATGCCCTTTTCCGCAGGATCGCTCGCGGTGATCGCGCTCGATGGCACGACCCAGATCGACAGGCCCTCGCCGCGGCGGGTGTAGATGTCGCGGGCGGCTTGCAGAGCCATCGTCGCGTCGCTGGCATGCAGCGATCCCACATGCTTGTGCGCGAGCCCGTTGCGGCTGCGAATGAAGACCTCCCACAGCGGGGTGTTCGGCGTGGCCATCTTGATCTCCCTATTCGGCAGCTTGGGCAGTCTGACGCTGCGCGCGCTTGGCGGCATAGGCGGCCGCCGCCTCACGCACCCAGGCGCCCTCCTCGTGCGCCTTGCGGCGCGCGGCCATGCGGTCGCGGTTGCACGGGCCGTTGCCGGCGAGCACCTGCTTGAATTCGGTCCAGTCGATCTCGCTGTAGCGCCAGTGTCCGTCGGCATCCTGCGTCATGCCGGGATCGGGAATGGTGAGACCGAGATATTGCGCCTGCGGTACGGTGGCATCGACGAATTTCTGGCGCAGCTCGTCATTGGAGAAGCGCTTGATCTTCCACCTCGTCGAGGTGTCGCTATGCTGGCTCGCGACATCCGGCGGGCCGAACATCATCAGCACCGGCCACCACCAGCGGTTCAGCGCGTCCTGCGCCATCGCCTTCTGCTCGTCCGAGCCGCGGCACAGCGTCACCATGATTTCGTAGCCCTGGCGCTGATGGAACGACTCCTCCTTGCAGACGCGGATCATCGCGCGCGCATAGGGACCATAGGAGCAGCGGCACAGCGGGATCTGGTTCATGATCGCGGCGCCGTCGACCAGCCAACCGATCGTGCCGATGTCGGCCCAGGTCAGCGTCGGATAGTTGAAGATAGAGGAATATTTGGCTTTGCCCGCAAGCATCGCGTCGACCAGCTCTTCGCGCGAGGCGCCGAGCGTCTCGGCGGCAGCGTAGAGATAGAGGCCATGACCGCACTCGTCCTGCACCTTGGCAAGCAGCGCGGCCTTGCGGCGCAATGTCGGCGCGCGGGTGATCCAGTTGCCCTCGGGCAGCATGCCGACGATTTCAGAATGGGCGTGCTGGGAGATCTGGCGGGTGAGCGTCTTGCGGTAGGCCGCCGGCATCCAGTCGTTCGGCTCGATGCGCTCTTCGGCGTCGATGCGGGCCTGAAACTGGGCAGCCTTTGCCGCGTCCTCGAGACCGCGGTCGTCGGTCTCGGCCGTATTCAGCGCCTGGGTATACATGCGCATCCTCCCGATTTATTGGGAGGGAATATATAACAGAAATCACCTCATGCAAGATATTTCTGTAACATAAAAATCAAGCGCCGAACCTCCGTTCCAGGAGCTTCCGGGCCGCCGGCAACGCCCCCTTCTCGTTGATTCCATGGCCGTCGAGCCATTGTTCCGATGGAGCGAGGAGCGCGCGATAGATCTCGCCACAGAGTTCCCGAGCGGCGTGGCCCGGCCAATCGGGCGGCAGCAGGCTCTCGGGCAGCAGCGGGTCGCGCAGCACGACACGGCGATAGTAGTGGATCAGCAGGATCCGCGCGGTGAAGGCATCGGCCTCGGACAAATCCGTGCCGCGCGCGATCGCGGCGCGGAGCGGCTCGAACGTCTTCATGAATTTCAGATAGGCGTCCGCGGTGCGATCGAGCGGCCAGCTCGCGCTCAGCAGACGACGCCCGCTGTCATCCTCTGCCGAGACTTCGAGACGGATGGCGCCCGCAGCCTCGTCCGGGACCGGCACGCCCGACGGCGCGACCCAGACGCCCGGCAGAGGACTGCCGAAGCCGGCATTGCGCAGCGCCTCACGCGAGGCGTCGCGATCCTCGCCATTGCCGATCAGGAGCAACTCGAAGCGGCCGGTCCAGTCCGATGGCGGCGGATCGTAGATGTGGCGCGTGGCAGCTTCAAAGGTCTGCCTGCCCTTGTCGGCCAGACGATAGAAACTGTTTCGCCCGACTTTTTCGCGCGTCAGCCAGCCGTCGGCAGCAAGCCGCGACATCGCGGTGCGGACCACGCCGCTATCGATATCCAGACTTTCGAAGAATTCCAGCAGCGTCCCCAGCCACACCGAGCCGCCGCGCGGCACGATGGCGTCGCCGAACACGGTGATGACGATGGAGCCGGTGCGCGACGGCTCGCGCTTGAGCTGGTCGATGATGCGGGAGAGCGGATGCGCCATGCGCGAGGCATAGCGCGTTTGATACGGGCGCGACAATGGACGGTAACGACAATGCCTCTACTCCTTCTCCCGCTTGCGGGGAGAAGGTTGGGATGAGGGGGAGTCTCCGCAGAGTCGATGAGAGTTGGATTCGCGGAGAGTGCCCCTCACCCGGATCGCATCTCCGATGCGATCCGACCTTTCCCCGCAAGCGGGGCGAGGTGAAGAAAAGCGCTACCTGTGCGGGTCGGGATAAACCACGCCGCGCCAACCGCTGCGATCGAATGGGCTCCACTGGCCCTCCTTCTGCGCAAGCCGCTCGGCCACCGCATAGACCACGGCGGGATGATGGCCCATGCCGCAATGGCTGCTCTCCACCTCGATGCTTTCGGTCTGTGCGCCCGCTTTCTCCATGCAGCCCTGCCAGGCGCAGACACCGTCGGTGCGGCTGAAGATGGAGGTGGTCGGCACCGGCGGCGGCACGGCAAGCTCTCCGCCGAAATGCGGATCGACCTCATCGGCCTTGCGCCCGCTCGCCCATTCGTAGACGCGCCAGGCGTTGGTCGATCGCGGATCGCCGGCGAAGGGACTGCCGAGCGTGATCACCTGGCGCACGCGCTCCGGCATCATCTTGGCGAGCTGGCGGGCATAGAGACCGCCGAGGCTCCAGCCGACCAGGCTGATCTTGCGCGCGTGCTTGTCGCTGAGCTCCTGGACCAGATCGACCATGGCGTCCTGCACGCCCTCGCGCAGGCCATAATTGCGACCTTGGCGCCAGCCGCTCACCGCATAGCCCTTGCTGGTCAGAAACGTGCGCAGCGCACGGGTGGATACATCGGAGGCCACGAGGCCGGGCAGCACCAGCACCGGATGCCCATCGCCGCGTGGCGCGAGGCTGAGGAGCGGCAGCGCGCCGAGGAAAGCGCCGAACTCGTGGATCGCGCGTCCCTCGAGAAACATCAAGGTGCGGGACGGCGGACGCAGCGTCTGGGCAGTTGCGGTCATCGATGTTCCCCTGGGAGATTCCTGGAAAGGCCGCCGGCTGCGAGGCCGGCAAATGGGCACGAATTCAATGCACCGGCTTCTCGATCGTTCCGCAGCGCAACATGAATCAGCTAGGCGGCCGGTTCCCGACATTCAAGCCGGAGAGGCGCGGGGCGACAATAGGCCCGCACGTTAATGCTAACGGCCGTGACGCAAATATCACAGCAATCGAAGCAGGAATTCTACGGAATAGAGCGCGAGACCGGCGAGACCGCCGATCAGCGAACCGTTGAAGCGGATGTATTGCAGGTCCCGGCCGATGTTGATTTCGATCAGCGAGATCAGCTGCGTCATATTCCACGCCTTGACCTGGTCGGAGATGAAGGTGGAGACGCCGCTCTTCTGGTCGGCGACAAAGCTGCGCAGCACCGCGACAAGGCCCTTGTTGATCTCGCCGCGCAGCTCGGCATCCCCGGCGAGCGCCTCGCCGGCCGCGACGAACATGCCGGCGAGATGATGCTGGAGCACCTGCGTCTCACCGCTCGCACTGCGCTCGATGAAGGAGCGCATGTTGGCCCAGAGGGTGCGGGCCAGATCGGCAAGCTCTGGACGCGCGAGCAGATCGCGCTTCAGACCGGCGATGCGGTCGATATAGGCCTGGTCGGTACCGAGCCGATCGACGAAGCTCAGCACCATGCGATCGAACTCGCCGCGGAACGGATGCTTGGAATCGCTGCTCACCTCATTGAAGAACGCGGTGGCGGAGGCAACGATCTTGTTCACCAGAAACTTGTCGGCGCGATAGAGCCTGAGCAGGGTTGGCAGCTCCGCACGCACCTTCTCGCGGATCATCGCCATCGTTTCCTTCTGGTTCAGCGTCTCGTGCATCACGAGCAAGAGATCGTCGAACAGGATCTGGTGCCGCCCCTCCGCGACGAAGCCGCGCAGCGTACCGGCCACGAGCGGCGCGAGGTCGATCGCCTGGAGCTGCGTGGACATGCGGCGGACGATGAAGGTCATCAGGCCGGAGGTCTCGGTCGAGGAGACGGCTTCCGGCAGCAGACGCAGCGCAAAGCGTGCGAGGTCGTCACTGCGCTTGCGGTCACGCAGCCAGTCCGCAACGAAGGAGCCGAAATCGATCTCCTTCAGCTTGGCCTCGACGGGACCGGCTTCGAGGAAATGCACCTGGATGAACTCGCCGAGCTTGTCGGCGATGCGGGCCTGATTGCTCTGGATGATCGCCGTGTGCGGGATCGGCAGGCTGAGCGGCCGCTTGAACAGCGCCACCACCGCATACCAATCGGCGAGCCCGCCGATCGTCGCAGCCTCGGCGAAGGCCGCGACGAAGCCGAACACGGGATGGACGGGCAGCAGCCATTTCGCGATGATGAAGAGCAGAAGCGTCGCGGCCAGCACCAGAGTCGCCAGCGCTTTCACGCGGCGCAGCTCGGCCGCGCGCTCGGCATCGCCGGGGGTATCGAAGGAGAAGGTAGTGGGTGGAGTCATCGCTGCATCACACTACTCGTCATTGCGAGCGAAGCGAAGCAATCCAGAATCTGTCCGTGGAAGCAATCCGGATTACTGCGCTTCCCTCGAAACGACGGCGACACAGAGCCACAAACAAAAGGCCCGCCGAAGCGGGCCTCAAATTCAGTTTCTACTCAGGCGCCGGATCAGGCGGTCTTGCTGTAGACCTTGGCGAAATTGTCCTGAGCGGACTTCGCGCCGTTGGCGGCGAGCTTGCCGAAATAGTCGGCGGTCGCCTTGGCACGCGAGACGAACACTTCGCCGCGGGCGCGGAGCAGGCTCGACTGGATTTCGACGGCCTCGCTGATCGACTTCGCGGACGCGAGCTTGTCGATGCCCGAGAAGAACGCCTCGGCATCCTCGTAGATCGCCTGCTGGATGTTGCGGCTGATCTTGCCGGCCTCGGTGACAGTCTCGGTCACCGCGTTTTCGACGGCAGCGGTCACCCGCTCGGAGCCGGCGAACACCTCGGCAGCGCGGTCCTTGGCAGTGCTGGCAGTCTTCTTGACGAATTCGCGGGCAGCCTCGGGAACTTCCAGGTTCTGGATGTTCTTGAAAGCGTCCTTGAAGCCCTCGAAGGCAGTATTGGTTTCGGTGGTCATGGGGTTCTCTCCATCCTCAATTGATTTGAGCTATGGGCTCACCCCGTCCGCATTGGCCCGGGGCATGGCCTATATGGCATGGTTAATTGTGCACCGCAACATAAATGTTGCGATGCGATATCACGAAATCGTGAACTTCCGCCCTGCGAGGCGCCGTGCCGGCTCGATAGGCTGAATTGACCCGATCACCGGCTCAGTGCTGGACGGCGCCCGGCAGTCCATAGGCTTCCATCTGCGCCCGGACCTGCGCGACGTTGTGCCCGAGCACGACGATGTCGTGGGTCTTGCCGTCGATGTCCCGGACATGGTCGCGCAGGAGCGCCTCGGCCTTGAAGCCAAGGCTCTCGAACAGGGCGATCGCCGCCTGCTGGTCGACGGTCATCTGGACCGAGAGCTTCTCCAGACCGGCGCCAAGCGCGAGCGCAAAGGTCTCCTGCGACAGCGCCTTGCCCACTCCCTTCCCGCGAACTTCGGGCGAGACCACCATGCGGATCTCGCCGACATGGGGCGACCAGGAGTGTGGATCGCGCACCAGCGTGCCGCAGCCGACGACCCTGCCCTCTCTCACCGCGAGCAGGCTCTGGATCGCGCCTCGCTCGATCTCCTTCACCCAGGCCGACAGCACCTTGGGTTCGCTGATGTTGCGTGGCAGGAAAAGGAGATCGTGCGTCGGCAGGCCCTTGCCGAAGGTGAGCACCGCAGCTTCGTCCGCCGGCGACATCAGCCGGATCTCGATATCGCCGGCGTCGGTCTTGACCTGACGCGGATAGGAACGCTGCTCGCTCATGTCGACCTCTTCCCCAGCCAGGAGTCCAGTTTCGGCCAAAGCCGTTTCACTGCGTTGGCGCCGGCGACCAGAGAGACGTGCCCGCCTTTCAGGATCACCTCCTCCTTGTCCGCCGAGCCGACCTTGGCGATCAGGTGCTTGGCGGCCTCATACGGCACGATGTGGTCATGCTCGGCGACCGCATGCAGGATCGGCACCTTGATGTCTTCCAGCTTCGCCGCGCGGCCGCCGACCGACATGGTGTCGTTGAACAGCTTGTTGTCCCACATCAGGTCCTTGGTGATGGTGCGGAAATATTCGCCTGCCAGCGGCAGCGTATCCGTCGCCCAGCGGTCGAACATGCGGTAGGACTTGACGAATTCGTCGTTCCAGATGTTCTCCCAGAGCTGGATCTGGCTCACCGTGCGCGAGGCCGGGCGCAGCATCTCGAAGGAGGACAGGATCATCTCCGGCGGCACGTTGCCGACGCTGTCGACGAGACGATCGACGTCGAAATAGCGGCGGTCGGAGAAATTCGAGAACAGCTTCATCTCGCGGAAGTCGACCGGCGTGGTGAAGCAGATCAGATTCTTCATCGGCCCATCCTTGTGGATCGAGCCGTAGAGCAACGACAGCACGCCGCCGAAGCAATAGCCGATGATGGAGACATCCTGCTCGCCGCAATCGGCTTGCACGCGGCGGACGCAATCCGGGATGAAATCGAGGACATAGTCCTCCATGCTCAGGCTCTTCTCTTCCGGCCGCGGCGCGGTCCAGTCCAGCATGTAGACGTCGTAGCCGCGCCTCAGCAGGAACTCGATGAAGCTCTGGCCGGGCACGAGGTCGAGGATGTAGCCGCGGTTGGTGGTCGCCATCACGATCAGCACCGGCACGCGATAGATCTCGTCCGACATCGGCCGATAGTGATAGAGGTTCATGGTGCCGCGCGAATGCAGCACGTCCTTGGGCGTCGAGCCGAGCGACGGGCCCGAGGTCGAGAGATATTCGACGCCCTTGATGCTGCGCATGATGGCGCGCTGCACCTCGGACTGGATCCGCTCCGGGATCCCGGCGAAATCAAGTCCCGTCGGCGCGTTCATTTCTCGTCTCCGCCTTCGGACGGCGGACGTTTCGTGCGTGGCGGACGCGGAGCGGCGCCGGCCTGATACGCACCCGAATTGGCAGACATCTGGCTCAGCATCGCCTTGATCTCGCCGAGTTGACCTTCAATCGACTGAAGCCTCTCCGCGATACCGGTGATCTGCTCGCGGCTCGGCAGGTTCATGGAAAGTAGATATTTCTCCATGAGATCGCCGAACTGCTTCTGAGCACCTGCAGCAACGCCGCCGGCGCGGTTCACGGCTTGCGAGAATTCAGGCGTCTCCATCGCCTTCGTCGCGAAGGAGTTGAAACCCTTCTCCATCTCGCCGACCATCTTCTGCCACAGGGCGACCGGATCGGTGATCTTGTCGGTCATTAGCGTCCTCCCGATGTGGAGGGCTTTGCACCCTTCTTTTCTCGCCATACCACACCGTTGCGAGGTGCCGGTCAACCGGCAAGCAGCGGCGTCGCGCACGCGGCTTCTTCGCCGAACGAAACCGTGCGATACATCACGATCAGCAGGAGGAACCCGTGACCGCCCATCAGCCACCCCAGACCGTCCGCGCCAACGGCATCGACATCTGCTACGAGATTTTCGGCAACGACAATGCAGAGCCGTTGCTGCTGATCATGGGGCTCGGGGCGCAGATGATCCATTGGGACGATGCGTTCTGCGAGCAGCTCGCCGCGCGCGGCTTCCGCGTGATCCGCTTCGACAACCGCGACATCGGCAAGTCGAGCCACCTCACGGGCGGCAAGCGCCTGACGCCGCTCGAACTGCTGAAGCTGCGTTTTCTCAGGATTCCCGTTGCCGCAACCTACAAGCTGATCGACATGGCCAAGGACACGGTCGGCCTGATGGATGCGCTCGGCATCAAGTCGGCGCATCTGGTCGGCGCCTCCATGGGCGGCATGATCGCACAGGAGGTGGCGTTGTCGTTTCCCCACCGCGTGCGTTCGCTGACATCGATCATGTCGACCACGGGCAATCCGCGGGTGCCGCCGCCGACACGCGAGGCCGCGGCGATGCTGATGGCGCCGCCGCCGCGCAGCAAGGAGGAGTTCATCGTCCGCTACGGACAGACATGGAAAGTGTTGCGCGCCGGGTCCTTTCCGGAAGAGGAAGCGCTCGACCTCGAACGTGCCGAGCGCGTGTTCGCGCGCGGGCTCAATCCGGCCGGCGTCGGACGGCAGCTCCGCGCCGTGCTTGCCTCCGGCAGCCGCAAGGAACGGCTGCATAGCGTGAAGACGCCGACGCTCGTCATCCACGGCACGGTCGATCCCCTGGTCCGCCCCGAAGGCGGCAAGGACACGGCGGTGTCAATCCCGAATGCCAAGCTGTTGATGATCGAAGGCATGGGTCACGCCCTGCCGATGCGATTCTGGCCCGAGATCATCGGGGCCATCGACACGCATGCGCACGGCGCGGCAGCGCAGGCGGCTTGAGTCCGAGCCCCCCTCACATGAAAACCTTGCAGGATATCGAAGCAGACGTTGCCGCGCGGGCGACCCGGATCGGCGCCAAACGGGACGAGCTGCCCACCTATGGTCGTTCGCGCGACTTCGGCTATCCCCATGTCGAGATCGACGCCGATCGCTATCATTATGTGATCGTCGAACGGGGAACGGAGATCGACCGCCGGCCCAGCGCCGATTACAATGATCTGCTCTATTGGATATTCAGGGACGTCACCCATGGCCTCGCATTCGCCTACGAGATGATGCACCGCATCGAGAACCAGGACTGTCGCCGCATCGCCTTTCCAAGACAGATCGAACTAATACGGCGCATCGACGCCGACATGGCAAAGCGCCTCGAACGGGAGATTGCCGGCATCCTCGAACGTTGGCCTTACGATGACGAGCCGGCCAAAGCCGTCAATCGGATGCGGCGAGACGGCGAGCGCATCTAGAACAGGCTGAACTGGGCGGAGGCACGGGGCCTATCTCTTCCTGGCCATCCAGATCACATGGCGCGCGCCGCCGCCTCTGCCGGTGGCCCGGACAGCGACTTCATTGACATCGAAGCCGGCGCGGCCGAGGCGCTTGGTGAAGGCGAGGTTCGGCCCTGACGACCACACGGCGAGCACGCCACCCGGCCGCAGCGCTGTCCTGGCTGCCGTCAACCCGCTCGCACTGTAGAGCGCATCATTGCCCTTGCGGGTCAGTCCTTCCGGCCCGTTGTCGACGTCGAGGAGGATGGCGTCGAAAGCCGACCGCTTTGCCCGGATGATTTCGCCGACATCGGTTTCCCGGATACTCACCCTGGCGTCATCGAGACTGTTGCCGAAGACCTCCGCCATCGGGCCTCGTGCCCAGGCGACGACAGACGGGACCAGCTCGGAGACCACGATCTTCGCCTTGCTTCCGAGCACGGCCAGCGCCGCGCGCAGGGTGAAGCCCATGCCGAGGCCACCGATGAGGACGACCGGCTTTGCAACCTTCTCGATCTGCTTGGCCGCGAGCGTCGCGAGCGCGGCTTCCGAGCCCGACAGGCGATTGTTCATCAGCTCGTTGCTACCGAGCTTGATTGAGAACTCCTTGCCCCGCCGCATCAGGCGGAGTTCCTCGTCGGAGCCGGGGATTTTGGCGGTGTCGATTTTTTCCCAGGGAATCATGCCAGACGTTTAGCACGATCCGATTTCGTAGGGTGGGTTAGCCGCAGGCGTAACCCACCAACTTCGTCCCGCACATGCTGAAGCATGGTGGGTTACGCCGAGTGGCTCGCGCTTCGCGCAACCCGCTCGACTAACCCACCCTACGATCCGAATATTACCCACCCGCCCAGACGTCCAGCACATAGCGGTTCTTCGCGCCCATCTCCTCGATCCAGCGCGTAGCCGTGGCGGCATCGCTGCCAGTCTTCTCGCGCTGGATCGCGACCAGTGCGGCCTTCACGTCGGGCTCCATCTTGCCGCCGTCGCCGCAGACATAGATGACCGCGCCCTGCTCGATCAGAGGCCAGACCTTGTCCTTCTGCGCGGCGAGAACGTGCTGCACATAGGTTTTCGGTCCATCGGCGCGCGAGAACGCGGTGAAGAGCTCGGTGATGCCGCTTGCCGCCATCGCCTTCAGCTCATCCGCATATAGAAAATCCTGGTCCGGGTGACGGCAGCCAAAGAACAGCATGGCAGGACCAAGCGCGGCGCCCTTCGCCTTCCGCGCGGCGCGCTCCTGGAGGAAGCCTCGGAACGGCGCAAGCCCCGTGCCCGGGCCGATCATGATGATAGGCACGGAGGGATCATCGGGAAGCCGGAAACCTGCCTTGGTCTCACGCACGGTGGCGTAGATCACGTCGCCCACACGACGGTTGGCGAGATAGTTCGAGCAGATGCCCTTGTAGGTGCCGCGGCCGGAGGCTGCCGGACCTTCGACCACGCCGACAGTGATGGTGCAACGCGCCGAATCGACCGATGGCGATGACGAGATCGAGTAATAGCGCGGGGCCAGCAGCGAGAGCATCTCCAGATAGACGTGGAATGGCAGTTCGCAGGCGGGATATTCGAGCAGCAGGTCGAACACCGATTTGCGCCTGGCCAATATCTCGTTGCGATAGCGCTCGAGCGTTTCAGGTTCCTCGCCGACGAAGCCCAGCAGCTTCGGCTTGGTCACGGGGCAACGGGTGTGCTCGGCCATGATCTGGATCTGCTTGCGCGTCGCCACCTGCTGAAGCTCCACGAACTCGCTGAGCAGACGGCCGACCGACACGGCCTCGCCGACCGGCAATTGTGCACGCCGGCCTTCGGCGACCTGCAACCTGATCTGGTCGGCCGGGAGGAAGCCGAAGCGGCGCGCGACCGAGTCCACCAGCGTCGGGTCGTTGCGCGGAACGACGCTGAGGTGATCGCCGACGCGATAGGCAACGTTGGACGGCAGCTGCACCTCGATATGACGGGTCGAACGCTCCGACGGATTAGGGCCATTCTTGTTCTGGAGTTCGTCATTCACCAGCACCTTCATCGCGACCGCGCCGCCCTGGGCGACGATGGTGTTGACGGCGGTCACCGCCACCGGCTCGATCGCATAGAGCGGATCCTCTTCGGCGGTGCGGGTGAAATTCCAGTCGATGCCGAACTCCCTGGTCGCGACCTGGGCCGCCGCCGGGAACCACTTCTGGAACTGCCCGTCGAGATCGCCGCGCGCATCGCCCTCGCCGCGCGGATAGACGGCACGTGCGCCATGCGCCGACAATTGCTCGTCGATGAAGCGCGGCACGGATTGATAGGTCGCCGCCCAATCGCTGTTACCGCAGCCGAACACGGCGTAGCGCACGCCAGCGAAGGCATCGTTCGGCAAGTCGCTGCCAAGCCATTTGACGAACTGCGTCGCATTGTCCGGCGGCGCGCCATTGTAGGAGGCGCAGATGATCAGCACGCCGCCCTCCTGCGGCAGCTTGCCGACATAATCGTCGAGCGGCCCGAGATGCACTCCAAAGCCGTTGATTTCGGCAAGGTCG
>NZ_LSIC01000120.1 GCF_001556045.1 Bradyrhizobium sp. CCH5-F6
GTCGGCATTGACGCCGGTCGAGAGCTTGAGCTGACCGGAGGCGTTGATCGACGAGTTGGTCTGACCCGACGCGGTCGCGAGCGTACCACCGCCGCTGCCGTTGAGCGTGAAGGTCTGCACGCCCGTCGCGAGGTCGACCGCCTTCAGCACGTCGGCGATCGTCGCGCTCTGCAGATAGACCGTCGAGTTGCCGTTGCCGTCGGTGACGACGTTACCGGACACACCCTGGGTGGAGGCGAGCGAAGCCGCGGCCGGCGTCGGGCCATCCTTGAAGGTGATGACATGGCTATCGACGTTCAGGGTCGAACCCGACGAGATGAACGACGACAGGGTCGCGGCACTCGTGGTACGGGTCGCGGAAACTGTGACGTTGCCCGCACCGGTCGCAGCCGTCAGGCCGAGGGCCTTCAGGATGTCGGCCTTGCCGGTCACGCTCAGGTCGGAACCGGTCGTGCTTTGCAGCTTCAGCGCGCCGCCGGTGACGGCGGACGGGGTCTGTCCCGCGTTTGATGTGAGAGTGCCCGCGTCGTTGCTCTGCACGCCGCTGGCGAGATCGATGGCGGTCAGCACGTCTCCGATCGTAGCCGAATCGGCGGAGCCAAGGTAAACCGACACGTTGCCGCTGCTGTCGGTGAAGACGTTACCGGTCGTCGTGGCAATAACAAACGCAACCTGCGTGAGGCCCGTCGGCGCCGTGGCAGGCGCATCGCCCGCAACGAACGTCACGGTCTTGCCGTTGACGGTGAGCGTGTCACCCGCAACAACGCCGGCGTTGGCGTCGCCGGCAGGAGCAAAACCATTCAGTCGCTTGGCCGCCGTCGTCACCCCGCTGATGACCGACCCCGTGTAAGCGCCCGAAATGCCGCCCAGCGTGGTGCCGCTAGCAGCCGCAGTCGCGCCACCTGCAGCACCGCTATAGAGCACGTTGCCCAAGGCGCCCGCGCTGGTGTAGCTGGTCGTGCCGCGCAGGTCGGACGCCGTCGCACCCGAGATCGTGGTGGAGACGTTCGACTTCGAGGAATAGCCGACGGTGGTCTGCAGGGCCTGGTTGGCGATCGACTTGGCGCTGTCGATCAGCTTCTGCAACGAGGTGATGCCGGTGTTGGCGGCCTGCAGCACCTGCACGCCGTTGGCGATGCCATCCAGCAGGTTGTTGATGTCGCTGGCACGGTTGTCGAGCGACTGTGCCGTGAAGAAGTTGGTGGGATTGTCGAGAGCCGAGTTGACGCTCTTGCCGGTCGACAGGCGGCTCTGGGTGGTGGCGAGAAGATCGGCAGTCGACTGCAGCGACAACAGGTTCTGGCGAACCGACGCAGAAAGAACAATTCCAGACATACTCGCCCTTCTGGGAACGCGTCGACACTCACGATCGCAACTGATCGAACCGACTGCAGGACCTTGCCCTCGATCTTCTAACAAATGTTAAAAATGGAACCTCGCTCCTAAAAAACAAAACGGCGGGGCCGAAGCCCCGCCGCCGGATCTTGCTTACGATGTGGTCCGCGACTTAGCGGAGCAGCTGCAGCACGCTCTGCTGCGACTGGTTGGCCAGCGACAGCGCG